>CANJJI010000016.1 GCA_947474545.1 Beijerinckiaceae bacterium | reverse complement strand
GGGCAGATCACGATGCGCAAAGTCGATGGCTGGAAGACCCTCGCCGACAAGCCATCGGATCAACCCATTGACCTCGCCGCATGATCGGATAACTTCATGAAGCTGGAGATCGCGTTAGCCTATTCCAACCACCTTCGCGACGGCACCGGCTCTCAGTGGCCGCTCCAGACTTTTCTCAAAATCGGGACGCTCACTTGATTGCAGTTTTATGACAACAAGAGACTGGGAAAGTCTGCTTCCCCATCAACCAGGCAACCAACTTGCTCTCTTACACGCCCCTGTTACCATGCGCTCAACAACATAAGGGAGGCATTCATGTTCACAAGCTGGCGCGGCATTATCGGTGTTGTTCACCCGACATTGCGGCCTGGGGCCAATGAAGAGCTGATCCGCATGCTGCCCGAAGGCATCGGCGTCCTCTCGCTGCATGTGAATGTCCGGCGCGGAACGCCGGATGAATTCCTGCAGATGAAATCGGCTTTCGAAAAAGAGCTCGATCTCTTGAAGGAGGCGGGCTGCGATGTGATCCATCCCTCGGGCGCCCCGCCATTCATGGTGCACGGACGTGATGGCGAGAAGAAAATCATCGATGAGTGGGAGCGCCATTATGGCATCCCCATGTTCACTTCAGGCCAGAACCATGTGAATGCGCTGAAAGCCATTGGCGCGAAATCCATCGTCGGCGCGACCTACTTTCCCGAAAAGACCAACGCAATCTTCTCGCAATATTTCAAGGACGCCGGTTTTGAAGTCAAAGCGATGGCTGGAGTCGATGTGCCCTTCAACAAGGTGCAGGAACTGGCGGGAGAAGTCGTTTATGCCCATATCAAGAAAGCCTTCCTGAAGGCTGGCGGAGCTGACGCGATTTATATGCTCGGGTCAGGCTGGCGCACCTTGCATATTATCGACCTGCTGGAACAGGATCTGCAGGTCCCGGTCATTCACCCCGTCCCTGCACGCGTGTGGGAATTCCAGAAGCGACTGCATATCAATGAGCGGATCGAAGGTTTTGGTTCGCTGGTCGCCACCATGCCGAAACTCGTCATCTCCTGACGGAAATGGCCTGGTTCGCTGAACCAAAGGATTGACCACTATTGATAATTTTGCCGGCAAAGTGCGTTTGCGCACTTTGCGCGGCTGGCGTAGCGCGCTTATCCTGCGGCAATGGCGATTCACCTGGCTCCCCGCAGGAGGCTTCATGTCCGACGATAACTCCAGCAACAATTGGGACAATTCATCCTCCTCCTCCAGCGGCGATGAATGGAGCGGCAGCGACGGCGACAGTTTCAGCGAAACGTCACATAAATCCTGGTTCGAAAAGATCATGGACAGCCTCAAGGCGATCCTGTTCGGATTGCTTTTTGTGGTCGCGGGATGTGCGCTTCTGTTCTGGAACGAAGGCAATTCCGCCAAGACCGCCGCCGCACTGCATGAAGGCGCGGGCCAGGTTGTTTCGGTTTCCAGTGAGCGGGCCGACCCTGCGAATGAAGGCAAACTCGTGCATGTCGCCGGCGAGACAAAAGCGGCCAACCCAGCCCGTGACAGCGAGATTGGCCTTAATGCCAATGGGCTGAAGCTCTCGCGCAAGGTCGAAATGTATCAATGGAAGGAAGAGCAGGAGAAAGAAACACGCAAGAAGCTCGGCGGCGGTGAAGAAACCATCACACGCTATACTTACAAGCGCGAATGGTCGGACCGGCCGATTGAATCCAGCCGCTTCCGTGAAACGTCAGGCCATCAGAACCCGGCGATGCCACAGACCCGTTCGCGGTCTTTTGCAGCAGAGGGCGCGACTTTGGGCGGCTTCCGGCTTGATGCTCAAGTTATTTCCCTGCTTGGCTCCGGCGACACTTTCGACGTTCCAGCAAGTGCATTGGCTGGGGCAAAGAAAGTATTCGGTGAGCGTGCGAGCGTTGCGCAAGGCGCCATTTATGCGGGTAATAATCCCGATGCGCCTGTTGTCGGCGATATCAGGGTAACCTACACGCTTTTGCCGGTCCAGCCTGTCAGCGTTGTTGGAAAGCAAATTCAGAGCGGCTTTACGCCTTTCACCACTTCGAACCAGCGCACCGTCTTGCTCGCCGAAACGGGTATCAAGGATGCGGCTATACTTTTCAAACACGCCGAGGACGCCAATAAAATCCTGACCTGGATATTACGGCTTGTGGGCGTGATCGTGCTGTTCCTAGGCTTCCGCATGATGCTCAGCCTGCTGGAAGTGCTGGCTGATATCATCCCTATCTTTGGCGACATCGTTGGCGTGGGAGCATCGATGGTTGCGCTGCTGGCGACTGCCGTTGTTGCGCCTGTAGTGATCGCGATGGCCTGGTTTTTCTACCGGCCCGTGTACGCGGGCCTGATCCTTGCCGCAGGCGCGGCGATCTTTTTCGGGCTGCGCTATCTTTCCGCGCTGCGCAGGCAGCCTGCGCCAGCCGGTCTCTCTCATGCGCAGCCCGTGCCGTTTGGCGGGCAGCAGGGATTGGCTGGCGGGAGTATTCCGTATGGCTCAGGCGCACAGCAGGCTCCGCCGCCGGACCAATTTGGCAGACGTAACCCACAGCAGGGCGTTCAAAACCCGGGCGGGCAGCAAGGCGGCGGAAGCTTTTTGCCACCGGGTTTCGGCAAAAAATAAAAAAATGGCCGCGCCAGGTTACGCTGCCGCTCCCTGCCCGGCCACGCGCCCGAAGACAGCGGCAGACATCAGGCCTGCCCCACCGGGATAGTTGAAATAAAAGAGGCCCCCCACCATTTCGCCTGCTGCAAACAAGCCGGGAATTTCGCGGCTGTCAGCATCCAAAACCTGGCCGGAGGAATTGATGCGCAGGCCACCGAAGGTGAAGGTGATACCGCAAGTCACCGCATAGGCTTCAAACGGGCCTTCATCAATCGCGAGCGCCCAGTTGGACTTTGGCACTGTGAGCCCTCTGGTGCCCCGGCCATCCTTGCGGCCGGGATCATAGACAACATCGCTTTGTATCGCGTTGTTGTAGGCTGCAACGGTCGCCAACGCCTTGCTGCGATTGATACCATCCAGTTTGCCGAGGAGTTCTTCCAGCGTTGCAGCCTGAAAGCGGGCCGACTGGCGCACGCGATATTCGCCATGCAATTGCGCACTGCCTTTAGCGTCAAAAATCTGCCAGGCTATCTGGGACGGCTGCGCAAGAATAGCGCGGCCCAGTTTGGCATAGGTCAGCGAACGGATATCCGCCCCTTCATCAAAGAAGCGCTCACCATCAGCATTCAGCACAATGCCTGCGAGATAATCGTCGCGCTTGAAAACTGTGCCATAAGCGAGTTCGTTGACCTCAGGCGCATTGAAATCCCAGCTTGAGGCATGACAACCGGACCAATGACCATAGGGCATCGCGCCGATATCGAGCGCCATGCGCAAGCCGTCTCCCGTGTTGAAGCGCGAACCGCGGACCCGCGCCAGATCCCAGGAGGGGCCGAGATAGCGCGTACGCATTTCCGCATTGGCTTCGAATCCGCCACAAGCCAGAATGATAGCATCCCCGGTGTATGTGACATCCGCGCTGTTTTGGTGGGCGCTTACACCATGCACGCCTTGCGCGTCCGCGATCAGTGACATCACTCGTGTTTGGTAATGAACAGGGATATTCTTACGCTCACAGGCGGCAAACAGCGCTGCAGAGATCCCCTCACCTGCACCATAACACTCAACAGCTGAGCCGCCTGAAAATTTGATACGGCCATCCGGGAGTTTGAACTGCCATTCGTAAAGTGGCAGGAAGCGCACGCCCTGCGAGCGCAGCCACAGCATGGTCTCGCGGCTGCGGTCGACCAGCAGATCCGCCATTTGTGGATGGGTGCGGTATTGCGTCACGCGCGCCAGATCATCAAAATATTGCTCGCGCGTATAATCGCCAAAGTCGGCGCGATTGCGTTCGGCTTCGCCGATCTCACCCACCAGCGCAGCAATATCTTCAACGCCCGAATAGACCGCGCGCATTGCGCCGTTGGAAAAGCGCGTATTGCCGCCGCGTTCCTCGATATTCGCCCGCTCAATGATGATGACCGACTTGCCCGCTTCATGAGCGCTAAGCGCTGCGCAAAGGCCGGAAAGGCCCGCGCCGACGACGATAACGTCAGCTGAATATGGCGCCCCGCTCATGGTGTGACACCCATGAGACGCGCGACATTGGCTATGACCTCGGGCGCAGGCGAGCCATATTGGCGGAACAGGGCATCGAGTTCTTCGCCCGATTTGGGATTGAGGTCGAGTTTCCGGCGCTCAGCTTCAGCGATAAATTCAGGACTTTTCACCGCCGCCATAAACCCTTCGCGCAATGTTTTGATGCGCTCTTCTGGCACGCCGGGCGCAACGAGGACGGCTGTGCCAAACTCAGCAGGCAGCGCAACGAAATCCCAGAGTGCGCGCTGTTTATCGTCTGCGATCAGATCGCGAATACGGGGTACGCCCTTGATCGGGATCTCAGCAAAATCGAGGCCGCCCAATACCTGAAGCTTGCCCTCGCGCAGCCAGTCAGCATGAAGGGAATTGACTGTGGCCCAGGCAATGGTGGTCGAAGCGACTTCGCCACGCTCCATGGCAATCATTGTGGGGCCTGTGCCTGTATACCCGGTAATAATCTTGAATTTGGTTCCAAGAGCTTCGTTCATCAGCATGGGCGCGATGGACGTTGTGGAGCGGCGCGAAGACGCGCCCAAAGTCACTTCGGACTGCTTGAGATCGCCGATGGTTTTCACACCTGCGCTATGCCAGACGACGAGGACTCGGCCGAAATCGCTCATGCGCCCCAGAAAGTGAAAACCTGCGGGATCGAATTTCACTGCATTGGGCTCAGTCCATGGGGTGACAAAGAAATTCGGCATGGCCACTGCGATAGCCGTGCCGTCCTTTGGCGCGGCGTTGGCGAGATAATTGAGCGAATTGATACCGCCTGCCCCGGGCATGTGTTCAACGGTGACACTGGGATTGCCGGGAATATGCTTGCCAAGATAGGCCTGCAACAGAAGCGAATAGGCGCTGAAGCCTGCCCCTGCATCTGTGCCGACGAGAAAGCGGATGTTCTTGCGGCGATAGAAGTCGTCAGCTGGCTGTGCACAAACAATAGTGTTCATGGAAATATAGCCCAACGCTATAAGGGCTGCAAATCGGGCACCTCTGGTTTCAAACATGAAGTCCTACCCTTTCTTGTTTCTATCCGCGCACATATTCACCGCCCGGTAATCTTACGGAACAGGCCGCCTATTTTCCCAGGAACAGGTGGCGGTATGACACCGCTGCCCTTTTGCAGCATTTCCCAACGCGCCATTTCGCGTCTGTGATTATCTTCTTCTTCCCACCGGCGTGTGCGTATTTCCAGCTCGTGATTGAGCTCAAATCCGATGAGGATGACAAGGGCCGAGAGCCAGAGCCACAACATTAGGCCCGCGATCGCCGCGATGGAGCCATAGGTGGCCGCGAGATTACTTAGGTGTTCGACGTACCAGGAGAAGGCCACTGAAACAGCCAGCCACAATCCTGCCCCGAGCGCGCTGCCCCAAAGCGCCCAGCGCGCCTGTTCCTTGGGCCTGCTGGGGCCATAGCGGTTCAGCAGGATCAGATAGACTATCGTAATTGCATACAGCATTGGCCAGCGCATCACGACAAACATCGTTGCAAAACTGCCCTCCAGTTTCACAAAGGCGAGAAGAAGTGGAGCCACGATGAGCACAGCCAAGGTCGCCAGGAAAATCGCCAGCGCGCCCAGGGTGAACAGCATTGAGCGGATGTTCAGCGCGGCAAGACTTCGCTTTTCCTCTTCGTCATAGATAATGTTCATCGCCTCGATGATCGCCTTCATCCCAGCGTTTGCGCTCCACATGGCAATCAAAGTGCTGGCGAAAATAAGCGCGTTCATGCTTGAACGGCCAGTGGCTGCTATCGCCATCGCTTGTTGCTGGATGACATCCATAGCGCCTTGCGGCAGCAGAAAAGCAAGACTCTGGATATGGGAGACAACCTGTCCGGGATCGGCAAAGAGGCCATAAAACCAGATCAGCGCCGACAAGGCCGGAAATATGGACAACATGACATAAAAAGCCACGCCAGCGGCCACCAGCATCAGCCGGTCTCGAAAAACTTCAATGTAGACAATACAAAGCACTTCCCACCAGCCGCGCAGACTCAGCCATTGGGGCCGGGCAGCTGTGTGCTGGCGCGAGGGATCTTCTGCCGGGGCAACGGGCTGGGGCGGCAAAACATGTGGAGGCTCACCTTGCGGTGGTGCGGGCGAGATCAATCCCGTCAGGCTTTTGCCGGCTTCCTGCACTTTGGTTGCCGCAGCGCCAGCCAGACCGGCAGCGCTTTCAGCTGCCCGGCTGACGAGACGGGACAAATTACCAGCGAAAGGCAGCTTCAAGTCCGGCATCCCCCGGGGGTTGATCTTCGCCTCAGCTATAGGCGATTGTAATGCTCGGCGCATCGCCAAACAGGCGACGATGTTCGGCCAGGGCGTAGCGATCCGTCATTCCGGCAATGTAATCCGTCACAAGACGCAGACGGCGTGTTTCGTCCTGGCGCACGGCGGCTGCCCGCATAGCCCACTCGCCAGGCATCTCCTGGGCATGGACCGCAAAATGGTCGAACAGCCGCTCCACGACCGCAGACGCCTCGTTGCGGACTTTCATCACGCGGGCGTGCCGGTACATGTGGGGATAGAGGAACGCTTTCAGCGCGGCGTCGGCAGCTACAAAGGCATCGGAAAAGGCGATCAGAGGGCGGCTTCCCGTCCGCACGTCGGCAGCGCAGGCGGGCTTTGCCTCCCCAAGCCGTCTGCGGCTCTCGGCAATCGCATCCTCCACAAATCGCGTGATGACCCGCCGGCCGATTTCATGAATGACCCGGCCCCGCTCCAGCCCTGGATGCAACCGGTCAATCTCCGCCAGGATTTCGGCCAGAAAATCGACTTTGCGGAGGTCGCTGAGGTCGAACAGTCCCGCGCGCAAGCCATCGTCGATATCATGGGCATTGTAGGCGATATCGTCAGAAATCGCCGCTGCCTGCGCCTCGGCGCTGGCGAAACTGCCCAGTTCCAGAGAATATCCGGCGTCAAATTCGAGGATGGCGAGGGGCACGCCGCGTTTGCGATATTTCTCGATGGCATTTGGGCCGGTCAACGGGCCGTTGTGCTTGACCAGACCTTCGAGTGTTTCCCTGGTCAGATTCAGCCCGTCGAAACCAGCATACCGCCGCTCCAGCCGTGTGACGATGCGCAAAGCCTGCGCGTTGTGGTCAAAACCACCGTGTTCCGCCATGCGCGCCTCAAGAGCATCCTCTCCCGCGTGCCCGAAGGGCGTGTGTCCCAAATCATGGGCCAGCGCCAGAGCTTCGGCGAGGTCATCATCCAGACCGAGCGCACGGGCCAAAGCGCGGGCGATCTGGCCGACTTCAATCGTATGGGTCAGCCGGGTGCGGTAATGATCGCCTTCATGAGGTACGAAAACCTGGGTTTTATGGGCGAGACGGCGGAAGGCGGTAGAGTGGATGATACGGTCTCGGTCACGTTGAAAGGGTGTGCGAGTCGGGGATGAATGCTCGGGAATCAACCGGCCCCGGCTTTCGTCCGGATCGACCGCCCAGGGGGCGATAAAGACGCTGCGAGCTTTGCCCGGCGGCCAGAAAACCTGATCCCCACGTTGTAGAGCCATGCATGGGCACTTATATCTAGGCTCGAGTCGTGGCAAGCTGCGACATTCGTCAGGACAAAAACACCCATGTCTGAGACAGTAACCAATCTGCAATCACAGGATTTACCCAGCGTCACCACGCGGGCGGCCAAACGCATCGCCACGGTCTTGTCGAAAGAACCGGAAGGATCTTATCTGCGTGTCGCAGTCAACGGTGGGGGGTGTTCCGGTTTTTCCTACGCTTTCGATATTGTCCCAGCTCGCGATGCGGATGATCTGGCCGTCGAGCAGGATGGCGTAATTGTTCTGATCGACCCTGTATCACTGGATTTTCTGAAAGGCGCGAAGATCGATTTTGTGGACGACCTGATCGGCCAGTCTTTCAAGATCGAGAACCCCAACGCCACCGCGTCCTGCGGCTGCGGGACCAGTTTTTCGATCTGATCAGCGTTAGAGCTTTGGATATTTCGCCAGGGTGGTTTCCGACCGGCTCACCTCGAGCGGGCAATTCGTTCTTTCAGAGGTGTTGGACCCATCTTTAATCAAGGCAGCAACCAGCTCTTTCAGAGTGGAATGCGTGACCAGATTGCGCCGCTTGATTTCGTAGCTCATGGCGCGGTCGGCCTGTTTGATCAGGTCTGGATCCTTGCAGCGCTGACCAACCACAGCCACGCCTAACAAGTCCCCGTAAAGTGGCGAACCCAGATCGCGGGCCAATGCGTCCTGCCTCTGCATCGCGTCGAGCATCGACATCACGCTCTTTATTTCGGTGCGTATTTTCGGCATTTCAGTGGACAGCGTTTTGAATGCCTGCGCGGTATCGGATGGGCTTGAGCCGCCCACGCCGCTGAAAACAAGACCAGCGCCGACAACGGCAAAAATAGTGATACCTGCAAATGCACGAACAATCATTTCCAAGCCCCTCGTTTGCTGTTTCGGTGGCATGAGCATCAAATATTTAAATATATAATCCTGCCCAATTAACAGGTTGTGAATTCATCGTGCATACAAAACGCTGGAAATCACGATACAGCGGGCATTTTGAGAAAATCGCAATTTCCACGAACTGCCATACGTTCAGAAACTCTCTACCTAATCAAATTATTTCTTGCCGCTGAATACGCGAATGATCGCCGCCAGACGCGGCAATACAAGCAAAGCAATTGTCGCGCCCACGAAGAGCATTGTGACGTTGCCATCAATTCTCGCAAAACCGCGAAGATAGACCATCACGAATACGCCCAAAACCATGGAACACCCGCTCAGCGCGATAGCGGCGCCACGAACACCGCCGAACAAGGCGCCGAGACCAGATGAAGGTTGCTTGCGCTCTTCCAGTCCATCCACGAGTTCACGATAACTGAACTTGAGCGGTGGAGCCCCTGTCTGCTTCTGGGAAGCGGTTCCCGGCCCGCTGGCGCCCCGTCTGCCAAAACTACCGTGCTGCGTCATCACACACCCCAAAATACGATCGGGGGCGAATATGATGATCCAGTCTTGCGATGTCGTGTATCCCCGATCCGCCCTACGCAAACTCATGGGTCATGGTTAATACCGGCAAAATGGGTCTACGCCGGGTCCCAGTTTCGATCACTCGACTGCGCTTCACTGACGGCGATCGCCGTCATGTTGACGATGCCACGCGCCGTCACCGATGGCGTCAGTATATGTGCGGGACGCGCGGCTCCCATCAGGATGGGACCAACAGGTAGCGCATCGGCCAACACCTTCACCATCTGGAAGGCGATGTTGGCCGAGGTCAAATCCGGCAAAATGAGCACATTTGCTTCGCCCTTCAAAGTAGAACTAGGCAGCACACGATCCCTGATAGCCTGGCTCAGCGCCGTATCGGCCTGCATCTCACCGTCGATTTCAAGTGCAGGGTTCAACGATTGAATAAGGCTCAGCGCTTCGCGCATTTTGAGCGCAGCGGGCGTGTCATCGCTCCCATAATCGGAATCCGAAATCAGCGCGACTTTGGGTGTCATACCGAAGCGGCGCACATGTTCGGCGCATTTAACGGTCATTTCGGCAATTTCCAACGCAGTCGGATTCTGCCGGACGTGCGTATCGGCCAGAAAGTAATGGCCGTGCGAGGTAACGAGCAAACTCAACGCCGAAAAATTGCGTGCATCTGGAGCAAGGCCGATGATATCGCGAATCATCTTCAGGCGCGTCTGAAATCGTCCTTCAAGGCCACACAACATCGCGTCGGCATCGCCACGGCGCACGGCGATGGCGGCGATCGCTGTTGTTGAGGTTCGCACGATTGTGCGCGCCGCGTCGGGCGTGATGCCCTTGCGGCCGCCTACATCGAGAAGCGCAGCGACATATTCACGGTAACGCTTGTCGTCGGCGGGATTAACGAGTTCAAAGTCGCGTCCCGGCTGTAGCGACAGGCCAAACCGCTTGATGCGGGCTTCTACAACATTGGGCCGGCCGATCAGAACGGGAATGGCGATCCCCTCTTCCAGCACAACCTGCGTTGCGCGCAATACCCGTTCGTCTTCACCATCAGCATAAATTACGCGCTTGGGATTCGCTTTGGCCTGCGCGAATACCGGCTTCATGATGAAACCAGAGCGGAATACGAAGCGATTGAGCTGTTCGGTATAGGCTTCGAAATCCCGGATCGGCTTTTTCGCCACTCCTGTTGCCATTGCGGCTTTGGCGACTGCTGGCGCAATGCGCAAGATCAGGCGCGGGTCAAAAGGTGCAGGAATGAGCGATGTTGGCCCGAACAGCGGCGCGGAGCCTCCATAGGCATTGGCGACGACATCCGAAGGCGCCTCGCGCGCGAGCTGAGCGATGGCCTCCACTGCCGCCATTTTCATCTCTTCGTTGATAGCGGTTGCGTGCACGTCCAGCGCACCCCGGAAGATATAGGGAAAGCACAGGACGTTGTTAACCTGATTGGGATAGTCGGACCGGCCTGTGCAGATCATCGCCTCGGGGCGCACCGCCAGCGCCTCCTCTGGCGTGATCTCCGGGTTTGGATTGGCGAGCGCAAGAATGAGCGGCTTCGGGCCCATCCGCGCGACCATTTCGGGTTTCAGAACACCCGCTGCCGAGAGCCCGAGAAAAACATCCGCGCCTTCGATGATTTCGCTCAAGGTGCGGGCGCTGGTTTCCTGCGCGTACACGTCCTTCCAGCGGTCCATCAGTTCGTTGCGGCCTTTCCAGACCACGCCTTCCAGATCGCTGACCCAGATATTCTTGCGCTGCGCGCCAATGAAACAAAGAAGGTTGAGGCAGGCAAGCGCGGCCGCGCCAGCGCCGGAAACAACTATCTTCACATCAGCAATATTCTTGCCGGCAAGTTCAAGCGCGTTACGCACGGCGGCGCTGACGATAATCGCAGTGCCATGCTGGTCATCGTGGAAAACCGGGATCGACATGCGCTCGCGCAATTGTGCCTCGATCTCGAAACAGTCAGGCCCCTTGATGTCTTCCAGATTGATGCCGCCGAATGTGGGCTCCAGCGCCGCGACTGTGTCGACAAATTTTTCGATATTCTTCTGCTCGATCTCGATATCAAAAACATCAATGCCTGCGAATTTCTTGAACAGGACAGCTTTGCCTTCCATCACAGGCTTTGCCGCGAGCGGGCCAATATCTCCCAGCCCAAGCACTGCGGTGCCGTTGGTAATGACGCCGACCAGATTCTGGCGGGCCGTGACCGTAGCGGCTTCTTCCGGGTTTTCGACGATGACCTCACAGGCCGCAGCAACACCCGGGGAATAGGCCAGCGCCAGATCGCGCTGGTTACCTAGCGGTTTGGTCGCCTGGATTTCCAGTTTGCCCGGTTTTGGCAAACGATGATAAACCAACGCGCCTGAGCGAAGGTCGTCGGACATTTTAGAAGCCACAGATTGTCTCCCGGTCAGGCTGATGCCTGTAATAATTGCATAAGGCACTTTGAAGACACTGGAGACAAGAAAAAATAATTTGAAAATGCCTCAAGGCGCTGACGATGTCGCTCGTGCTGGCAGGAGTTGGAGCCAGGTGCGCGACTATTTCGGTTTTCCGGCGCGTAATTGAGCCTCGTGCGCAAGGGTCATGAAATCGCTATCAACGCAACCGGCGGCATCGCGGAAATTGTCGAACCAATCATCAGCAAAGTCCACGTCGCGGGTCGCTGCGTAATAGGGCCCGCCCTCTGTATAATGAACGACTTTCGCGGAGTCGTCATGCTTGTAGTAATCTGCGAGAAAATTCCATTGCAGTGGCAGATCGCCAATCAGAGCGTCGGACGCCAGCCACTTGAACTGGTGAAGTTCCAGCCCGCTTGCAGTGTTTACGTATTCCGTGGTCAGTGCATCGCATTTTGCGCAATTCATCAACATGACGCTCGACCAGTTCTTTTTTGGGTAGCTCGTCTGCTGCTCACCAAGGAATTTGACCGTGCTGGCGGGTTTGTGGTCGTGTTTGACGCACTGGAGCGCATATCGCTCATCGCGAAGTTTCCAGAGTTCAGCGATGTCGGCGCGCACGATGACATCGTTGTCCATGAAGATAGCCCAGCCCTTGAAATCACAAAGATATGGCGTCAGAAAGCGGCTAAATGAGAATTCGGTCGATTGCAGCGCGACACGTTCACGCTCGAAGATTCCCTTGAGATGTGTCGTCTTGATAGGCGTAATCGCAACCGGCTGGGACGCGTGACGGATAATGCTGTGTTGCGCAATATTGAACAGCACAGGCAGACGGGAATCGTACCCAACGAATACCCTGATGACGTCTGCTTCCACTGACATGTCCGATCCTCTTCCAACGGCCGCCGCAAGCGACAAGCCCAATCTGAGATCACAAATACGCAACTGGTTCCGGTCTCTTCATGACCGCGATCAAAGCCGCCACGATTCTGTCATTGGCAGGCCGGTCAGGCTCGACCGATACGTGACGATCGAGAAATGCGCGGGCTTCGCGCTCCATAAACATCGGCTGCCGGGCATAATCCTTGGCCCGCTGGATTAATTCCTGGCGCCCATTCGCCACAGCGAACGCGCCAAGTGGATCACCGAACTCCGCATTTTTTTCGTCGCCATGCGGGAAGTACAGGACCGAAACGCCAGCGGCAAGCGCTTCGTAAATTACCGTGGAAGCTTTGGTAATGACGATTGTCGAATTGCCGAGCAGCTGAAGAAAGGGCTCGGCGCTGACCTGCACATCGGCGGGAACTCCGCGGCTCGAGGGATGAGCGCTGATCACGAAGTCTGGATCGATGATGCGCGCAGCTTCTATCGCTGCTGCGCCCCACGCAAAACCCTTGTCTTCCTCAGTTCCAGAAAACTTGTAGTTGATCAAGACACGCGGGCGATCGTGCTTTTTTTGCAAGCGCTGGCGGGCGTGTTCGATGACGGGCGACCCGACGATTTCAGCGGAACGCGCGCCGATCTCCAGACCCGAGGGCCCCCAACACAGCAATATATCGACACGCTTGTAAAGCCCCGGCAAACTGAAGCGTGCACCTTCGACGATGCCTATGAGCGGCACGCCGCGCTTTTGCACCCGGGCGAGCCAATGAAGCAGGCGTTTGGGTCCCCAGTCGTTTCCGACACAGATCACATCACCAGCGCAGGCAGCACGCCCCATCTGCGCGACATCGATGGGCTCGAGCCCTGCTACCCTCGCGGCACTTATGGCCTGCTGTGCGTGCCGATGTCCGCCAATCGAGACGAAAAAAACGCTTACTCCAAGAGCGGTCAGTTTTCGTTCAATATCGCGAAAGATCGTGACGTGGTTCTTGTTATGAATAACGAAAAAGCACCGCGGCCGACCATCCAGCGAAGGTTGGCCTGAACCGGGCCCGCACACAAAGCCCTCTAGTGTTACGAATGTTCGGATACCAAGGCCAACGAGCCTGGGTATGACCGGGCGCGACATCAGAAACTTTCCCAGCCCGGCCGGCTAGTCAGGTGCTCGAATTGCCGGACGGCCTTTTTCTTCAGACCGAACCATTTAGACCTCATGACCTTGGTCTCGACGAGGTAGAGATAATCAGCACTGGATCCCGCAGCTGCCCGCGCTTTGCGGATCGTCTCGTGCCACCAATCCGCGCCTTGAATTGTGCAATGTGCATTCTCGCCATTCGGCAAGGTCTTTTCCGCCGGATAGGCCGCGATATTGCCAAAAACCGCTTTCCGAGCATAGCGGAACTGCTCTTCGAGAATCCAGGGTAGATCTGCTTCGGGAATGTGCTCAAGCACGTCGGTACAAACCACAACGTCGAACTGACCTTCTGGCATGGTCGCGAATGGAACATAAGCCGGATCGTAGCAGGTGATACCGTCTACGCCCCAATAGTCCTTAATTGAACTTATCCGTGTGCCGCCGATTGAAAGATTGGTGGCGGCGTATTTCACACCTTTGCCTGCCCCGTAATCCAGAACCGTCCGTGCGCCGGTGTCTTTGATCAACCTCTGGATCGTTTTCACGTGCGGCCCCAGGCTGGTGCCACTGAATGTATCTTCGGCGGTGAGGTTCTGCGCGGCGATCCCTTCCGTATGAACTGACTTGTACATATTCAGAAGTTCAGCGTAGCGCGGGCTCGGCGTAAGGCGCGAGTAGGTCATGAGTGAATTCCTTCGAATAGGCTCTGATCGCCGACAGGAGAGAAAACGGCGTTATGTGCAATGGATTCGACGCTTCTACCTTCGCGAAGGGCGCGTTCGCCACCACTTGTGAAATGCCGGTGATGGAGTTCGTAACCGGTTGTTTTCATCCATTGAACGATTGCGTCCTGCTCTCCGACATTCAATTCAACCTGAACAGCGCGTGGGGGCCGTGACGACCCCAAAAGTTTTGCCATGCCTTTGAGGATAGCGAGTTCGATACCGTCGACATCGATTTTGACGAGATCAGGCGGCTCCATTGCTTTGGCTTCGATGAGTTCGTCCACGCTCACAGCAAGGCAGATTTCTGTCGCAGCTGCAGAAAAGGGCTTGCCTGAGCCATTGGTCTGCGCAGAGCCCAATTGACTGCCAGTTACCGAGGGTTCGAAGCTCGTATAGTTGAACGGTGCAAGCATACGCTTGTCCGCGAGCGCGCATGTAAAAACGGTCGTTCGCTTGTGAAAGCCATTGCGAGCGATGTTGCGCAAAAGCGCAACGGAACTCGGCTTATGCGGCTCCACGGCGTAAACATGGCCTTCATCGCCGACTCGATGGCCCGCAGAAATCGTATAAATCCCAACATTGGCACCGATATCCAGAAATCGGTCACCCGACCGGACCGATTGATCGATCCAGGCCATAGTCCCCGGCTCCTTCGCCCAAAGCGTGATGGCGCGATAGGCCTGCAACCGGTTTTCGCACACGAAGGCCGACACAAAGCGCCCATCTTGCACGCGCACGTCAGAGACCAATGCTTTCCTGACCCATGCTTTCGCATCCAGCCAAAGCTTCTCGAAAACCCCGAGATCACGGGCGTTACTCTTGCGCATTAGAAAACCTTTGATCGCTTTATCTCAGACCAGACGTTCAATATTGATCGTCAATGTCTTGCGAAGGGGAGCCGATGATGGCGTATGAATCGGCGATACCTGATGCCATGAATTGAACGTCTTGATGAAGAGTAGGCACTGGTTGGGATGAAAGCCATAATTTCCGAGCAATTCAACGTCATCGAAACCCATGTAGAAGTTTACATGATTGAAAATCTTGCTGCGATCCCTGGGCATGCAGATTTCGGTTCCACCGCCCCAGGCCTGATTCCATGTTTCCTGTTCGTTCATCGAAAGGACGAGTGTGATGAGCTTATTGTGATTGTCCGTGTGCGGCAGGATGTGGCCCCCATTACCGCCCATTGCGGAGAATTCGAAACGAGCACCCAATTCCGGCATTCGGCGAATCCGCGACAAGAGGCTGGCTCGCTTCGCCCTCGCCTTGGAAACAAACGCGTAGTTTCCCAGTCCAAGATCGATGTTATGACTTTTCAAGAACTCAAGTGTTTCGTCGACGAAAGTCTTGCTTTTGACATAGGAGTGCAGTCGGCCCCATGCGGGGGAGCTCGCCAGAAACTTGTGATATTGATCGGCGTTATTGCGTTCGGACAAGGAGTATTTATCGCCTAGCTCTGGCTTGTGCTGGAACAGTTTCCTATCTGGATAGGTTTGAGCGAGTTCGTCGTAAACCGGTCCCTCGAAAACCTCGGTGGCGTAACATACTGGATAGGGTTCGTAGGCGAACGTCGACCGTCGTAACGAAAACAATGAGAAGTCCCCTCAAGCTCCCCGCTGGGGCGCTTAGCTGGAAGCGCGGATATCACTTATGGCGCACCGCTTCGTGGGATTGAAAATTCAGTAACGCATGGTATTTGTCAAGCGCCCGGGGCAGGCTGGACACCCGGCCAACTGCCTAACTTGCGAGAACTAATGTCCCGACCTCCCGTCGGCGCCCAGCCCAATTCGCCGATCGCCTTGAGTGTCCTGATCCGGACACTGAATGAGGAAGACCGCTTGGCTAAAACGCTGGAATCTGCGCTGCCCCTGCAGGCGGAAATTGTGGTCGTGGATGCTGGAAGCACGGACAGGACAGTAGAGATCGCTCGTTCGTATGGTGCGCGCGTTGTCACAAATCCCTGGGAAGGCTTCGGGCAGCAGCGCCGATTCGGCGAGATGCAGTGCAGCAACAATTTCGTCTTTTCGCTAGATGCGGATGAAATATTGACGCCGGAAATCGTTTCTGAAATCCGCTCCCTCTTCCTCAAGGACTCGCCCCCCTCGCTTATCCGTTTACGCAAGGCGCTGGTCCCGCCACATTGGGACCGACCGCCCCCGCTAGGTTATTGCCATGAATACGTATTGATTTACGACCGAAAGATCGCCCGGACAAAGCCAGATCCGAACTGGGACACACTGGAAATTGACGTTAAATCGGCCCCATATACGATCAAGAGCCCGCTGTTGCATTTCAGCTTCCGCGACATCAACCACATGACAACAAAGGCGGTGCAAATCGCAAGACTTGCGGCGAATACCATGCCAGCGCGCTCATCTGGAATGATGAACTTGCGGTTGCTGGTGGAATTTCCTTTGTCGTTCCTGAAGTTTTATTTCGTGCGCCGCTACTGCCTTGCGGGGCTGGACGGATTCGTACTCGCAATAGTGTCGGCTTATGGCCGTTTTATCCGAGTAGCGATGATGCGAGAACGCGCGATTCTGGAAAAGAGGAAATCCGTTTGACGGCTCGCACCAGCCCGAACACGACAGATATAAAGGCAGGGGGCCGCAGGAGAAAACTCTCGTCCTCTGCGGCTCCCAATCTCTAAACCAACTCACTTCTCCGGCAGGTTCAACCTGACATGCAATTCACGCAATTGCTTGCCGCTGGCTTCCGAAGGCGCGCCCATGAGCAGGTCTTCAGCTCGCTGGTTCATTGGGAAGAGCGCGACTTCGCGCAGGTTTTGCTCGCCCGCCACCAGCATGATGATGCGATCGACGCCGGCGGCCATGCCGCCGTGGGGCGGTGCGCCATACTGGAATGCGCGGTAGAGGCCGCCAAAACGTTCCACCACAGTGTCTTCGCTGTAACCGGCAATCTCAAAGGCTTTCACCATCGCATCGGGCTTGTGGTTGCGGATACCGCCGGAGGCGATCTCGTAGCCGTTGCAGACGAGATCGTACTGGAATGCTTTGATGGTCAGCGGATCCTGCGTCTGCAACGCCTCCAGTCCGCCCTGCGGCATAGAGAAGGGGTTGTGGGAAAAGTCGACCTTCTTGTCTTCCTCGTTAAACTCGAACATGGGAAAATCAACAATCCATGCGAGTTCAAATCGGTTCTCGTCGATGAGGTTCAAATCCTTGCCGACGCGAATACGGGCGTCGCCTGAAAAACGCGCGAACTTCGCGGGGTCGCCTGCTACAAAGAAGGCAGCGTCGCCGCCCTTGAGGCCGAGCTGCACGCGAATGGCTTCGGCCCGTTCAGGCCCGATATTGTTGGCGATGGGTCCCGCGGCCTCGGTCTTGCCGTCAGCCTCACGCCAGAAGATATAGCCGAGGCCCGGCTGCCCCTCACCTTGCGCCCACGAGTTCATACGATCACAGAAGGTACGCTGGCCGCCACCGGGTGCGGGTATGGCGCGCACGCGATTTGCCGCTGTTTCCAGCATCCGCGCGAAAACCTTGAAATTCGAGCCGCGGAAATGCTCGCTGACATCCTGCATAACTATTGGATTGCGCAAGTCGGGCTTGTCGGAGCCGTATTTCTCCTGCGCTTCGGCCCAGGCGATTTTTGGGAACGTCTGAGTAACGGCTTTGCCTTTGGCGAATTCCTCGAACAGGCCGCGATACACAGGCTCCATTGTCCCTAGAATATCCTCCTGGGTGACGAAGCTCATTTCGAGATCGAGCTGGTAAAACTCGCCAGGCAGGCGGTCAGCGCGCGGGTCTTCGTCGCGGAAACAGGGCGCGATCTGGAAATAGCGGTCAAAACCCGCCATCATCAGCAGCTGCTTGTACTGCTGGGGCGCCTGCGGAAGTGCGTAGAATTTGCCGGGATGAATGCGGCTCGGCACGAGAAAATCGCGCGCGCCTTCGGGCGAGGACGCCGTCAGGATTGGTGTCGCGAATTCGTTGAAACCGGCTCCCTTCATGCGTGTACGCATGGAATCGACGACCTTGGCGCGCAGCATGATGTTATTGTGCAGGCGTTCGCGGCGCAGATCGAGGAAGCGATATTTCAGGCGGGTTTCCTCGGGATAATCCTGATCGCCGAATACCGGTAAAGGCAACTCTGCCGCCTGCCCCAAAACTTCGGCCTCGGTGACATAAAGCTCCACCATGCCCGTGGGCATATCCGGATTTTCGGTTCCTGCCGGGCGGCGGCGCACCTTGCCATCGAGCCGCACGACCCATTCGGAGCGGAAGGTTTCCACCAGTTTGAAGGCGGGCGAATCCGGATCAGCTACACATTGGGTGATGCCATAGTGATCACGCAGATCGACAAACAGGACGCCGCCATGGTCGCGTATACGATGGCACCAGCCCGAAAGGCGGGCCGTGGTGGAGTCATCGGTTTCGCGCAACTGGCCGCAAGTATGGGTACGATAACGATGCATTTTTCTGTTCCGGAGCCTCCGAACCCGGAACGGGCCGTTTGGCCGGTTCGTCGGGTGGATAGCAGTTTCAAGCCTCCGGCAGGGCGGTCCGCGAACCGGACGGCGCATCTGCCGGACGCAGATGGCGGCTGTGTAAGGTAAAACGCGGCCATGGGAAAGGGGCAGACAGGATTTCTGAGGCAATTGACCTCTACGTGACAGACGGAATGTCAGTCATCCGGCTCTCGTTGCGGATGTTTTGAATCAAATTGAAAACCAACCCGCAAACCGTTGTTAACTTTGAAGATAACTCTTCAATTGATGCGAAAGATAACAACCTGTCCTTAGGATATCCGCCCTATCCATTGGTATCGACAAACGGGGTGCCACATGTCGAAGCCAGCGCGTTACAATAAGTATTCGGGTCGAATCCTGTTAGCGCTTTCACTCATTGCAATCTGCTCTTTCGTTTGGGTTTTTGCCCGGGTCACTTCGAATTCATTTGCCAACGAAGATGCTACAGCGGCGAGTCAAGTGGTGACCCGCTACTTCAATCTCGACAGCGCGGAGATCGAATCCATAGCCAAGGGCGCACCAGCTTCCAAGGAATTCAATACCACAATTGGGCGGGGGCTAGCGGCGGATGTTTTCTTCGGTTTCAAGATCTACGATCTGAAAGGTGACCTTCGCTACGTTGCTTCTGCGGCTGAGGGGCTGAATGTGGCATCACCGGAATTGGGGATGCACAACGCTGCCGCAGCTCAGGTCGCCAAAACCGGCAAACCATCAACTGAAACTGGGGAATTCAAAGCGTTGTCAGGCACGCGTTACCTCGCTGTGACGCTGACACCTGTGCTTCGCGACGGTAAACCTGTCGCCGTCGGCGAAGTTTATCTTGAACAGACACAACGGTTGAACCAATTGCGCGACCGAATCTCGATCTTGACGGTGCTCGCCGCTCTTGTCGCCGCCATAGCATTTGGGGTCCCCGCTATCGCCTGGCGCCGCAAATCGAAAGACCTCGCCTCGCACGAAATCGAACTCGATCAACAAACCAAGCGCTTCAAGACGGCGCTAGACAATCTTCCGCAGGGCATCGCGATGTTCGACGCGAACCGCAAACTTGCCATCGCCAACAATAGCTATGCTGAAATGTTCGGGCTCCCGGCAGAAACACTGACATCGGGGACTGCTGCCGATGACATTCGCAAGCTGCGGCTGGAAAAAAGCGGGCCTGTCCTGCTCGACTTTGAACATCAGATCAATTCCACGCTGGTGAACGGCATCGAGACCAGCGAAGAAATGTGGCGGCTGCGCAACGGGCGCACGATCAAGACTTGCCGTTATCCGGTAGCTGGCGGCGGCTGGGTGTCACTCCATGAAGATGTCACCGACGAATTGCAGCATGATGAGGAATTGCAAAAGGCACAGCGGTTTCTCAACACGGTGATCGAGAACATTCCGGTCGCGATTATTGTCAAAAACGCCAATACCTTGCGTTACGAGATTGCCAATCGCGCCGTTGCAGACGTCCACGGAAAATCACCTGAAGAAATTATCGGCAAGACCGCCGAGGAGCTGTTCACGCCTGAGCAGGCCAGAAAGATCACAACTGTGGATCGTGCGGTTTTGACCATCAACACAAAGGAAGCGTACAAGACCGAGGGCACGATCACTACACCAGCACGTGGCGATAGGGTGATCGCAACAAAACGGCTGGCCGTGCGAAATCCTAATGGCGAAGCGTCCTGGCTCATATCAATTCTCGAAGACGTGACCGAGACAAGGGCAGCCGATGCAAAGATCAACTTCCTCGCCCATCATGATCCCCTGACCGAACTTGCCAACCGGGCGCGCTTTCAAGAATGCATTGACGAGGCGGCCAATGAAAACTCCCGCGAAGATCTTGCAATCGCCCTTTTTGATCTGGATGGCTTCAAGGAAATAAACGACGCATTCGGCCATGCGGCTGGCGACGAAGTGTTGCGAACCGTGGCTCATCGGCTCTCGCGCCGGATCGCCCATTGCGATCTTGCCGCAAGGCTCGGCGGAGACGAGTTTGCGGTCGTCTTCCGCTCTGCCACAACCGAAATTGCTCTCGATGATTTGATGAATGAAATCATTGCAGACATCCGTCAGCCCATCGAATTTGACTCGCTGAAACTGGTTGTAGAAGCGAGCGCTGGCGTTGCATTCATGAACGAAACGCAGCGCGATCGTCAGATTGTGCTGCGGCAGGCCGACCTGGCTCTCTATGAAGCCAAGAGCCAGGGCAAGGGCGTCTATTGCGCCTATATCCCCGAGATCATGGAACGGCGGATGAGCCGCAAGGCGCTGGAAATCGATCTGCACGTGGCGGTGGCCGAAAATCAGTTTGAAATCCACTATCAACCGATTGTCGATCTCGGTAACGGCGCTATCGTCAGCATGGAAGCTCTGATCCGTTGGCGTCACCCCATGCGCGGCATGATCCCGCCGCTCGACTTCATCCCGATTGCCGAGGAAACTGGTCTGATTATTCCGATCGGTGAAATCGTGCTGGAACAAGCCTGTCACGCAGCCGCAAAATGGCCAGCAGATGTGCGCGTTTCCGTAAATCTCTCGCCGATACAGTTCCGCGACCGCAACCTCTCTGGCAAGATCGCCAGAGTGCTGATGGACTCCAAAATCCTGCCATCACGGCTGGAACTGGAAATCACCGAAGCTGCCCTTCTGGACGACAGTTTCGACAATATTCAATTCCTAACCGACCTTCGCGCGACTGGCATCCGCATCGTCATGGACGATTTCGGCACCGGCTACTCGTCACTGAACTACCTGCGCAACTTCCCCTTCGACAAGATCAAAATCGATCGCTCTTATGTTCGCGATCTGCAGGAAGGGGCAAACCATTCGCGCACCATCCTATCCGCGGTGCTGGCCATGGCGCACGGCCTCGATCTCTCGACAACAGCCGAGGGCGTGGAAACCCAAGAGCAGATGGATATTCTGCGCAATGCCGGCTGCACGGAAATGCAGGGTTATTTCTTCAGCCGCCCCGTGCCGCAGGCGGACCTCGCAGCGATTTTCGAGAAAAACGCCGACAAGCGTCCGGTGCTTAAAAGGTTCCGGGCGGCCTGAGCCACCCGGACTCAATCATGCCGCTTCCAGTTTCAAATCCACTTTGCGCAAGGCCGGCATGACATCGCTGCCAAACAGCCCGATGGAGGTGGTCAACTCCTGCAAGGTCTGATCGCCGAATGCGGGCTGGATCACGCAATAATTGCATTTGGTTGTCGCTAGTTCGTGGCTGAGATAGTCGGCCATCGACTTGGGCGAACCCGCAAACCCCCGCCCCTGCTCGACCAGTCCGTCCCAGGTTTCCGGACGCGGATGCGTACCGCGCCGCTTATGGACGCGAAACAGATGTGTGAAGCCCTGATGCCAGTGCGGATAGGCGCGGCGGGCGATTTCATTAGCCTTGGCGTCGGTTTCGGCAATCACCACAAAGCGTCCGAGGCCCATCAAAGGGAACGGGCGCGCGCCGTGTGTCTTGCGCCAGACGTCCCTGAAAACGTTGTTGCAATCGACAACGTCAGGCAGCGGATCCAGATTGACCGTAGCCCAGCCGTTGCGCGCCGCGCGTTCGGCACTGGATGGCGTGTGAACGCCATACCAGACCGCAGGATACGGCTTTTGAACCGGTAGAACCTTGAGGATTGTCTTGCCATATTCCTTGCCAAGTTCCGGCGTGTGCATGATACCGGTTTCGAGCGCGTTGAGAATACGCGGCAGATCGCGGCGATAGATTTCTTCGGTATCCTCCGGATTGATGCCGAAATAGGTCGTTTCGACGGGTGAGGACCCACGACCGAAACCCATATCAAGCCGGCCGCGCGACATCTGGTCGATCATGGCAATCTCTTCTGCCAGACGCAGGGGATGATAGAGCGGCAGCGCATAGACCATCGGCCCAAAGCGCAATTTTTTGGTGCGCTGGGCCGCGGCGGCAAGCATCACGTTTGGGGATGGCCCCATGCCCAGGGATGTCGCGTGGTGTTCGGCCATATGCCAGGAATAGAAGCCAAGCTTGTCGTAGAGCTCCAAAAGCTTCAGCCGCTCTTCATAATAATCAGCAATCGGCAGATGGTCGTTGTCCAGATGATCAAAAATACCGAATTCCATGTTGCGCTTCCCTGAGCTTCTTTTCGATTTTGATGATTGTGGCATGGCCGCGCCGTAACGTGAAGAGCCGCACCGCCGCAGGGGCCTGCCAAATGGTCCTACTGGCAGAATTTCGATTTGCCATCATGTCCCCGCGGTTCGAGATCGATGTGGATATTGTCGCTGTGGAACCTGTCGGCGGCCGGTCCCAGCACCGTATTGAACGCGACACAGGCTGTTTCCAGCAGCCTTTTCACGAATATCGCCTGCGGCTCGCCCTCGATTTTTGCGACAAACACCCGGCTTTTCCCGGTTAGTTCGACATTCATGATATCGAAGGCGAGGCCTTGTCCATGAGCTGACATTTTTGCGCCGGGCTGACGATTGCGCGGACGGCATTCAAATCCTGGCCCTGTCCCGATAGCGGTTATCTCAGCATCAAGCGTCTCACGGGCCAACGGGGAAAGTGTATCGAATGTATAAATAGCGAGGCGCTCTGCCAGCGCGCATGCCAACAATGGCTTGTCGGGAAATCTGACAACTTTGCCAGCATCTTTGGGATTTCGAGCAGATATGAGAACCACTGGCGCGGCGATTAGGCAGGCTGCGTTTTCAGGTGGCGCAATGGCGAGGTGGCTATCGATTTCCACGCCGAGTTTGGCGAGCCGGGCTTGGCAGCCGGCATCCTGGGGGTGCATCGCAGGCGCCATCTCGAAAGAAGGCCGGATGGGCGGCAGCGGAACAGCATCGCCCTCTTTTGCGCCGTCTTGGCCGAGAGACGGCGCGGTAAGGGCTATGACGAGGGCTACCGCGAAAGCCTGAGCCCAGCCATGCGACATTTGATATGGAGGCAACATCGCTTCATCCGCTGTTCGAGCCGTCTAATTCAAATGCCGGGACATTCCAAAAAGAGGCTGATCAGATTATAGTGCGCAAAACCGTTTGAAACAGACCCGGGGAGATTGCCATGCCGTTCACCGTCCACAAGTTGCACCCCTACACAGGCGGAGAGATTCGCGGGCTGGATATTTCCCAGCCGCTGGACGATGCGACAGTGCGGGGGTTGCGGCAGGCTTGGCTCGACAATCTCGTCCTGGTATTCCGAGGCCAGTCACTGGACAAATACCAGCAGCGCGCATTCGTTGAGCGCTGGGGTGTCGTCGGTTCTCGCGCCAACCGGCTGCCCGCGAAAAATCCCCGCAAGCTCGAAGGACCCGATTACGAGTCCGAAGAAATGTTCATTTCCAACATCCGGCAGGAAGGCAAGCCAATCGGGGTGTTGCCTGATGGCGAGCTCTGGTTCCATCATGACATGTGCTATTCGCGCGAACCCAATCGCGCGAGCTTTCTCTTTTCAATCGAAGTGCCGTCCACTGGTGGCAATACAAAATTCGCCAACATGTATCAGGCCTATGAAAACCTGCCGCAGCGCCTGAAGGACCGGATTGAAGGCCGCCGTGTCTTGCAGGTTTTTGATGAAATCCAGGATTCGCGGCTCGATCTTTCAAGATTTAATCTGGATGATCTCAAGCATTACAATCAGCCGATGGTGCTCCGCCATCCCGAGACCGGCAAACGCGCGCTCTATGTCAACCGGTTGATGAGCCATATCGTTGAGGGCCTTGATCAGGCCGAGAGTGATGCGCTGCTGGAAGAGCTTTACGAATATACCGAAGACCCGGCGCTGGTCTATGAACACATCTGGAAGCCCGGCGATTTACTGATGTGGGACAATCTCTGTTCCATCCACGCCCGCACGGATTTCCCCAAAGAAGAGCGGCGGCTCATGCGCCGCATGACGATTGGCGGGCAAGCTGTCATACCGGCTTGGGAAAATGCGGACGCAGCCTAGGCGGCGTTCAGACTCTTTGCGACTCCTCGCCGTCTCGAATCGTTATCTTTCCGCCTATGGATCGAGCGCCTTGCGTGCGCGCTCGATAACCGCAGGCGGCGAAGCATAGGCACGCTCAATGAAAGCCTGAACTTCTTCGCCTGTTTGCGGCCTGAGATCGAGTCCGGTCTTTTCGGCTTCGGCAATGAGGGCAGGATCGCTCACTGCATCGGTAAACGCCTTGCGTAGGGCGGCCAGCCTTTCAGGCGGCACTCCCGGCGGCGCAGCAAACGAGCGGCCAAGGCCCTGCGGACCAAAAATGAGATCATAGACCTGCAGGTCTTCGGCCGTTTTCGCAAACTGGTAGACGTAGGGAACACCGGGCAGATCGGGATAGGGCTTTGAGCCGAGATGGACGAGCACCTTGACGACGCCGCCTTCCATCAGTTCGCGGTACTGCGTACGCATGGTCGAATAAGACACGCCGCAAATGCCCTGCACTTCGCTGCGCTCGATTGCCAATTTCACACTGGCTGTGCCCTTGTAGCCTTCGATGAGCTTTATTTTCGCGCCAACGAGGTTCTTTAGCGCCAGCGGAGATTGGCTGATCGGGCCGGCAATTCCGGTTCCTCCGATCACAACTTCCTTGCGCATCATATCGTCGAATGAGTTGATGCCGACATCGGTTCGCACAGCACAGACGCTGACACTGGAATCCATGTTGCCGATCCAGCCCATTTTCGTCGCATCGAACAAGGCCCGCTTGTTGCCGAACACTGGTTCGAACGGCACCGTAAAGGAAGCGATACCAAAAGTGCTGCCATCCTTGGGAGCGACATTATTCAGCCAATTGAAGGCCACCAGGCCGCTCGCTCCGGGCATGTTGTTCACGACAACATTGGGGTTACCCGGCAAATGCCTGCCGATATGACGCGACAATGTGCGTCCGTACAGGTCGAATCCGGTGCCCGGCTCGATGCCAACGAGGATCACAACCCCCTTTGCCTTGAAAAAATCGGCGGTGGATTGCGCCTGAGCGGGGATAGTGCCGACTGCGATCGCGGCAAGTGCTGCGCTACTGGCCCGCAAAAATTTCAACGCCATTTTATTCCTCATTTGAAGTCCTGCGGAACCACCTGACCGTTTTAGCTATCGTAGCGGGGGACAAGGATAGCGCCAACAGGAATCAAGCCAGACTGGCCCTGTTACCTGCATCTGCGCGAAAGCCTCATAAGACAGCGTTTAAAGATTGGGGCAATTTTCATAAGAAAAAACAGGTTAGTAGCATTCACCCATTGTTCATTTTCCAAGGCAGAGCTTATTCCCGGCGGCGCGTCATGCCGCGTGGAGGATAACATGCAAAAAAAACTTGCGGCCGAATTTTTCGGCACGTTCTGGCTGGTCTTCGGCGGTTGCGGCAGCGCCGTTCTCGCAGCGGCTTTTCCTCAGGTCGGCATCGGCCTGACGGGTGTATCCATTGCATTTGGATTGACAGTGCTGACAATGGCCTATGCGGTTGGTCCTATTTCGGGCGGGCATTTTAACCCGGCGGTGTCGGTCGGCCTTGCTGTTGCGGGCCGGTTTTCGTGGGGTGAATTGATCCCTTATGTGATCGCACAAGTCCTTGGCGCCGCTGCTGCGTCCGGCACGCTTTATCTGATCGCTTCAGGAAAAGCCGACTTCTCGCTTGCAGGTGGTTTTGCCTCCAACGGCTATGCAGAGCATTCGCCGGGCAAATATTCGATGAACGCAGCTCTGATCGCAGAAGTCGTTCTTACGGCCTTCTTCCTGATGATCATTCTGGGCGCCACTGGCAAGAAGGCTCCGGCCGGCTTTGCTCCGATTGCAATCGGGCTCGGACTGACCTTGATTCATCTGATCTCGATCCCAGTCACCAACACGTCGGTCAATCCCGCTCGCTCCACCGGCCCTGCCCTGTTCGTCGGAGGCTGGGCTCTGCAACAACTTTGGCTGTTCTGGGTTGCACCGATTGCAGGCGCTATCATCGGCGCGTTGATCCACAACGGACTTCTGTCGCACGAAGATTAAGCCTCCGGTTTGACAACAACGAACGTGAGCCTGCTCCGACGGTCTCACGTTTCTATTTCAATCACGGGATCTCTGCCAATCAGCCGCGCCATTGTTCGCAGACGTCCATGGACGCGCGCATTGGCCAGTGGTGCAAGGTCAGGGGGCAGAGTCACGACAATCTTGCTCTTCCGGCACAGCATGGGCGAGCGCGGCAGCACGTCCGGCATCGCGGCTGATATTACATAGGCGATGCGCATGGCCGCACCCAGGATATGCGCGCGATCCAGCATCCGGGCAGTTGCAAGTGTGCGCAACACCGGGCCCACATCCGCCTCGCCAGTATGGCGATAGGACGTCGCAAGGGCCAGAAACGCGCGGCCGGGATGGTCAATGCCGGCGAAAGCTGCGTTTGCGATGATATTCAACGATTGCTCGCCGCGATAATCGGGATGGGCGCGCCAGCCGATATCAGCCAACAGGCAGGCTGCATGCCGCAACCGCACTTCTTCGCGCGTTTCGTCCAATCCTGTCGACGCGAAAAATTCATCTGTCCATTTGCAAAGTTCTTCGCCATGACGTGGAGCGCGTGAGCGAAGAATGTTGAGTTCCCGTGCCGATTCAATCAATGGATCTCGCTTGCGGGTTTCCTCATCCAGCCTTTCGAACAACGCGCCTTCGCGCAGTCCATAGGCCGACACGACAACTTCTTTCGGCTTTGCGGCCCGGATGATTTCTTCAAGCACAACTGCGCCATAGGCCAGCAACGGACGGCGGGCCGAGGAGACCGCATCAATGGAGACCAGCGCCTCCGCATTCACGCGCTCGACCAGCGCTGCAAAATCGGCTGCGTCGCCTGCAGGCATAACATAGCCATGCATGACCTGAAGCGCGTAATTTCTCTGGCGCATATGCAGCAAAGCCAGGGACCGCCAGGTACCGCCGACGGCAAAAAAGGTGCGGCCCTTGAGATCGTCGAGCCAGCTAACGCCTTCAAGCGCCTCATGAACGAGTTTCTGGGCCTTCTTGGGTGAATTGCCGGAAATATCCATCAGCGAAATGCCGCCAATGCGCAGAGAGACACCCTTGCCGACTTTCGATCCCTTGACTTCGTTCAGTTCAAGCGATCCGCCGCCCAAGTCTCCGACGACGCCATCTGGCTGGTGGAAGCCCGAGACCACCCCGGTCGCCGCAAGATGTGACTCGCGTTTACCGGAAAGCAATTCGATCGGCACCCCTAGCGCTTTCTCCCCGCGCTTGAGAAAGTCAGGGCCGTTTTTCGCATCGCGGGCGGCGGCTGTCGCCACCGCATGGATATCGGCTATGCCCATTGTGCGGCACAAAACGCGGAAACGTTCCAGCGCTTCGAGCGCCCGTTCGACGCCTTCTTCATGCAATTTACCTGTCAACGCTACGCCACGGCCGAGACCGCACATCACCTTGTCATTGAAAATCGGCGTAGGCGTGCGAGTCAGCCCTTCATAGGCCACGAGGCGAACGGAGTTCGAGCCGATATCGACGACTGCGACCGGTTCCAGGGCGCCAAGGCGGCCGGGCGCATCAGTTCGTGCAAGAGCCATGTATGTAATGCCACAATCTGCTTGGTAAGAGGCCCTGATCTAACGCGGCGCTGCGCGTTTGAACAGTGTCCGGGGGCTGGAATCCCGCAGCGATTTGCCACGGCCAGACAGCGAAGGATTGGTCATGAAATATTCGTGCGCGTTGAAGGGATCTGCGCCTGGCGCGGGCAGCATGCGTTCGCTCGAACCATCTGGCAGGACGCGATAGGATTGCTGATTGTCGATTAGATTGGCGACCATGATCTGGTCCAGCACCTGTTCGCGAACCGTCGGGTTTTCGACCGGCAGCATTACTTCAACGCGACGATCAAGGTTCCGCGTCATCATGTCGGCTGACGATATGTAAACTACTGCCTGAGGATGTGGCAGTCCATGCCCATTTCCGAAGGCATATATGCGCGCGTGTTCCAGAAATCGCCCGATGATCGATTTGACGCGAATGTTTTCGGAGAGACCGGGAACACCGGGCCGCAAGCAACAAATGCCACGCACGACAAAGTCGATACTGACGCCTGCCGCACTTGCGCGATAGAGCGCATCAATTATTTGAGGGTCGACGAGCGCGTTGCATTTGCCCCAGATCGCACCTGGACGGCCCGCACGGGCATGGGCAATTTCATCCTCAATATGTGCAAGAAATCTTGCCTTAAGCGTGAGTGGCGACACCGCCATGCGCTCGAGATCGCCGGGCTGCGCATAGCCGGTAATGTAATTGAAGATACGCGCGACATCGCGGCCGATCACGGGTTCAGCAGTAAACAGCGACACATCGGTATAAATGCGTGCCGTGATCGGGTGATAATTGCCGGTGCCAATATGGCAATAGGTTGTGAGTCCAGAGCCTTCGCGCCGCACAACCATCGACAATTTGGCATGGGTCTTCAGTTCGATGAAACCGAAAACGACCTGCGCACCAGCGCGTTCCAGATCGCGCGCCCAGCGAATATTCGCCTCTTCGTCAAAGCGCGCTTTCAACTCGACGAGCGCCGTGACGGATTTTCCCGCTTCCGCCGCTTCAATCAGCGCCCGGACAATCGGACTGTCATTCGAGGTGCGATACAACGTCTGCTTGATCGCGACCACGCTGGGGTCTCGTGCAGCCTGGGTCAGGAATTGAACCACCACGTCGAAGGATTCGTAGGGGTGATGGACGACGAGATCCTTTTGCTTGATCGCAGCAAAGCAATCGCCGCCATTGTCACGCACGCGCTCGGGATGGCGGGGATTATAGGGTTTGAACTTGAGATCAGGCCGGTCGAGCGCAACGATTTCGGCCAATTCGTTGAGCGCCAACATGCCGTCGAGAACGAAGGTTTCATCATCGGATATGTCCAGTTTCTGCGCCACGAATGTGCGCAAATCCTCAGGCATGCCCGTATCGAATTCGAGACGGATCACGCGGCCGCGGCGGCGTCGTTTCAGGGCGCTTTCGAAGAGGCGCACCAGATCTTCGGCCTCCTCCTCCACTTCCAGATCGCTGTCACGAATGACGCGAAAATGGCCCTGCCCGATCACCTTGTAACCGGGAAACAGCCTGTCGTGACGCGAGGCGATGATGGCCTCAAGCGGCACGAAGCGAGCTTGAGAGTTTCCGAACAGATCGGGCAGACGTACAAAACGTTCAACCTTTACCGGCAGACGCACAAGACCATTCAGGCGGCTACCATCTCGCAATTGCACGAGTTCAAGGGCAACGGAAAATCCAAGATTGGGAATGAACGGAAAAGGATGGGCAGGATCAATGGCAAGCGGGGTCAGAATTGGAAAAATGTGCAGCATGAAATAATCGTCGAGCCAGCGCGCCTCTGCTGCCCCCAGTTCTGACGGATCGACAATCAGAATATCCACATCGCGCAGTCCAGCGCGCAATTCCCGCCAGCGCTTCTGCTGCGCAGCGGCCAGCACGCCGACGCGCTCGCGGATCAGATCGAGCTGCCCTGCAGGGGAAAGTCCATCGTCGGACAATGTCGCCACGCCGGATCGCAACTGGCCTCGCAGACCTGCGACCCGGACCATGAAAAATTCGTCGAGATTGTTGGCGGAAATGGATAGAAACCGTAATTGCTCAAGTAGCGGATGGTGAGGATTCGACGCCTCTTCAAGCACCCGGTTATTGAATTCCAGCCAGGACAATTCGCGGTTTATGAAGCGCGCAGGGGACGTGGCCAGATCGCTCACAACTGCCCCGCTGAAGATGTCCCCGGAACGCGAAGAGGGCTCAGGCGGTGCTTCGACGCCCTGAACGCCCGGTGATTGTTGCCCAATCTCCGTAAGCAGATGTGCGCGAATTTCGGCCATGGTGCGTGCCGGCTGCGGTTCCATAAAAACCTTTCCCGATGTTCTGGCGATATTACCGGCCATGCGTTTCTGCATGGTTTAAAGGACATACATTCTTTAATAATGCGCCAAATTCTATGACATTTCGATGACAAGGATCAATCGGCGGCCAGATTTTCCAACCGCGCCAAGACCTCCCCAGCCATAGGCCGTGTCACGGGGCGTCCTCGGGCAAGCGCTTCACGATCGATGAGTTCGACGATTTTGCGCGCAGCATCGAGTGAACGCTCAATGCGCAAGGCGATGAACTCGATCACGGACGTGTCCACATTCAACTGCCGGTCAATGAACAGTTTGACCAGAACCGCGCGGACCAACGCATCGTCTGGCGCAGCAATTTCAACAACCGGCGCAAGACGAAGACGGGACAGCAGGTCGGGTGTCGAAAGTCCCCACAAATCCGGACGCTGATGCGCGGTAATTGCGAGAAAGCCGCCGGTTTCCCGCATCAGATTGATCAGATGGAAAAACTGATTCTCCGCAGTGGCTGCGCTGTCAGCATCTTCAACAAGCACTGCACCCGACTGGGCCAGCGCGAGGAGATTGGCAACTGGAAGCGAGGCAGCGGTTAGCGATCGTGCGCCCGCGTGTTTCGCCCAGACTGCCGATAGATGGCTCTTGCCGGCGCCTGCCGGCCCCACCAGCAACAACATTTTACCCGGCCAGTCTGGCCAGCGCTCGAAAAGGCTCCATGCCTCCTCATTTGAAGGAGACACCAGAAAATCCTCCCTGCCGAAGCGCGGCGTGAGCGGAAGTTCAAGCGGGATCTGCCGGGGTTCACGGCTCACGCGGCGGTACCTTTGCCCTGATAATAGGGGCTTTCGAGATAGCGCCGCAGGGCAAACCGGGCGAGTACTCCAATCGCTGCGGCGACCGGCACTGCGATGATAAGGCCGGTAAAACCGAACAGCGATCCAAAGGCTATCAGCGCAAACATCAACCAGACCGGGTGCAACCCAACAGACTGGCCGACCAGACGGGGCGTCAGGATATTTCCTTCGAGAAACTGACCAATGCCCACAACGATCATCGCCATCGTCAAAAGCCAGAAGCTAGGCCAGCCTTGTGCAATAGCAACAGCAGCTGCCACCACAAGCGCCGTGAGCGAACCGACATAGGGAATGAAACTGAGAATGCCTGCTGTTATCCCAATCAAAAGTCCGAAATTCAGTCCGACCAGCGACAGTCCGATGCCGTACCATAGTCCCAAAAACAGACAGACGAGAGACTGCCCACGCAGAAATCCAGCGATCGCTGTGTTTATGTCGGTAGCCAATTCGCGGACCGTGGCCTGCTGATTGACCGGCACCCAGGAATCAATCGCTGAAATCATCTTGTCCCAGTCCACCAGCATGTAAAACGCGACGACCGGTGTGATCACCAGCAACGATGCGATCCCCAGCAATGCCTGCCCGCCAGACCAGAGTGAGCCGAGGAAGGTCGCTGCGAACTGGCCGGCCTTGGTTACGAGATCGCCGACAGAGCGCGAGATATCGGCGGGCGGTGAACCGGAACCACCAAGACCCAGCTTTTCAAAAATATCAAACCCGAACCGGTCTGCGAGAGCCCCGCCCTCGGTTCGCGCCAGTTCCTGCAGTCGCGAAATATAGGATGGTAATTTTTCGATAAACCCGCCGAGCTGATGAGCCAGCAAGGGCACGACTGCAACAAGCGTCACTATAAACAGCACCAGGCAGAGGCCGAGGATAATCAGACTGGCGGTGAGACGCCCCAGCCCCATGCGTTGCAGCCGATCAGCGAGGGGGTCAAGTAAATAGGCGAGTGCCATGCCGGCAGCGAAAGGCATAAGTACGCCAGACAACAGCCACAGCATAGCCGCGAACAAGAGCAAGGCGCCCGTCCAGAAAATAGCATGGCGTTCAATCTGCACGGGAGGCTCCGGAATCTAAGCAAGCTAGTCGGTCATATGTCGAAGCCATTGTACGAAATAGGCTCCGGCAGAGGCAATGGTCAGCGCCGCGACTGTGTAGATCATGACCTGGAACCACATTCCGAAATTGACCCCGAAGGCCTTGCCTCCCAGAACAGAGGCCGCAAGTACAATTTGCCCGACCGTATTGGCCTTGGACACAAGCAATGGATTTATCGTCACCGGCTTGTCGAGAACCCAGGACACCATCACCGCACCCATGATCATGACATCGCGGGAAACTGCTAAAATGGCGATGGTTGCGGGCAATATGCCGTCGACAGCCAGAGTGACGTAGATCGACATCAGCAGCGCCTTGTCTGCCAGCGGATCAAGATATGCCCCAAGTTCGCTACGCAAATCGAAATGGCGCGCGAGAAACCCGTCGACGCCATCCGAAATGCCAGCCAATAAAAATAACAGAAACGCCGCCGTCCAGTTCGGCTGGATTATGAACACAATCACCACGGGGACCAGCACCAGCCGGCCGAGCGTGATGATGTTAGGGAGGTTGGCGAAAATTGTGTTTTTGCTCATTGGTTAGGCACGATAGCATGGAAATTATTCAAATAAACCAGAGAATAGGGCAAAGTTTCCAACAATCCGCCCAGCGCGGTGTCCACGCCTCCCCGCATACCCCCTCGACCCAGGGCCGGGGCTGTGAAAGACTTTGTCCGGGATCGGGAAGACTCTGAATCAAGGAGGACATTATGGCGGGAGCCAAAAATCGGCTTTTCCGGATTGGTTTGGCTGCTGCATCGCTGGTGCTGCTTTCAACGGGCGCGCTGGCGCAGGCCTATCCATCGCGGGAAATCACCTTCGTCTGCGCGTTTCCAGCCGGTAGCGGCGCCGATGTGATCGTGCGTTATTTTGCCGAGAAGGTCCGGCCTCTCACAGGCAAAACCGTCATTGTGCAGAATCGCCCGGGCGCAGGCGGCAACATGGCCGCCGAATTCATGGTGCGTTCGAAACCCGACGGACATACAATCTATGTCCACGCTGGCAATACGGTGGCGTCCAATCATCACCTCATCAAGAATAATCCCATCGATCCCGTCAAACAGATCAGGATCGCGGCGACGATCAACCGGCAAGGCTTTTTCCTGACAGTTATCGCCAATTCCCCTTACAAGGATGTCCAATCACTTACTGCGGCTATGAAGCAAAAGGGTGACCGCGCAACCTACGCCACCACAGCCAATTCCGGCGTGATCATGGGCGCGCTCTACAAGCAGCAGGCGGGGTTGCAATCGGTTGAGGTCAAATACAAGACCGGCACAGAGGCGCTGAAGGAAATGGAATCGGGCGCTGTCGATTACGCGTTCCACGATCCGCAGGTCGCCCTGCAGGAAGCGCGCAAGGGCACGATCCGGCTGCTCGCTGCCGCGACTTCAGGCCGCCTCGCTTCGGTCCCTGACGTGCCATCCATGAATGAGCTTGGCTATCCGATGGACCTGCAGGGCTGGTTTGCGGCCATGGTACCGATGGAAACGCCTGAAGATATCGTGAATACGATCAACGGCTGGTTCAACACGGTTCTGAAAACCGAAGATGCCAGAGACTTTCTCAATAAGTTCGGCGGCGAACCCTGGATTTCGACACCTGCAGAAGGTCAGGCGCGGCTTGAGAAAGACGTGAAGGACTGGGGTCCCTATGTGGCGGCTGCAGGCCTTGTGCCGCAGTGATGGGCGCACGGGATCGCGCCCAGACGCTCGATTGCGGGGCAAAATATGATCTGAGCTTACTCTGACTAAACTGAACCATAGCTCGACAAACGGCGAAGGGAAATGATCCCCATGATGACCATGGTGGAGTTTCCGATATTGGCTGAAGCCGAACACGCAGAGATGATCGCCAGCCTGCAAGCGGCTGAGGCCCAGATCAAAGCTGGGCAGTGCGTAAACTGGATTCCAGCGAAATAAGTGGCTGGCTCGTGGAACGTTTTGCATTGGCCATTGCGAAGAAGGATGCCGTATAATTTAAAGATTGCTACTCGCGCTGTTCATGAGATCGATGATTTTGCTGAAAGGCTCTGGTAATTTCACCCGGACACGGCGGAGACCTACAGGGCCCTGCTTGAGGAAGCCATTCGTCACAATATTCTGGAATGGCCACGTACCTGGCCTTTTTTCTACATCACTGGCGCACCCTTTCACGGTTATCTGTTCGAGGTCTCGCGGCGCACCAGCTTTTGGAGCCTTTATACCGTGGACGATGAAACCAGGACCGTAAATGTCCTGCGGTTCTGGAATGCCCGCCAAGACCCCGGCGAATTTGAAGCCTGACCCGGCCTATCGCCCGGAGTTGTCAACGGCTCATGGTCCGGCCGCCCTTGCATCCCCGGGGAACGCGGTTTAACCCCGCATTTCGCGAGGACATCATGGCCAATTCCGAACAACCCGGTCTCACCTATGCTCAGGCAGGCGTCGATATCGATGCCGGCAATGAGATGGTTGAAAAGATCAAGGCGGACGTGCGCTCCACGCGCCGTCCGGGCGCGGATGCGGAAATCGGCGGTTTTGGCGGCCTTTTTGACCTGAAGGCGGCCGGTTTTAAAGATCCCATCCTCGTGGCGGCGAATGATGGCGTCGGCACCAAGGTCAAGATCGCCATCGAGAGCGGAATTCACGATACGCTCGGCATCGACCTGGTCGCCATGTGCGTCAACGATCTCATCGTGCAAGGCGCGGAACCGCTATTCTTTCTGGACTATTACGCCACGGGCAAGCTCGACCCCATCGCGGGCGCGGCGATTGTTCGCGGCATAGCGCGCGGCTGCATCGAATCCGGCTGCGCGCTGATTGGCGGCGAAACGGCGGAGATGCCGGGGCTTTATGCCAAGGGCGATTATGATCTTGCCGGTTTTGCGGTGGGGGCAGCCGAACGGGGAACCTTGCTGCCGCGCGGGGATATCACGGCGGGCGACATTGTTTTCGGCCTGCCCTCCTCCGGAGTTCATTCCAACGGATTTTCGCTGGTGCGGCGAATTGTCGAACGCACGGGCCTTTCCTGGAGCGATGCCGCACCCTTTGCTGCAGGCCAGACGCTCGCGCAAGCCCTGCTGACGCCGACCCGGCTTTACGTCAAACCGCTTTTGAAAGTGCTGAAGGCAACTGATGGCATCAAGGCGCTGGCCCACATCACCGGCGGCGGCTTTCCTGACAATATCCCGCGCGTTCTTCCTGATCATCTGGCCTGCGCGCTTGATCTCAACGCTATCCCGGTGCTGCCGGTGTTCAAATGGCTTGCGAAAGAAGGCGGCGTAGCAGAAGCCGAGATGCTCAGGACTTTTAATTGCGGCATAGGCATGATTGTCGTTGCGTCTGCCGCCACCGCAGATGAAGTGTCGCGCGCGCTGACCGAAGCGGGCGAATTGCCTGTGCGGATCGGTATAATAGCCCCGCGCACAGGCGAGGCCGTTCCCACAAGTGGAAAGCTCGGCCTATGAGAAACACAAGGCGGCGCACGGCTATTCTGATCTCGGGCCGCGGCTCCAACATGGCATCACTGATTGCCGCAGCCAAACATCCAGATTACCCCGCCGAAATTGCACTCGTATTGTCGAACCGGCCCGAAGCAGCGGGCCTCAATTTTGCCAAAGAACATCACATCGCCACGGCGGCCGTTGACCACAAGATTTACGCCGGACGCGAGATGTTCGAAGCCGTGCTGCAGCAGATGCTGGAGATGCACCGCATCGATCTGATCTGTCTTGCGGGCTTCATGCGTCTGCTGACCGGGTCGTTCACGCAGCGCTGGCAGGGGCGCATGCTCAACATCCACCCTGCCCTGTTGCCTTCTTACAAGGGTCTGCATACCCATGAACGCGCGCTCGCCGATGGCGTGAAGATACACGGCTGCACCGTGCATTATGTGGCGCCGGAAATGGATTCCGGCCCCATTATTGCGCAATCGGCAGTGCCGGTGCTCGACACAGACGATGCAGATTCCCTTGGCGCGCGGGTTCTGGCGCAGGAACATATTATTTACCCTCGCGCACTGGAACTTGTGGCTGCGGGCCGGGTCAAAATCCAGAATAACCGCGTGACCGGCGCCTGCGCCCATGTCGAACACACGCCGCTCGTGGTTCCCGGCTTTGACGAAGAGGAAGACGGCTGAGCCGAAATACGTCAATATGCGGGTTGTCTGAGTCCACACACAAAAGAAGCAGCAACTGCACGCTGCCCAACAACGGATCAGGGAGCCGGAATTGATGACATCAACGGCCAGCGTTCAGCCCCCCTCGGGCCCGGCTTTCTCGGAACTGTTCCTGCCCAAACTGATCACTGTGTGGCGTGAGGGGTATGGGATTGCAGATCTGAAGACTGACGCCATTGCTGGACTGACTGTCGCGATTGTTGCCCTGCCGTTGTCGATGGCGATTGCCATAGCTTCAGGCTCTACACCTGATCGTGGCCTTTATGCAGCCATAGTCGGTGGCTTCATCGTTTCTGCACTTGGGGGCAGCCGGTTCCAGATCGGCGGACCGGCGGGCGCTTTCATTGTGCTTGTCGCTGCGACGATCCATCAGCAGGGTATCGAAGGCATGTTGCTGGCCACATTGATGGCTGGGGTTATGCTGACTGCAATTGGCCTCTTGCGGCTTGGGACCTATATCAAATTCATTCCTTACCCTGTCACGGTCGGGTTTACTGCTGGCATTGCGGTGATCATATTTGCCAGCCAGATCCGTGATCTCTTCGGCCTTTCGTTGAGCGGTCCTGAGCCCGGCGAGCTGCTGCCCAAACTGAAAGTCTTGTGGGCGGCCCTGCCCAGCATCAGCGCTTCTGCTACTGCGCTGGCGTCTGCCTGCATCGCGATTATCATGGTGCTCCGAAGCTACAGACCGTTGTGGCCGGGCATGCTGATCGCCGTCGCGCTGGCCTCACTTGCAACCTATTTTTTCAACTTGCCAGTAGAGACCATCGGCACACGCTTTGGCGGCATACCCCATGCCCTGCCCTGGCCCAGCCTACCACCAGTCACTCTGGAGAAGATACGCGATGTGCTGCCACACGCTATTGCGTTTGCCATGCTGGGAGCTATCGAATCGCTGCTTTCAGCTGTCGTCGCCGATGGCATGACCGGCCGCCGTCATCGCTCAAATTGCGAGCTGGTGGCGCAGGGCATTGCCAACATTGGATCGGCACTTTTCGGCGGACTATGCGTGACAGGCACAATTGCGCGCACGGCAACAAATGTGCGCGCTGGCGCACGCGGGCCAGTTTCAGGAATGCTGCACTCGGTTTTCCTGCTGCTGTTCATGGTCGTGGCGGCTCCGCTCGCCAGCTACATTCCATTGGCGGCACTGGCCGGTGTGCTTGCGACGGTTGCCTGGAACATGGCGGAAAAGCACGAATTTGCTGTGCTTCTTCGCTCGTCAAAGGGCGATGCACTGGTGTTGCTGGCAACCTTTCTGCTGACGATCTTTCGCGATCTCACTGAAGGTATCATCGTCGGGTTTTCTCTCGGCGCCATCCTGTTCATTTCACGCATGGCTGAAACCACCGGAATCGAAGCGCGCGCAAAGCTTGTGCCTGAAGATGTGCCTGACGATTCTGCAGGCGCGGCCGGACGGTATGATCCTGCTGTTGTTAATGATCCCGATGTCGCTGTCTTTCGCATCAAAGGGGCGTTCTTCTTCGGTGCGGCTTCTGCAGTCGGGGCTGTTCTCGACAGCATTTCAGCGCAACACAAGGCGTTTGTCGTAGACTTTGAGGCGGTACCATTTCTCGATTCGACAGCCGCCAATACCATTGCGGGGATAGCGCGCAAGGGTGCGCGGCACGGCGTGCATGTGTTCATTACAGGCGCTGCTCCCGCCCTGCGCCAGATGCTGCTGACACATGGTGTGCGCGAGCCGCTGGTTTCCTATCGCCGTAGCGTGGAGGACGCCGTGAGCGAAGCGCATGCGATGAAGCACACGGCGGCGGGGTAATTCCCCCACTCCAGGACAGGCCTATCCGGCCTTCTTGTAGGGTCCCAATTGCTTGAGCGCCCAATCCAGAAAACTCATGTCGACAATTTTCTTGAGATCAACCGGACGCTCCAGGAATTTCAATTCCTGAAAAATGTCGATGTCTTCCTGCAGGCTTTTCAGATCAAGCTGCCCGTCCGGATCGCAATAGGCCAGGACGAAGGATTTGTAGACGGCGGGATCCTTGAACGGTCCATATTTCACGAGAATGTCGATGATGGCATCGCCCTTAGCACCGGAGAAATTTCCGTCCTTGTCGAGCGCATCGTTGTGATCACGCACACCGCGTATGAATGCGCGCATGAATCTACGCGCTTCCTCCGCACGCTGGGCGGCAAAGCGCCCTTCGTAAAGTGTCACAGCGACCTGATGGCTCGGGATCAATTCCCAGCCGTCGAGCAGTTTGACAACTGTACCTGCCTTGATTGCAGCGGAGGCTGCCGGATCCGGCGGCATGGCAAAATCTATTGCGCCCGATTGCAGCGCCTGAACCTGTTGCGGATAGCTCATCGAGATGACCTCGACCTCATCAGGTCTGATGCCCATCTTCTTGAACAGCGCGTGAAAGGCAGAAGTCGCCGAGGAACCCGGCGCGGCGTCGGCGGTTTTGAGGCCTTTCAGATCGGCGATTGTTTTGACACGCCCGGACTCCACGAGCGCCTTGCGCACCACCAGTTTGATCGAGCTTCGTCCGACCGTGTTCTTGCTCTTGTCCGATACAATGCGAATATCGATCCCGCGTGTGATCGCGTTATAAAGGGCTGCGGATGGCCCGCCCGCGGCAATATGTAATTCGCCCGACGCCATCGGCGCAATCATGCGGGCGGCAGAGGGAAACGGCAGGATCTCGACATCGAGCCCCTCTTCCTTGAAATAGCCGCGCGCGTGCGCCACGAAGTATCCAACGTCTGTCGCTGCATTGGGCACAGCCAGCGTAACTTTGGTGAGTGATTGCGCTATCGCTGGCGCAGCCAGTGAGGCGGCTGCAGCAGCGCCCGAAAGCGCAAATGTCCGGCGTGTGAGCATGATGTCCTCCCTCATGTTGTTTTCCCCATAAGACTATCGCGGATCGCTGCTGGCAAGCCCGGCTGTGCTTTGCGCCTGATTGACATCATCCGCTTGCAGAGCGGCCTGAGCCGGTGCAGGATTGATGTCAGCTGCTGGCCCAGGCCAAACGAAGCGGCACGGGAGGAAATGCGCATGATCAAATTCGCGCGCGCAATATCAGCCGCAGTAATCGCCCCGGCTTTGGTTTTATCCATTTTCGGGCATGCTGCCGCTGCTGATTATCCCTCGGCACAGGTCAAGATCATCGTACCCTTTCCCCCGGGCGGCAGCAGTGATCTCGTCGGGCGGCTTCTTGCCTCACATCTGAGTACCGCGTGGAAACAATCGGTTATTGTCGACAACCGGCCTGGTGGCAATGGAATGCTGGGGCCGACAGCAGCGGCAAAATCGCCGCCGGATGGCTACACTCTGCTTCTTGCTCCGCCTTCCATTGCGACCGTTCAGGCCACCATGAAGGCACCGCCTATCGATCCCTTGAAAGACCTTGCACCCATTTCACAACTGGTCGAAACGCCACTGGTTGTGCTGGTTCATGGCAAGCTGCCGATCAATTCGCTGGGCGAGTTGATCGCCTATGCCAAGGCTAATCCGGGCAAATTGAACTCAGGATCCTACGCCATGGGCTCCCGCCTCAACAGCGGCCGGCTGAATGCCGCCGCTGGAATCGACATGCCCAATGTCAATTATCGTGGCGAAGCGCTGATGATTGCCGCAGTTGCTTCCGGAGAGCTGGACGTTGGCGTTGCAGCCCCCGTTGGTATCAATGAATTCGTTGCGCAGGGCCAATTGAAGGTTCTGGCGGTTACGTATGACAAACGTCTGCCGGCATTCAGCAATGTACCCACGACTCGGGAAGCTGGATTGCCGGGGTTTGACGCCACGGCCTGGTTCGGCCTGTTTTCCGCCGCCGGTACGCCCATCGAGATACGGCGGTTTATATCCGCCGAAGTCGCGATCTGGGCCACACAGGAGCAGGTCATCTCCAAGCTCGCCGTCGCAGGGTTTGATCCCAAAGCCTCAACACCCGAACAGATGGGCGATTTTCTCGCCCGCGAAACGCGCTTCACCATCGAGACCGCAGCCGCCATCGGAATTGAAAAGCAATAACGCCAGCAGGCAGGGAGTAGCAGCATGCTTAAATTCGCACACGCCATAGCTGTAGCGTTGAGCGCCGTGGTCACACTTTCACCTGTTAGCGAGCCATTTGCGGCTGATTACCCCACCGGGCGCGTCACACTGGTCGTTCCGCTTCCGCCCGGCGGAAGCACCGATTTTGTCGCCCGTTTGCTGGCGCAACATCTCAGCACTGTCTGGAAGCAATCCGTCATTGTCGACAACAAGCCAGGCGGCAACGCCATGCTAGGCCCCACATTCGTCGCCAAATCAGCGCCTGATGGCTATACGCTGTTGATTGGTCCACCAACCATAGCCACAGCGCCTGCGACGATGAAAGTTCTGCCCATAGATCCGCTCAAGGATCTTTCGCCAATCTCACAGCTTGTCGAAATGCCGAACGTCATCACAATAAACTCTGCGCTGCCCTTCAAGACGCTACGGGAACTGATCGATTACGCGAAAGCCAATCCGGGCAAGCTCAACTCGGGCACATTTGCAATGGGCTCGCTGCTTACCAGTTCGCGGTTCAACGCTGCGGCAGGAATCAAGTTGCCTACAGTTGGATATCGCGGTGAAGCCTTGATGATGGCGGCGACGGCTGCGGGCGAAGTGCAGGTGGGCATCTCGACACCCGTCACCGCAATGGAAAATCTCGCGCGCGGCCAGATACGCGCCCTCGCCGTCACGTCGGACAGGCGCATGGCGATATTCAAGGATGTGCCGACAACGGCCGAAGCAGGCCTGCCGGAATTCACAACTACCGCCTGGTTTGCGTTGCTTGCCCCTGCGGGCACGCCGCTGGAATTACGCAAGTTCATTTCAGCTGAGGTCGCCGTCTTCGCTAAAAAGGAAGATGTCGCCGCCAAACTTCAGGGCGCGGGCCTCGTCCCAAAAGCTTCCACACCTGAGGAATTTGGCGCTTTTCTGGAACGGGAAACCAAATTTGCAGTCGAGACCGCTGACGCTGTAGGACTCGAAAAGCAATAAGCTTTATGTTTTGCGCTGCATGGGGCGCAGTTTCCGTTCCTTTTCCCATTGCCGAATAAGATCGGCGCGGCGTGTGGGATATCGTTCGGCAATGCGCAATTCTGCGATGCGGTCGGTGCGAAAATGGCGGAATGCTCCACGAAATTCGCACCAGGCGATGATGACGCGCACTGTATCGAAATAGCCCAGCCCTATTGGCCAGATCACGCGGCGCGTCTCTTTGCCCACTTCGTCAGTATAACGAACTTCTGCTTTCAAACCCTTGCGGATGGCCAAGCGTACGGGCGCAATATCCACACTGTCCGCAACCGATTTGTTGCCGATGGCGGGCGCGAATAAAGTGCTTTCGAACAGGATCGGCTTCATGGCAGCAGGCAGAACCGTGCCGATCTTTGCAAGCGCATCCTCGGCGGCCTTACCAAGTGCTGGATCGGCTCTTCCACGCAGCCATCGCAACCCGACAAGCATGGCCTCCACTTCGTCAACGGTGAACATCATCGGCGGCAAGTCGTAACCGGCTTCAAGCACATACCCAATGCCTGCCTCGCCGCGGACCGGAACGCGATTGTTCATCAACGTCGCGATGTCGCGATAAACGGTGCGCAGGGATACTTCCAATTCATGCGCCATGAATTCAGCCGTTACAGGCCGGCGGTGGCGGCGCAAGAGCTGCACAAGGGCAACGAGGCGATCTGTTTTGGCCATGCAGTCTTGTCTCATATCCTACTGACAGGAATTGTCAGTAGGATGGCAGTAGGAATTTGGCCAGCCGGAAGGTCCGGTTCGACGCATCACAGGAGATTTGGATGATTACGCTGCAGACTTTCGGGCCAGGCATGGGCATGCCAGACCCCAGCCCCTTTGTGATGAAAGCGATGATGTTGCTCAAGCTCGCCGGCCTTGAATATCGCGAGGAACGCGCAGACGTGCGCAAGGCGCCCAAGGAAAAGCTGCCCGTGCTCATTGATGATGGCGTAAAAATTCCCGACTCAACTTTCATGCGCTTTCATATCGAAAAGAAATATGGGTTCGATTTTGATTCAGGTCATTCTGCCGCGCAAAAAGGGCATGCATGGGCAATTGAAAAAATGCTGGAAGATCACCTTTACTGGGTGATGGTGCACGAGCGCTGGATGATCGATACAAATTTCAATAAAGGGGACGTGCATTTCTTTGAACAAGTGCCTGCGTTGATCCGCCCGTTCGTCATCCGGGCTGTGCGCAAGCAGCAACGCGTTAAGCTGAACGCACAGGGCATGGGGCGGCACACTCGCGCAGAGATCATCCAACTTGCATGCCGCGACATCGACGCGATCGCTGACGTCCTCGGCGATAATACCTATCTCACAGGCGCTCGTCCCTGTGGCGCGGATGCGGCGTTGTTTCCTTTCTCATGGGGGATTCTCAACCCGCTATTCGAAACGCCAGTTCGAGACTATATGCAAACCAAAGCCAATCTACTTGCATATGTGGCGCGTATGAAGAGCCAGTATTTTCCGGGCTTTTAGTGTTACGCCAGCTTCACCCATACCTTGTTGTCGTGGAACGCCCCGCCGCCAAATGGCGCGGGCGATTCCGCTGATGTCAGCGTGTTGACGCCCTTGCCATCTTCAAAGGCGCTGTTGGGCCAAATACCTTCGCTGACGACGACACCGCGCTGCACGCCATCGAACATTTTGGCGTGCAGGCGGATTTCGCCCCGTTTATTGCCAACGATGATTTTCGCGCCGTCTGCAATGCCCAGGGCTGCCGCATCAACGGGGTGGATCAGCAATGAGGGCCTGCCTTCCCGCGTCCGCGAAGAAGGCGTTTCGTTGAAAGTTGAATTCAGGAACGATCGCGCAGGGCTCGTTGTCAGCCGGAAGGGATGCTCAGTATCCGCATCTTCTATAACCGGCCAATAATCGGGAAATGTGGGCATGTTGCGCCACGGACCGGAAAGCCTGCCACCAAAAGCAACGCGTGGCCAATCTGCCTTGAAACGAAACTTACCATCAGGCCAATTGAAGCCTTTAAGGAAATGCGAGGTTTCAAAATCGGGCTGAACATCGCGCCAGTTGATAGCGGCCAGATCGTCAAAGCCGCCCCATCCACCTTCTTGCAGGGTGGCGTCGATGAGTTGACGCGGTGTCTTTTCAAAGCCGGGGTGATGTGCACCAACGCGCGCCGCCAGATCGCAGATCACATCGTGATTATTACGGCATTCACCGGGGGGATCGATGAGTTTAAGACCGAGCGAAATATGCTGATTGCCGCCGCCGCTATAGAGATCATCATGTTCCAGAAACATCGTTGCGGGCAGCACGATATCAGCCATAGCCGCTGTTTCAGTCATAAATTGCTCATGGACGACAAGAAACAGGTCGTCGCGCGAAAAGCCTTGGCGGACCCGATTCTGATCGGGAGCCACGGACAGGGGATTGGTGTTCTGGATCAGCATGGCCTTCACAGGCGGCCCGCCCGACAATGCCTTCTCATCACCGCACAGGATTGCGCCGACTTCGCATTGGTCCAGCAACCGCGCCTTGGGATCGATGACGTCTGTTCCCATGATCATGGTTTCGCGCAGATTGAAAATCGCAGCGTTGTTGTGAAAAGCCCCGCCGCCCTCGTATCTCCAGGCGCCTGTGACCGCAGCGATGGAGAGCGCGGCATGCATGGACACAGCGCCATTGCGCTGGCGCGTGAACCCATAGCCGAGGCGGAAATAGGTGCGCTTTGTCTCGCCGATCAGTTTTGCAAAGGCTTCTATCTCTTCAACTGAAAGCCCTGTAATCTGCGAGGCCCAGTGGGGATCACGCGTCTGCAGATGCGCTTGCAATTCATGCGGCGCATCCGTGTATTTTTCCAGATAGTCCCAGTCAGCATAGCCATCGCGAAACAGCACATGCATCAGCGCGCAGGCGAGTGCGGCGTCTGTGCCCGGCTTCAAAATGATCGGCATATCAGCCTGTTTCATCGTGTCGTTGTTGTAGACATCGACAACGATGATCTTTGCCCCGCGTTCCTTGCGCGCACGCAAGGCATGGGTCATCACATTGACCTGTGTCGCAACCGCATTGGTGCCCCAAAGCACGACGCAATCAGATTTCGCCATTTCGCGCGGGTCCGGCCCCATAATCTTGCCGGTGCCTGCCAATACGCCGGGCCATGCCAGATTGATGCAGATTGTGCCGTTGTGGCGGGAATATTTCTTGGCGTGGGCGAGCCTGTTGACGCCATCGCGCATCACTTTACCCATGGTGCCTGCGTAATAGTTCAGCCAGATGCTTTGCGAGCCGAATTCACGCTCGGCGCTGAGGAAACGGGCCGCAATTTCTTCGAGCGCCTCATCCCAGGAAATGCGCACAAATTGGCCCGAGCCCTTCGGTCCCGTTCTTTTCAGCGGATAAAGCAGACGTTCGGGATGATGAATGCGCTCGGCATAGCGCGCGACCTTCGCGCAAATGACGCCAGCGGTATAGGTCTGGTCCTTGGCGCCGTGGACGCGGCCGATGGTCTTGCCGTCTACAACTTCAACATCCAGCGCGCAGGTGGAGGGGCAATCGTGCGGGCAGACGGAGGGGCGATGTTCAATTCGGGCTGGGGCGTTCATGGCGATCTCCTCCGCGGACCATAAACACCCGGCCAACAGGCCGCAACGCACGCCTGCAAAAACAAAGCCGTCCGCACTTGGAACGCGGACGGCGATCTCTTAAATCACGCGAGAATTCCGGCTGCCTCAGCCGACGATCTCGTTGCCGGCAAACCATTGCGCGATTTCAATCGCGGCGGTTTCCGGTGCGTCCGAACCGTGCACGGAATTCTCACCCATTGAAATGGCGAAGTCCTTGCGGATCGTTCCAGCATCGGCCTTTTCAGGATTCGTAGCACCCATGACGTCGCGATATTTCTTGATCGCGTTTTCACCTTCAAGCACCTGCACCACGACCGGGCCCGATGTCATGGTCTCAACGAGTTCGCCGAAGAAGGGGCGTTCTTTATGGACGCCGTAAAATGTTTCGGCCTGGGCGCGGGTCATCCAGACGCGTTTTTGCGCCACAATGCGCAGACCCGCCTGCTCAATCTTGGCATTGACTGCGCCAGTGAGGTTGCGGCGGGCGACATCGGGCTTGAGGATAGAGAAAGTGCGTTCAATCGCCATGGAAAGAAGACCTGATTGTTTGAAGGTGAAGGGAGCGCGCTTCATACCGGGATGAACGGGGACAAACAAGCGGCTGTTTGCGGCCAGGGCTCGGGCGGGCAGCTCCACCCGGAACAGGAGATTTACTACGGCGTAACCATAACAAACGAAGCTCACCTATTTACACTGTTAATAATGAAATTTGGGTCAGAGTCCGCTCACCTGTTTTGAACGGATACGAATATGGCCACAACGCCGCGCGGCATCGCCCTCCTGCACGACAACGACAAAAAATTTGTCGCCAAGGAACCGTTTGATACGGTCCGCTTCGTCCGCAATACTGCCAAGTTCATTCTGGCGATCAGTGCGGTGGGATCGGCCGCTTACGGAGCCTATCAGGCCTACGGGAACGCAGGTGGACCTAAACGGCAAACGCAGTCGCACTCTGCAGAGAACCCCAAGAATGAACGCAGCTTCTTTCAGGCCATGATCGAAGCCAACCGCGAGGCGCTGAAGGGGCATTCCCTCGGCGATTCTTCACCTTTGCTGGACATGTTACGCGGCCTGGAAGCCCGGCGCTCCGCGCTGGACAGCAGTTATAAGCCCGGCCCAGGCGACAAGCCGATTTCGCCAGGCTCCATGCGCGCGTTATTTGATGGCAACAACGCCAACCTCCCGTCAGGCAAAGCCGATGCAGCCTGGGCGATGGCCTATCTGACCGCACCAGCCAAGGCGGCGCCGCCACCAGCACCTTCCGCTGCGCCTCAGCCTGCAGTTACCGCGAAAACTGAAATTGCTGCCACTGTGGCCCAACCGGCTACGCGCCCCGCGCGGCCCACAGAGTCGCAGCCTGCCCCGGTGCGACCGAAGTCCGGCTTCACTGAAACCGGGCACGTCTCAGCCACGCCGGCAGGCAAGCCGGCAGCAGCCGGCTTTTCGCAGGTCAATACTGCCGTCAAACCACCTGCCAAGCCCAATCAGGACGATCTGGAATTTGCGACTGCCGCAGCCAGCGCTGGTGAAAAGGATTTTCAATCGCTTGCTCATGCTCAGGCTGTGACAGAGGAATTTGCAAAACGCTATCCGCAAAGCGCAGAAGCAGCACAATTGAAAAACAAGGTGCAGGCTGCTCAAGCCAAACACGCGCAGGCGCTTGCCGAACGTTCGACGCTGAAGGTTGATACGCCCACAGCGCCAGTCATGTTCAGCGAGGACTCTCTGGCTGAACTCAAAGCCTGCGCCGCCAAGGTTCCACATCTTGACCGGCTCGCAATGGTCACGCGGCCTGTCACAATCGCGCAGAACCGGCTCGCCTTCCTTGTGGCTGTAAAAGTCACCAGGGACCCCAGAACGCCCGTCTCCGCGCGCGAAGGCTTT
>CANJJI010000015.1 GCA_947474545.1 Beijerinckiaceae bacterium | reverse complement strand
GTAAATCGGATTTTGTAGGCTTTAAACCGCGCGGGCGGCCTCAGTCTGGAGGCAGCGGCGGCGTCCTGCGGCGTCGGCCCGCGCACTGCGTTCACGTGGCAGAACCAGCACGACGAGTTTCGGCAGTCCGTGGAGGACGGCAGGGCTCGGTCCCTGCTGTTTCTGGGAACGTCGAGCAATAGCCCTAGACAACGGCGAGGCAGGCAATGCCGCCATCGTCGGTCTGGGCCTCAAGAACCGCTCACGAGCAGCCTCAGGCTGGCACGACGCGCAAAGGCACGAGGTCTCTGGCCCGGACGGGGGGCCTATCCAGCAGCAAGCGGCACAGATGCCGGATCTGTCGCACCTCGATGAGGATGAACTCGCTACACTGGAGCAGGTCCTAAAGAAGGCGCTGGGGGAGCCTGAGGAGAGTAGTGCGCGCGATGCGAATATATTTCGCGTACACAAGGTGAAATGATTTCGGTTGATCCGACGGACGGGAGTGTGGAATGAGTGGCGGGCAGCTGAGCTTCACAGTGAATAAACCTGACGCGCGATCAAGCTAAAAAAACTTGCCCAGCGGGTCCGCTATGGGTCCGCAGAAATCGAGGCCCGTACTGCCTCTTCACAGAAAAATATATAGTGCTCTGATTTTATTATCTTTATATGGTGGGTGATGTAGGGTTCGAACCTACGACCCGCTGATTAAGAGTCAGCTGCTCTACCAACTGAGCTAATCACCCATCCGTTTGCCGGGTTGTTTCAGAGAAGACCCACCAAAAGCGCAGCGCCGGTCATCGGGGATGTCCGGCGCGAACAAGGCGGGGTGTAGCAAAGGCAGGACGGCGTGTCCAGAACCTTTTAGCCCCCAGAATCATATCGCGTGGGTTGGCTCAGGAAACCGGTTTTCCTCTGCGATTGCGGATGGCCGGTGGCGTCTGCTGAACCGGCCGTTCCGGTTGCAATACCGCCCGAACGGGGTTGGGTGTGTGTTCATAGGTTGCGCCTGTGGCAGCATCCACCCCCATGCCGACGACACCGCCCAGAATGATATTGCCTGCAAAACCTGCGGCACCAGATCCCGCGATCTGGGTTTTCACATCAATCCGTTCGTCGATATACCCGGGCTTGGAAAAGGTAATCGCGAATTCGTCCTTTCGGGACACCTGGATCATGCACGGCGTGGTGCAATTGTGGTTCAGGGTTGTACGAGCCAGCGCACCATTGGGTTCCGAGTCGATCTGAATCTGGCTTGTTGTGCCCCGTGTAACGGTAGCGCAGCCGCCAAGCCCGCCAGCAAAAGCAGCCGTAATGACAATCAATATGACTTTCATAAATCGCCCTATAAATACTATATCTCTCCAATACACAGTTAGATAAGAATTGAAGTATAAGTCAATCCGATTTGTCGTATTGTCCAGACATATCCAAAGCGCCGCAGCCCGAAAGAACGGGCTGCGGACGTTTGTCTCAAATAAGAAAATCCCTGAAAATTACGGCTTCAAACGCGCGGTCATCGGCTCGGGCTTGCCTTTCGTGCGCTTGACCATCAGCTTGTTGAGAGCCGCCACATAGGCGCGAGCCGAGGCCACCATCGTATCGGGATCGGCGCCCTTGGCGTTCACCGAGCGGCCGTTTTCCGCCAGCCGGACGGAAACTTCTGCCTGCGCGTCTGTACCTTCTGTAACCGCATGGACTTGATAAAGTTCCAGCGTGGCCTCATTCGGCACCAGCGCCTTGATGGCGTTGAAGATCGCGTCGACGGGGCCGTTACCCACCGCCTGTCTGGTCTGCGACTGGCCATCGATGTTGAGCGTCATGGTCGCCGTCTGCGGCCCCATCGTGCCGGCAATAACAGTCAGCGCCTCGACGCTGATGCGCTCGCCCGCATGGCCAATCCCATCCTCCGCCAGCGCTTCGATATCTTCGTCGTAAACAATCTTCTTTTTGTCGGCGAGATCCTTGAAGCGCTTGAAAGCATCTTCCAAAGCGTTGTCTCCGAGCTCGTAACCCATTTCCTTCAGCTTCGATTTGAACGCAGCGCGGCCCGAATGTTTGCCCATGACGAGCGATGTTTTGGAGACGCCGACGGATTCCGGCGTCATGATTTCATAGGTCTGCGCATTCTTCAGCATGCCATCCTGATGGATACCGCTCTCGTGCGCGAAGGCGTTACGGCCAACAATCGCCTTGTTGTATTGCACCGGGAACGAAGTCACCGCTGACACGAGCTTGGAGGCGCGCGTCAACATCGACGTTTCGATATTGTTGGAATAGGGCAGAATATCTGCGCGTGTACGCAGCGCCATCACGACCTCTTCCAGCGCCGCATTGCCTGCCCGCTCGCCAATGCCGTTGATGGTGCACTCGATCTGCCGCGCGCCGCCAGCCAGTCCCGCCAGCGTGTTCGCAACAGCCAGACCCAGATCGTTATGGCAATGCACCGAGAAGATTGCTTTGTCGGAGTTGGGTACACGCTCGCGCACCGTGCGGAAAATGCGCTCGTATTCATCCGGCACCGTGTATCCCACCGTATCGGGAATATTGATCGTCGTCGCGCCAGCCTTGATCGCCGCCTCCACTGTGCGGCAGAGAAAGTCCATCTCGGTGCGTGTGCCGTCTTCCGCCGACCATTCGACATCCCCCACATGGTTGCGCGCGCGCGTCACTTGCGCCGTCACCATCTCCAGCACTTCGGCTGGATCCTTTTGCAGCTTGTATTTCATGTGCAGGGGCGAAGTGGAAATGAACGTATGGATGCGCGGGTTCACCGCATGGCGAACCGCGTCCGCACAGCGGTCAATATCCTTGAAGGCGGCGCGGGCGAGCCCCGCGACAGTCGCGCGTTTGACGCGTTTGGCGATGGCGCTCACCGCCTCAAAATCGCCTTCCGAGGCTATGGGAAAACCGGCCTCAATGACATCCACGCCCAGGGCGTCGAGCAGATCGGCAACTTCGAGCTTCTCCTCGAAGGTCATCGTCGCGCCGGGCGATTGCTCCCCGTCCCGCAGGGTCGTGTCGAATATGATCACGCGGTCGCGGTTCGAGGATTGTACGGGTTCTTGTGTCTGGCTGTTATCGCTTGTCATGAAATGGATCCTGGATCGCTATGCGCCGGATGTGCCTGTACTTGGAAAAGGCAGCGGGCGACGGGTTGCTTCGGCTTGTTCCGGTCCCCTGAGCGCCAGGGCAATGCCCGGCCGGCCCTCAGGGGCGGATAAGAAGCAGGGCCCCAAGAAGGAGGGCTGCGGCATGCAAGAGCATCAGCGCGACGGCAACGCCCGCTTCTCTCTTCGCTGCAACTCTGGTGGCGGACTTGGCCACAGGACCCTCATTCAAAGTCTGGCGATGGCCAGCGCAATTTGTAATAAACCGGAAACAAGTGGAAATTGCAAGCCGGCTGTTTTCTGTCCGGCGATTTCTGTCGCGTTACAACCAATTTATCGGGTACTAGGCAGCCGAGCCTGCACCCTTCCCAGCCAGAGACATGGCGTCGTTGATCAGGCTGGCAGCGAGCGCCGTATCACAAAACTCCACGAGCTCAGCGATCTTGCCGTCTTCAAATTTGATCAGATCGAACAGGTCCGTCACAACGATGGCCTGCGTCGGCAGAAATCGCATCGTGGCACGATAGCGGACCGCCGCGCTTGCGCCATCAACAAGAAGATCCAGAATTTGAACCTCGATCCACGACCAGGCGGAAACCAAAGTCGCCATGATGTCAGAGATACTTTGTTGACCCTCTGCCCGTGCCGCGATGCGCCCGGGACCGTTCGCGCCTGCCATGTGAAATACAGCGTTTCGGGCGAAGAGATTTAACACCGCAGCAAGATCGTTTGACGTGCGGGTCTTGTAAACTTCGCGGATTAAATCTTCAATTTTCGAGCGATCCATTATCCCTCCCACAATATGATTTGAACTGACAACGTCATCAGCGAGTTCTTAAAAACTTTCTGATCTGCCAAATGGATATAGCTGAAGTGTAAACGAAATCTGCTTGTTTTCGCCTTCACTGATCAAAGATTTTTGTCAACTCCGTCGCCAAATCCTTGGGCAGAGACACTGTTTTTGCCGCAGCCGCTGCCACCTCTTCGCCCGTCGCGGGAATGATATCGTGCTGGCGCTTTTTGGCAACGTCCAGAAAGACGGGATCATTGACCATCGCCTGAAACGCGGCCCGCAAGGCTGCGACCCTCTCGTCTGGCGTGCCAGGAGGCGCGAGCAGCGAGCGGCCCATCAGGGCCGACGACGACATGAATTCCAGCATCTGCCGTTCGCGATCATTGCGGGCGAGATCGACAAGCAATTGCACATTCGGCAAAGTTGGATCCTTGCGCAGATTGACCTGCACCATATGCACGAATTTGCCATCGGCCAATTCCTTGGCGCGCGTTTGTGTCCATCCAACGAGCGATCCCGCCCGTCCATGCACTTCGCCGCGCTCCATCGCCAGCGTCATTTCACCCATCGCCTGATAACCACCGACAATCTTGAACTTCGTGCCGTACATCGCATTGAGCAAGGTCGGCAATTGATGGGTGATCGACCCCCGCCCCGTGGAGGCAACAATCACTTCCTTCTGTTTTGCGCCTTCAACGGTCGTCGCTGGCGCGTCGCCCGTGACCGTGAGAGTCGACGTGATCATGCTCATTACGCCGATCCATTTCATCTTCGCCATATCGAACATGATGCCTTCAGGCTTGAGCACCTGTTCGCTCGCGAGCGTTTCATGAACGACGCCCAGATACGTACCGTCTTGTGGAGCTACGCTGGTCAGATAATTGGCAGCGCGCACACCGCCTCCTCCGGGCATATTTTGCACGATGGCGTTGGGCTTGCCGGGAATGTAATTGCCGATGAATTCCGCAACCAGCTGCGCATAGGTCGTGTAGGTGGAAGCCGCGCCCGTGGACGCGATGATGCGCAGCGTCTTGCCGCGATAAAACTCTTCGACCGATTGTGCCCGCGCATTCTGCGCACCAGCACAGACAGCCAGAAGGCAAGACAGAGCGAGCGTGCGGCGGTTCATCATATTAAGCTCCATAGAAACAAAAAAGCCGCGCGCTATTCCTGCTGTTCGCCAGCGTCGATGATCATTTTCTTCCAGCGTACCAGGTCCTCCCGCAACATTTTCTCCTGCGCTTCAAGGCTCATAGAAAGCGGCACACCACCTGATTTCTCCCAGAATGCACGAACTTCGGGGTTGTCAGTGATTTTCTGCATTTCCGCGCGGAGCCTTTCGACAATGGGCTTGGGTGTCGCCGCCAGCGCGAAAAGGCCGAACCAGCCTTCCTGATCGAAATCGGCCACGCCGGTCTCGCGCACTGTGGGGATGTCGGGATGAAACGGCAGCCGCTGTTTGGCGGAGACCACCAGCGCACGCACCTGTCCACCTTCCACAAGCGGCCGCGCCGTAGATGAATTATCGAAATAAAGATCGATGCGGCCCGACAGCAAATCCTGATAAACAGCCTGCGCGCCACGATAGGGCACCGAGGTCAGTTTCAGGCCGGCCATATGAGCAACGATGGCAGTACCAACCTGCTGGCCCGTGCCCTTGCCGCCGCCGTAATTCAGCTTCTCCGGATTTGCCCGGGCGTAATCAACCAATTGCTTGAACGTCTTGAATTGCGAATCCGCCGGCACAACCAGCGTGTAGGAAAACATCACGGGAATGCCCAGAATGACGAAATCCTTCAAAGGATCAAAGCGCAGTGTTTTGTAAAAGCCGGTGTTGTGCACCATGTTCGGCAATGCGCCGATCACCAGCGTATATCCGTCCGGCGCAGCCTGCGCCGCCATTTCCGTGCCAAGGCGCGTACCGGCGCCTGTGCGGTTTTCCACGATGACGCCCACACCCAGCGCCTTCGAAAGCCGGTCCGCGAACATTCGCGCAGTCAGATCAAAGCCACCGCCGGGGGCCGAAGGTGCTATGATTTTGATCTGCCGGTCCGGCCACGTCTGTGCCAGCGCAGGGGAAGCGATCGCGACGGCCATCATAGCCGCCCCTAGCCAGATCTTCGCTTTTGAAAACATAAGTGACCCTCTCCGCGGCTGGTATTTCTTCATTCGCCTGTTAATCCCGCATCGCGCAATTGTTTGGTCCAGCGTTCAACCTCATTGCGTACGAATGCATCTGTTTCCCGTGGCGACAACTGCAGTGGCTCCTGCCCTATGCCGCGAATACGCTGCTGCATGGCTGGATCAGCCATCATCTTCGCCATCTCCTGACGCATACGCCCAAGGATAGGCTCTGGAGTTTTTGCAGGCAGGAAAATTCCAGACCAGCTTTCCATGGCAAAATCGATGACGCCGGTTTCGTTCAGCGTTGGCACCTTGTCCAGCGATGCAAGCCGTTTGCGCGCAGAGACAGCAATGGCATGCACAGTGCCGCCTTCCACAAGCGCCTTTGCCGTTGCTGTGCTATCAAAGAACAAATCCACACGCCCGGCCATCACGTCCTGATAGGCGGCCTGGGCGCCACGATAGGGCACGTGCACCATCTGCACCCCCGCCAGAGCTTCACTGACCGCCATGGCGATATGCTGGCCCGAGCCTTTGCCTGCGGACGCATAGGTCAGCTTGCCGGGATTGGCTTTTGCGTAAGCCATGACTTCGGCGAATGTTTTCTGCGGCGCTTCATTGCGCGTGATCAGCGTGTAAGAGCCAATCATCGCCAGCCCTACCGGCTTGAAATCTGCCAGGGAGTCATAGGGTAAATCCTTATACAGGCCCATATTGAGTGCGATGTTGGAGAGCCCGCCAAACAGCCATGTATAACCGTCCGGTAAAGCCTTCGCGACATAGTCGGTCCCCGCGCGCGTGCCGGCGCCGGTGCGATTTTCGACGACGATACTTTGTCCCAATTGTTGCTGCAGCTTGTCAGCCATCAGCCGCGCCATTGTATCGAAACCGCCGCCCGGCGGTTGCGGCACAACGAATTTGATCGCGTGATCAGGCCAGTTTTGCGCATAAGCGTTTACAGGCATTAACGCCAGTAGAGATGTTGCGAAAATCAATGCACGTGCCGAAGTTCCCATCGCCCGCCTCCCCATTAACCTTCAACACCCGCATCCTGCAGCAATTTCTTCCAAAGCAGGATTTCGTCGTGCACGAGTTTCTCGGTGTCTTCGATGCTCGGATTGATCGGCGTGGCGCCCATTTTCGAGAAACGCTCTATCACGTCAGGCATCGCGCCAATCTTGCGCATTTCTGCCCGCAGACGTTCGACGATTGGCTTGGGCGTTGCTGAGTGAACGAAAACACCGAACCAGGTTTCAAGCGCGAAGTCGGCAACGCCGGTTTCGCGCACGGTCGGCAGATCCGGGTGAACCGCCACGCGCTTGTTGGCTGAAGTTGCAATGGCCTTCACCTGCCCGCCATCAACCAGCGGCCGGGCGGTAGTCACATTGTCGAAGAACAGATCCACCCGTCCCGCAATCACATCCTGATAGGCCTGTTGCGCGCCGCGATAAGGCACATGCACGGTTTTGATCCCTGCCAGATTGGAGAGGACCGCCATCGCAATATGCTGCCCCGTACCGAGCCCGCCTGATGCATACGTCACCTTGTCCGGATTGGCCTTCGCGAAAGACACCAGTTCTTGCAGTGTTTTCACCGGCAGATCTTTCCGGCTCACCAGCGTATAGGTGAACGCGACAAACAGACCAGCGGGTGTGAAATCCTTCTGCGGATCGTGCGGCAAATCCTTGTAAAGCGCCTGATTGAAAACAATGTTAGGCGGCGCACCAATCAGCAGCGTGTAACCATCGGCAGGGGCCTTGGCGACAAAGTCGGTGCCTGCGCGCGTTCCTGCTCCAGTCTTGTTTTCGACGATGACGCTCTGACCCAGCAATTGCGTGAGTTTATCCGCTGCGATACGGCCAACCAGATCGTAACCGCCACCCGCTGGTTGCGGGACAACAAGACGCAACGGTCTGTCCGGATAGTTCTGCGCCTGAGCGCCGTATGCAGCGAATGCAACTGCCAAGACGATGCCCACACGATAAGGATCCCTCACGCTTATCCCTCCCTGATTCAACCTGCCCTCACAAGTTGTCTCAGCTTAGGTCGAGTGAGGCTCATGTGCAAACATCGCCTACAGACAATCAGGGCGTATAATCTTCGCGCGCCGTGTTCGCGAGCTTGATCAGAGCCTGAGCCGCCTGCCGGTCCTCCTTCACGAAAGCCACAAACTCTCCGGGCGTCGTCGGTGCTGAAAGCGTGGCCTGCTTTTCAAGTTGCTCCATGAATTTCGGCTCTTTGAGCAATTTGGTGAACTCGGCATTCATCTTGTCGACCGCGGCGCGCGGCGTTCCAGCCGGCGCAGCAAGCCCCCACCATCCCCGGCCCTTGTAACCGCCAAGCCCGACTTCTTCGAACGTGGGAACATCGGGCAGCAGAGTGGATCGCTTGGGTGCGCCAACCGCCAAAATCCTCACCTGACCACCCTGTACAAGCGGCAGAAAATTCCCGATGCCCATATTCGCGATTTGCAAATCGCCAGCGGCCAGCGCCTGCGCAACCGGCCCGCCGCCACGAAACGGCACACCGGCGATCTGTGTGCCCCATTGGTTGTTGAGCCACTTCAAAAACAATTCGGGAAATGACCCATTGCCCAGAGTACCCAGATTGAACGCGGCAGGCTTGGCAAGAGCCTGCGCCTTCAGTTCTTCAACCGATTTGATGCCTGATGCTCCTGAAACAGCAATTCCTTCAACAAGGAAGAACAGGCGCGTAATCAGATCAAAATCCTTGTCGGCGTCATAGGGCAACTTGTTGAACAGCAGCGGATTGAACGACAGCGTGCTGTGATAGATCACGCACAATGTATAACCATCAGGCGGCGAGGCCTTGCAGGCCTGTGCAGCGAGAATGCCGCTTGCCCCGCCCTTGTTCTCGATAATCATGGATTGCCCAAGGCGGGGCGCGAGTTCCTTATCCATCATGCGCATGATGACATCAGTGACGCTGCCAGCGGCGATGGAAACGATAAGTTTGACCGGACGATCAGGATAGGATTGCGCCGCTGCGGGCGCGATCAATCCCGCCCACGCAGCCAAGGCGAATGCAGCGCTTGTCAGCTTCTTCATGTCTGCTCTCCCATGCGTGATTATCGTTGTTGCAAATCAACGAACAACTTCACCGATGCTTCCACTGTCGTGTTGCGTGAAGAAAATGCGCCCGCCCGACGTAGTGGCGATGCAGCGCGCCCCGCTGTCCTTTGTCGGAATATCGTATTCGCCAATCATCCGGCCATCCGCAGACATATGCGCAATCTTGTTGGCGAAATTTTCTGTCGCCCAGACGTCGCCATCCGCCGTTGTGCAGACGCCGCGCAAAGAGGCCTCGGGTGTCGTCACTTTATGTTCGGTAATGTGCCCATCGCGATCGACGCGCCCGAGACTGTTAGAGCTTGTCTGCACAAACCAGATGCTGCCATCGGGATGCACAGTCATCGCGCGCGGCTGGGAGCCCTTGGTGGGTATGGGATATTCGCTGACCACGCCATCCACCGTGATACGGCCAACGCTATCGCCTGCCGCCTGACTGAACCACAATGCGCCATCTCGCACGACGACAGACAACGGCTTGCAACCGCGTGGAATGCCCGCTTCGAATTCCGTGATAACGCCAGCGGGCGTGATGCGTCCAATGCGGCTTGTTTCCGTCATCGAAAACCAGACATTGCCATCCGGCCCGAGCATGATTCCATCAGGTCCAGATTTCGGCGTCGCAATCTCGAATTCGCGAATGACGCCCTCCAGCGTGATATGGCCGATCTTGTTAGCCGCCTTTTCACAGAACCACATGTCACGGTTGGCGCCGCCGATCATACCGATTGGCATTGCGTTCGGCGTCGGCAATTCAAATTCGTTGAATGAATGGTCGGTCAGGTTAAAGCAACCTACCTTCGAAGCGCCGCTTTCGCAGAACCAGAGATTGCCGTCAGCGCCTTCGGCGCAGATATAGGGCCGTGCATCCGGCGTGGGTATGCGATATTCGCGAATGGTAACCAAGCGCCCCGTCTCCCTGTGATAAATCATCGTGATGTATTGCATATCAATACACCGCGCTTTTCATTAGCACGATAGGTGTAGCGCAGCTTTCATGTCAAATAAGCAAGGCTGATTTCACGCCGCTTGCACGATCCACTGGAAACCAGCTATTTTTATAATCGAACAAGGGGGAGTGGCGACATGCACAGAAAACGTAAACTTCAAACAGCAATTGCTGCCGCAGCAATGCTCGCGCTTCCGCAGCTTGCATCAACCGCCATTGCGCAAAGCTGGCCACAACGCACGATCACCATTATCGTTTCGCAGCCCGCAGGCACCAGCCCGGATATTCTCTCGCGTCTTCTGGCCGAGCGCCTGAGTGGCGAATTCAAACAGGGCGTCATAACGGAAAACAAGCCCGGCGGCGGCAATGTTGTTGGCTCCGTAGCCGCTGCCCGCGCGGCGCCTGATGGCCATACATTTTTCTTCGCAACGTCGGCAGCGCTGGTCACCAATCCCTTCATGATGAAGGCCCTGCCCTATGATCCCATCAAGGATTTTGCGCCCGTCGCATTTATAGGCCGCAGCAGCCAGTTGATTGTCGTCAATCCACAGGTGGCGGCCAAGACGCTGCCCGAATTGATCGCGCTGGAAAAGAAAACGCCGGGTAAGCTTTCTATAGGCGTCGACGGTCCGCGCAGCCTGGCCGGCGTGACCGCACTGGCTCTGAACAAAGGCACGGGCATGCAATTGGTTCCCGTTCCCTATCCAAATCTTGTGTCTGGCGCGCAGGATCTTGTGGCCGGCCGCTTTGAAGCCGGCGTCTTCTCGGTTTCGCTCGTGGAAGGTCTCGTGCGCGAAGGCAAGTTGCGGGCGATTGCCAGCGCAGCTGCGACGCCCGTTGGAGCTTTGCCGGATGTGCCGCTGGCCTCTGCGACGATCCCCGGCTTTGATTATTCCGGCTGGTTCATGGTCATGGCCCCCGCGGGCACGTCGCCCGAGATTGTATCGCGAATGAATACGGCCCTGAACGCTGCTGTGAGGGACGAAAAGGTCCGTGCGACAGTGCCCAAACTCGGATTTGAAATCGATGACAAGGGCCTTGGTACGCCACAGGACGCTGTGAAAATTCTCAACGATCAGATGGCGCTCTGGAAGAAAACCACAGCCGACCTAGGCATCGAACCGCAATAGGCTCCATTCACCGAAGCGATTGAGCTTTGCAACCGCCCCCGCTAATATACGGCTCAATCGCTTCGCATTTTGGCCTGCAGTTTCGGAGACAGTCTTATGATGATGCGCACCCTGCCCCTGGTAACAATTGGCTTTACGCTCGCTCTCGCCGCCTGCAATTCCACGCAGCCCCAGGCTGTCGCGACTTCCGCACCGCAAGCCGCAGCTGCCGATCCCTATCGCAATACGCCTGCGGGCGTGACGCCTCAGGGCTTCACTCTGCCGGAAGCCAGTGGCTGCCAGGGTGAAGTCGCACGCTGGGCCGCCATTCAGGACAACGACCTGAAGACTGGTCACGTCTCGAAATCAGTTTACGATCAGATTCAAGGTGAAATCGCTCAGGCCCGCGCCGCTTGCGCAAGCGGCAATGCCGGTCAGGCCAGCGCATTGGTCCGCGCCAGCCGCGCGCGCCATGGTTATCCCGGCTGATCAGGGCAGGTTGGCGTCAAGCCAGGCCAGCATGAACTCCGGCATACGTGCGGGAATAAGGTCAGCTCGTGTCCGCACGATATGAATGCCGGATAATTCCGGCCTGTCCTGCCCCGCTAGGAACGTCTCTATGCGCTTACGCAAGCTGTTCGCATCCTCGGCCGATTGCATCAGCTTCATGCAGCCAAGGCGCGGCCCCGCATCTACAATCGACCAGTCCCCGGCAACTTCAAGGCTGCCAGCGTCAATACCGGTTTCCTCAGCGAGCTCGCGCATCGCGCTGCCGGCCAAATCCAGCCGGTCACCATCCACGATATCGCCGGGATCAGGCGTACCCGCGGGAAAATAGATCTGCCCCGCATTCGAAGTATGAGCGCCCATAACGCCCAGCAGGAACGCGCCATCAGCGCCGCGCAGAGCCGCCATCGAAAAGCAGTTGCGCACTGACACATCCGGAAATCCGAAATCGCGCCATGCGATGAAGGATTTGAAGCCGGTCTCAAAATGACGCGCCCGCAGTTGCAGCTTCGCACCGGCCGGCACGATGTCACAAGCATGCATCAGCAGAACACGTCCGTCGTAAAGTGCAGGTTGCCGCTCACAAAGCTTTTCCCAATGGGCGGCAATCTCGCTCTCCTGCTCTTGCGCGAAAGGCCACGCAAAGGGCTCGACCATACAGTCGAGTGATTCCACATGGTGAATTGAAATAGCGGCGGACATCAGACTTCGATCTCGCCGCGCGACACGATCAATGCTGAACCACCGATGGAGGCGCCCGCCAACACACCGTTTTGCACATCCATCGTGAGAACAATCTGGCTGGGCCGCCCCATCTCGATGCCCTGCTCGATCACCAACACGTGTTCGCCATCTTCAGGCTGCTCGAATTCCATGGCCACGCCAGCAAATGCAGCCGCAGCGGATCCGGTCGCAGGATCTTCGGCGATGCCCAACCCGGGCGAAAACATGCGCGCATGAACATGGCTTTTTTCATCTGTCACTTCGCGCGTGTAAAGATATGCGGCGGCATGACCCTGCGGGCCTATGGCCCGATCCCATAAAGACAGGTTCGCCCGCGCCCGCCCGATCGCTTCAAGCGTACGCACAGGCACAAAGGTAAATCCTACGCCTGCTGAATACATCACCGGGCGATGGGCATCAAAACCGATATCCTCATCAGATAGGCCAAGCGCCTCAGCAACGGCCGTGACATCGCCATCGCCATCGCCCAGCCACTCGGGCAATTGCGGGACGGCGAACTGCGCCCGCGGCGCCTTGCCTTTCGGACGGCGTACACTGCACGTAACAGGCCCGATTTGCTCCTCGATGACAATCTGCAATTCCTGTCCGCCCAGCAATTCGGGCGCATCAAGTTCGGCGATCAGGACAGCCGCGCCAATGGTTGGATGACCGGCAAACGGCAATTCCGCCGAAGGTGTGAAGATACGCGCGCGCGCTGTGTTCACGGGATCGCGCGGGTTCAGGAGAAACACAGTTTCGGAGAGATTGAACTCACGCGCGATCGCTTGCATGCGCGACGCATCCAGCCCGTCAGCACCGCGCACAACAGCCAGCGGATTGCCCGCCAGCCGCTTGTCCGTGAAGACATCAAGAGTATAGAATTTGAGACGCATGCCGGCGTTCGATGCGTTCTTATTTCACCTGCGCTGCAGCCTTTTTCGCAAACGTATCCACGAAGGTTGTGCTCAGATCAAGTTTCACATCCTTGAGGGAAGCCTCAAATTTCTGCAGCATGGCCAGTGTCGATTCCATGCCTTCCCTAGGTACGATGCCCGTCTGCGAATAGGAGGCGAGAGAGTTTTTCGCGGCCAGCACATAAAGCTCACGGTCGCCCAGCAAATAGTTTGGCGGCACTGCATTGGCCACATCTTCCGGGCTGGCAGTTTTCAGCCATTGCAACGCCTTGTAGAGCGCATTGGTGGCCGCCTGCACGGTGTTCGGATTGTCCTTGATGAACTCGGCCCGGAGATAGAGCACAGCCGCGGGATTTGAACCACCGAAGAGCGCGCGCGTACCTGCCTCCGTGCGCGTATCGATCACGACACGAACCTCGCCCGAACGTTCGAGAAAAGAGGTCACGGGCTCAAGATGCGATAGCGCCTGAATTTCGCCCTTTTGCACAGCAGCCAGCGCCGAGGCCGACGAGCCTATGCCCACAAAAGCTGCGGCATTGGGAGCGAGCCCTGCCTGCGCCATGGCAAATTGCGCCAGCATGTTTGTTGACGAGCCAGGCGCGGTCACCCCGATGGTCATGCCTTTGAAGTCAGCCGGGCTGTCCCATTTCACGCCCTTTTTCACCATCACGCTGATCGCCGGAAAGCGCCCAAGTTCCAACACGGCGCGAATATCCTGCGAACGCGCCTGCATACGGATTGTATGCTCGTAAGCTCCGGTGACCATATCGACAGAGCCACCGACGAGGGCTTGCAGCGACCGTGCACCACCGGCAAAATCCTGTATCTCGACCTCAAGGCCCTGTTCTTTGAAAAAGCCCTTCTGTTCGGCAATTGTAAGCGGCAGATAATAAAGCAGCGCCTTGCCGCCAACGCCCAGCGTGACGCGAGATTTCTCCGGCTTTTGCGCAAGGGCGGGCGACGCCGCCAATCCCAGACCCAGGAGCATTGCTCCTGCGATAGCTGCAAACTTCATTCCCGCCTCCCTGAATCCCTGATAGCCTCGATCACGTCGCGCGTTCGCCCGCCTGCGGCCGCCAGGCCAGCAAACGGTTTTCCGCGAGCGTCACCATCCAGTCGATGAATATCACAAACGCCGACAGCACCACCATGCCCGCAAAGACGCCGGTCACATCGAACGTGCTCTCGGCCTCATGGATGACATAGCCAAGCCCTGCCGCCGAGCCCATATATTCCCCCACAACAGCGCCGACCAGCGCAAAGCCCACCGAGGCATGGAGCGACGAAAACATCCAGGAAAGCGCCGAAGGCCAATAGACATGCCGGAATAACTGGCGATCATTCATGCCCAACATGCGCGCATTGGCGAGAATGGTCTGGCTCACCTCCTTCACACCCTGATAGACGGCGAAGAATACAATAAAGAACACCAGCGTTACGCCCAGAGCCACTTTCGACCAGATGCCCAGCCCGAACCAAAGCATGAAGATCGGGGCCAGCACAACGCGCGGCAGCGCGTTCAACATTTTCACGTAAGGGTCGAGCACTGCCGAAACCCTGGGATTTCGCGCCAGCCAGAAACCCGCTGCTATCCCGCCAAGTGATCCAATGACAAAGGCCAGCAACGTCTCCGATAGCGTGATCCAGAGATGCCGCCAGATGCTGCCACTGGCGAAGAACTCATAAACCCGCGCCATCACCGCAAGAGGCGTGGAAAAGAAAAACTGCACCTTTTTTGGGTCTGCCAGGATCGGCCAGGTGGCGACGGCATGCCAGATCGCGAAGATAGCGACGGCTACCAGCAATTGCCAGAAGATCAGATGTGAGCGCTTCATGGCTTGCCTCCGATTGCAGCAAACTCATCGCCGTAAGCACGCATGACCTCTGCACGCAGATCGTTCCAAATGGCTTTCTGCAACACGTGAAACGCGGGATCGAGACGGATTTCCGCCGCCTCGCGCGGGCGTGGCAGATCAACCCTATGCTGCGCGATGATGCGCGATTGGGGCCCCGCCGACATCACGACAACCCGGTCTGCCAGTGCGATAGCTTCATCAAGGTCGTGAGTGACGAATAGCACGGCCTTTCGGTCCTGTTGCCAGAGCTTGAGCAAGAGATCACCCATCAGCACACGTGTCTGCGCATCCAGCGGCCCGAAGGGCTCGTCCATCAGCAGAATGCGGGGATCGCGGATCAGCATTTGGGCGAGAGCGACGCGCTTCTTTTGACCGCCGGACAGCTGATGCGGATAGCGATCACCGAATCGCGCAAGCCCAACTCGTGCGAGAAACGCGCGCGCCTGGCGTTCGGCCTCGCTTCGGCCAATTCCAGTAATTTCGAGCGCAACAGCAACATTGGCGAGCGCCGTTTTCCACGGCATCAAGGCGTCGGCCTGAAATAGATATCCGCAAGGCTTGCTGATGCCGCGCACCGCTTGCCCCTCGACAAACGCCGCACCTGCAGATGCATTCAACAACCCGCCAATGACATTGAGCAAGGTCGATTTCCCGCAGCCTGTGGGCCCGACGATTGCGACAAATTCGCCTGCTGCAACACTGAGATCAACGCCGGATACGGCCACGAATCTCGTGGTCCCCTCGCCGAAACTGACTTCAATGCCTGCCAGCCGGACTGCGGGCATTGAACTGCCCTCAGTCATTCAATTCTCTCCGCACAAAATCCTCCGGACCGGTAGCTGCACTTGGGCCGCCAGCTTCCGCGAAAGAGAGTTTCGATACAAGGCGTATGGAGGCGAACAGACGACAAATACAAGAATGAAAGCGTGCAACAACCCTGCCGGGCTATTAGCTCGCTCTCAACTTGCCAGTTTTTGATGCCAATCTGCCAGATAGGCCATACCCGCTGTATCGATAAATGCCGCATATTCACAAATCAGATCATCCCGGAAAATGATATGCACAAATCCTTCAAACTGGGCCTGAGCACTCGTACCGCGATTCCTGAGGATACCGGTCCAGCGCATGCCAACCTGATCTCCATCGATCATCAGGTGGTCGAGCTTCATATCGCGATATTCAAACTCTATCGATAGATTCTCGAGAGCCGCGCGAGCTGCTTTTACACCCCTGAAAACGCCCGCAAACGGGCTCAGTGCGCGATTTCCGACCAGTCGCACCACAACATCCTCGGTTGCGACTGACTCAAGGATTTCAAACTGTCCGCGTATTCTGGCTTCAGACAATTTGATTACCAAAGCGAGCAGCTCTGCTCTTTTTTCATTATTGGCTGGATCGCCCAAAACAGTCCCCATTTCATCAAAGAACTAAGCACTTGCCGGCAAGTCTTGGACTTGCCGCGGAAGTTTCGCTGGTTCCCACACCCACGTCGCCACCTAAATGCTTGACCTCCTGAAAAATTAGCACGGCGGGCTCGATGCTTAAAAGGAAATTAGCGGAAATCGAAGAAGAAGGTAAAACTGAACAGAGGAGTAGCGATCACATTATCGAGAGCGATGAGCGAGCAGGTTTTAGTACTTAAAATTTTTCAATACTTCATATGGTTACAGATTATCGAGTGCCCCAGACCTAGGATGGCAAGTTACGCAGTGGCGCCCATTACAGCAAAACGCAAAATACATCTTCAAATTTTTCAGCATAATTCAGCTTCAGATCGTACGATCAGAATATTCGGGAGGTGAAGGTTTAATCTCTCCCGCTGCGCATCCTGCGAACAGCGTTGATGTCGATAAACTTGGCTTGGGATATGATCAGGCCCTGCTGAAAGCCGAAAAGGTCCCATATTTCGTGCGAATGTGACGCACCAGTACCGCGGTGGCGCACATGAACTTTTGTCCGCATCATCGCATTATCGCCGTCGATGAGCAGGTTCTCAATATCTGCTGACAGGAACTGAATTTCCGTGCTCATGGCCCTGAGGGCGCCGACAACTTCGTCACGCCCTTCGTATCTGCCAGCAAAGTGAAAATGACGTCGGTCTCCCAGCAAATCGAGAACGGCATGATCCGAATAATATTCGCTCATGCCGTCAAAATTACCAGCGAGCCGCAAAGCATTGTGTTGAGTGACGACATGTTCGATCCGCTCCCGGTCGAACAACGCCAAGTCGCGCAGCGCCCCAATGCTTTGCATTAAATCCCCCTGTTGGAAGCGTCCTAGTTGCGATCTTTGTCGACGAGGCGGTTCTTGCCGATCCAGGGCATCATGGCGCGAAGGCGTGCGCCGACTTCCTCAATCTGATGCGCATTGTTGCGCGCACGTGTCGCCTTGAACGAGGTCTGGTGAACCTTGTTCTCGAGCATCCAGTCACGGGTGAAGCGTCCCGACTGGATGTCCTCCAGAACACGCTTCATTTCCGCTTTCGTCGCAGAGGTCACAATGCGCGGCCCGGTGACGTATTCGCCATATTCAGCTGTATTGGAGATTGAATAGTTCATGTTCGCTATGCCGCCCTCATAGATCAGGTCGACGATCAGCTTCACTTCATGCAAGCACTCGAAATAGGCCATTTCCGGGGCATATCCCGCCTCAACCAATGTTTCAAAACCCGCGCGGATCAACTCGACCAGACCACCACACAGGACGACCTGCTCACCGAAAAGATCGGTCTCGCATTCTTCCTTGAAAGTGGTTTCGATAATGCCGGCGCGGCCACCGCCAATAGCGCTCGCGTAGGACAGGCCGAGATCGTGCGCATTGCCTGACGCATCCTGATGGATCGCGATAAGGCAGGGCACACCGCCGCCCTTCAGATATTCGCCGCGCACCGTGTGGCCGGGGCCTTTTGGCGCGACCATGAGTACGTCGATATCCTTGCGCGGCTCGATCAGATTGAAATGCACATTCAGGCCGTGCGCGAACAGCAGAGCAGCCCCCGGCTTCATATTTGCAGCGAGATGATCGCGGTAAATGTCGGACTGCAATTCGTCGGGCGTCAGCATCATGATGACATCAGCCCATTTGGCTGCGTCGGAAACTTCCATGACCTTGAGGCCTTCGCCCTCGGCCTTTTTCACCGTCGCCGAATCCTTGCGCAAGGCAACAACCACGTCCTTGACGCCAGAATCGCGCATGTTGAGCACATGAGCATGGCCCTGAGATCCATAGCCGACGACGGCGACTTTCTTGCCTTTAACGAGATTGATGTCTGCATCCCGATCGTAATAAACGCGCATTTTCCTGGATTTCCCATATTTTCGGACGTCAAGGGACGCCGCTGCGAAGGCGGAAGTAAGGCCCGCCAGCAAAACCCCGCCGCTTTCTAAGCGCCCAAGCCTCCGCCGTCAAAGGAAACCGTTGACATTGTGAACGCCTGTCCAGCCGCGCTGAAGTATTCAATCCCCCCGGTTGACCTTGGCCGCTGAATGTAGATGATCCGACTGTCAGACAGATACCTCAAGATAGACAAGGAGATAGTCATGAAGAGCGTATGTTTTGCGGCTTTGGCTCTTGCCGCTGTGGCATTTGCGCCCGGTATTGAGTTTACGGCCCCTGCGGATGCTCAAAATCTCAACCGCCGCGTCCGGATTATCAACAACACCCGTTTTGTGATGACCAATTTTCAGGCCTCCAATGTGCGCAGACGCTCCTGGGAAGAAGACATGCTCGGCCGCAGCGTTGTTCAGCCGGGCGGCTCTTTTGTAGCAAACATCAATGATGGCACGGGTTTCTGCATGTTCGATCTGCGCGCCAAATTCCAGGGCGGCCGCCAGGCAGAGCGCCGCAACGTTAACGTCTGCACTGTCTCCAGCTGGACCATTAATAACTAAACAAAATCTCGTGACTTGCTAGACGCCCCGCAGGCTGGCTCTGTGGGGCTGGAAATCTAGGCCAGCAAGCGGCGCCACCGTCAGCCCGGACACCAACCGTGCCAGCATCGCATCAGCCACCGGCATACGCGAGACGGGCGCCGCCAGCCAGTCCCGAATGAATGGCAGCGCCCGGCTATCTGACTGATAGAATGGCGTGAATGCGGCGCTTCCTGCTTGAAACAGACGCACGTGCCAGCGCCGCATGCGTGCGTAGCCTGCGAGCGCGCTGTCTACATCTGCTGACACGGCGAGCGCGCGCGACAATGCCAAAGCATCCAGCAGCGCCATATTGGCGCCCTGTCCGAGTTGCGGGCTGGTCGAGTGCGCACAATCGCCGATATGCACCAATGCATTCGTATAAGGCCGGGGCAGCGTGAAATGCTCGTAATGAGCAAGGGTGAGATCATCCGGCGAGTTGATCGAATCCAGCAACGGCGCACATTGCGGCCAGAATTCCTGGACTTCGTCCTTCCAAGCAGAAAGCCCGTGGGAGCGCCATTTTTCAACATCCTGTTGGCGAATGCTCCAGAAAAACGCGGCCTCCTCCGGCCCGTGAGCAACCCTCCGGCCAACCGGCAACACTCCCGCCATACGGCTCGCGCGGAAATATCTTTGCTCCAGCGCATCAGATGCAAAACCCATATCCCCGGAGATTGGAACGTTCGCCCAAAACGCCCCGTAGCTGAGTTGATGACTTTTTGTGCCAGACGGCTTGAGCGGAGAGCGCGACCCCATGGCGTCTACAACCAGATCAAACGCGCCCAGATGCCGGCGCCCTCCATCCACGAGCACGCGCTTGCCGCCGGACAACTCACTGCCTGAAATTGGAGTGGAGGATTGGACAGACAGTCCACCGTCCATCGCAGCCTGGTAAAGCACTTCGAACAAGGCCGAACGATGAACGGCGAGGCCCGACCAGCCCGCGCCCATCGCGCTATAGCGCACGTCGAGGACAATGTGGCCGGAGGGCGCTGCACGCCCGAAAAGTCGATTGATGATAGCGCCGTGTGCGAAAATCGCTTCGACAAGACCAAGTTCTGACAATACGCCAAGTCCGGTCGGCTGGAGGATCAATCCCGATCCAACGGGCCGCGGTGCATCGAAACGCTCAAAAATCTCGATGCGATGCCCGGCGCGATGCAACAAAAGCGCAGCAGCAAGTCCGGCAGGCCCGCAGCCGCAGATGGCGATATGGAGGGAACGAAAGTCTCTCACCTGTTCGATCAAAGCTCCAAATCCTGCGCGAACAACCCTTCGTCAATGCCAAGAATGAGTGCAAGTCTCAACTGCACCTCTGCCAACACACTTTCCGGAGCTCGGCCAACGATACGAAATCCGCGTGTTCTCCGGTCAACTGCCCTGATCTGATCGACGCCTACGCAACCCACAACAGATAGATTACCGGGACGTGGCACTTTGGTCGGCCATGGCCGCATGTTTCGCGTCACCGGGCATACGATTGCTTTGAGATTGACGAAATGAAGAATCTTGCTGCTCAGCGCCAACGATCTCCGGCATATTAATCTTTCACGAATTCTTCGCCGACGTCAGGACCCCAATCCACTATCGGCGGTTCCAAATCCGGGCCAAGCCGCGCCATTTCGTTGACCATTCCCCGCAGGGAGAGCGGGTGGCCTCCGTGAACAAACTCCTTTAGCCTGGCCTCACCACCCTCAATAACAAGATCGGCCATGTCCCCGGACTTGAGGCCAAGCTCGCGGGCGACCGGCTATGGCAGGCGCAAGGCGGTGGAATTGCCCCATTTGGAAACCTGAACGCGCATGAGAAGATCCTGTTTCGGATATCCAGTGTAGATCCAAAAACACCCATACTGTCCATTGAACGGTTCGTTCAGCTCGCTACAGGCCCGCGCGACAAAGCAGCAATGCCCGTACGCGCCAGCTCCACAAGACCCAATGGCCGCACAAGTTCGACAAAATCGTCAATTTTTTCCGGCTTGCCTGAGAGTTCGAATATGAAGCTTTCCAGGGTCGTATCGACGATCTTGGCATTGAACGCCTGCGCGAGCCGTTGGGCCTCAATGCGGTTTTCCCCCTTGCCGGCAACCTTGATCAGCGCCAGATCGCGCTCGATAGAACGCCCGTGCAGGGTGAGATCGGTCACCTTGTGAATCGGCACAATACGTTCAAGCTGATGGCTGATCTGTTCGATCGCTTCGGGCGAGCCGGTGGTGACAATCGTGATGCGTGACCAATGCTCGGCATGGGCAACTTCAGCTACCGTCAGGCTCTCGATATTGTAGCCCCGGCCTGAAAACAGGCCAACGACGCGCGCCAGTACGCCAGGCTCGTTATCGACAAGCACAGACAATGTGTGGCGTTCGGCATTCGAGCGCACCGTGGCGGAGGAATAGGGAGAAAGAGAAGCGATATCGGTCATGATCTATCCACCTGGCTTGTCGCATGGCCATGGAACCGGCCCGCGAGATAACATTCAATAAGTTGGAGCGGGCGCCGCCTCACACCAGCATCTTGCCCTTTTCATCAATGACAGCGCCGATATCCTGATCCACATCGGCGAGGATCATTTCATTATGCGCCTTGCCCGAGGGGATCATCGGGAAGCAGTTTTCTTCCTTGTCTACGAGACAATCAAAGATCACAGCGCCGGGATGATTGATCATCTCCATGATAGCGTCATCGAGCTTGGCCGGATCGTCACAGCGAATGCCCTTGGCGCCATAGGCGTCCGCAAGCTTCACAAAATCGGGCAATGAAGCCGAATAGCTTTCCGAATAACGCCCGCCATGCAGCAACTCCTGCCACTGGCGCACCATGCCCATGTATTCGTTATTAAGGATGAAGATTTTCACCGGCAACCGGTATTGATGCGCGGTCGACATCTCCTGAATGTTCATCAGGATCGAAGCTTCGCCGGCGATATCAATCACCAGGGATTGCGGATGCGCCATCTGTGTGCCTATGGCGGCGGGTAATCCGTAGCCCATCGTGCCAAGGCCGCCCGATGTCATCCAGCGGTTCGGCTCGTTGAAATGATAATGTTGTGCAGCCCACATCTGATGCTGACCAACCTCGGTCGTGATATAAGTATCGCGATCCTTGGTCAGCTCATAAAGCCGTTGCACAGCATGTTGCGGCTTGATCACGTTCTTGGAGTTACGGAACGCCAGCGAGTTCCGCTTGCGCCAGATGTCGATCTGCTTCCACCATTCTGATAGCGCCGCTGCGTCGGATTTGCGGGCCTCGCTGCGCCACAGGCGCACCATGTCTTCCAGCACGTGACCGCAATCGCCGATGATGCCGAGATCGACCTTCACATTCTTGTTGATGGAAGATGGGTCGATATCGATGTGGATCTTCTTTGCATCTGGCGCAAAAGCATCGAGCCTGCCGGTGATGCGATCGTCAAAACGTGCGCCCACGCAGATGATGAGATCACTGCCATGCATGGTGAGATTGGCTTCGTATGTGCCGTGCATCCCCAGCATTCCCAGCCATTGCTTGCCATTGGCTGGATAGGCGCCAAGACCCATCAAGGTCGAGGTCACGGGAAACCCTGTCAGGCCGGCCAGTTCCCGCAATGTATCTGAGGCGGGCTTGCCCGAATTGATGACACCGCCACCTGTGTAAAACACCGGACGCTTCGCCTGCGCCATCATCTCGACCGCCTGCTTGATCTTGTCGAGATCGCCCTTCATTTTGGGTTGATAGGTTTTGTGTGTGATGTTCTTGACGAAATTATAGTCGCCGGTTGCGAATTGCACATCCTTCGGCAAATCAACAACCACAGGCCCCGGGCGACCCGAACGCGCCACATGGAAGGCTTCGTGCAGAATGCGCGGCAGATCTTCTATCGAGCGCACAAGGTAATTATGCTTGGTGCAATGGCGGGTAATGCCGACTGTATCGCATTCCTGAAAAGCGTCCGAGCCAATCAGATGGGTCGGCACCTGCCCTGTGAGGCAGACTAGCGGAATGGAATCCATCAAGGCATCGGTCAGCGCTGTGACCGCATTGGTCGCGCCGGGACCTGATGTCACCAGCAACACGCCAACCTTGCCTGTCGAACGCGCATAGCCCTCAGCCGCATGGCCGGCGCCCTGCTCGTGGCGGACCAGAACATGCTTCACATAATTCTGGTGAAATATGGCGTCATAAATCGGAAGGACGGCGCCGCCGGGATAACCGAACACCGTATCCACGCCCTGATCGGCCAGGGCCTGCACCACCATTTCCGCTCCGGTCATCTGCTTGGCCATTTGACTAAACTCCGTTTGCTTTCGTCCTGTCAGTCGGGTTCCAGACAATAAAAAAGGCCCCGGGAGGGACCTTGAAAGCGCCTTGGGCGGGTCGCCGGGGTTATCCCCGTCCCGTCTAAGGCGCCGAACCTACTACAAGAATGGAACCGTTCACCACGAACCTCATTACCGCCCCGGGCATCCCGCGCGTTTGATATTGTCTAATCCCGCCCTGCGATCAGGTCAAGGTATTTTGCATTCGTCGCGCCCCGTTCGCAATCGGGCGTGCCGCGTCCCGTTAGTACCAGAGCACCTTCTGAGACATTTTTCGAATAGAAATCATATTTTTCACTATTTTTGGAACGTGACATTGCTACGACAGCTTCACATTCAAAAACGCGTGCACGTCAAATCGTATTCACGTTACATTAACCATACTGAAACTTTTTTTGCGCTAACAACGTGGTTGACAGCTGAGCTTTGGAGCCACCGGATGAATAGCCGCATTCACTTTGCTTTTACGATATTTAGCGCTGGATTGGTCTCACTAGCCGCCCAGGCTGCTGACATTCCCGCTCCCGGCCCTTCACTCGCACCGCCACCGCCCCTACTTGCCTCTGGCGGGTACAATTGGGAAGGGTATTATGCAGGTCTGCATGCCGGATATGGCCGCACCTATGATGACAAGGTTGGCATTCACCACATTACCAATCCGGGCGGAGTTCTTACGGTCCGCAATATCGGCGGCAACCTGAAGGCTGGCGGCGTCCTCGGCGGCTTGCAGGCTGGCTACAACTGGCAGACCGGCGCGCTTGTTTATGGTGTCGAAGCCGACGTGACGCTCATGTCCGGCAAGTCAACCTTCTCCGGCCTTTATCCCGCGCCCATCGCTGCTGTCGTCACAACCAGCGCTTCACGTGACTGGTCCGGCACGCTGCGCGCCCGCATCGGCTATGCCTTTGGTCAGGCGCTCATTTACTCAACAGCCGGCATCAGTGCCACGAACGTGAAATACAGCTTGGTAGCATTTGGCGGCACACCACTGTCAACGAGCAACGTCCGTTTGGCGCCCGTCTTTGGTGGCGGCATCGAATACGCAATCAACAATAACTGGAGCGCTAAGGTCGAAGGACTCTACACCCTGATTCCCAAGAAGAGCCTCCCGCTAACCCCATTTGGGGCTCCGGCCTTCCTGACAACTTCGGAAACCCAGGCCCATTGGCAGGTCCGTCTCGGCCTGAATTACCGCTTCGGTGGCCCGGCCGGTGCAGTGGTTGCCAAATACTGATCGCTCGAACAAGCCAGTATGATCTTTCCGAAAGCCCGGCCTTCGCGCCGGGCTTTTTTGCACCTTGAAACCCGGTAGTGCAGACCTGATAGCGCCACAATTGCGGGCCCCTCACGCATTTTCGCCGCGAAATAATCCCTTGAATTCCCGCAACACTCCCGATTTGCGCCGCACGGCGCTGGCCAACTGACGCTCTGGGGACAGGCAGAAGGGTCAATCAAGGCAATGAGATACATCTCCACATCATCCGCATCGCGTAGCTTCCTGCTCGCCGCAGCTACACACATCACAATCCTGACGGCTGGCTTCACCGCATACGCGGCCGATATACCCACGCGCGCAGGCGCTTTGCCGCCTGCCCCCATCTTCACGCAGGCTCCTCCATTCACTTGGACTGGATTTTATGTGGGTGTGAACGCTGGCGCAGCGGGCGCGGGCGGAAAAAATACATCGGCCTTTGTGAACCCGCCGGGAACAGGTCTCAATTCCATCGGCGGCGGTCATCGCGTTGCGCCAGTTCTTGGCCTGCAGGCCGGATATAATTGGCAGGTGGGCAACCTTGTTGCCGGCATCGAAACGGACATACAGACTCTCGCGCCGGGCAAACATCGCGTCGGCCCCGCAACCCTGCCCGACGGCACGATTGTTAACGGCCGCAGTTCCGGACAATGGTATGGAACATTACGCCCGCGGGTCGGTTATGCGTTCGACCGCACGCTCGTCTATGTAACGGGCGGCCTTGCCTATGGCGGCGGCAGGAATAGCCTGTCGACAATCGATGGCGTAGGAAACACAGCCCTGTTGCGATCAGACAAGACTCGCATCGGCTGGACCCTTGGCTCCGGCGTTGAATACGCCTTCTCGCGCAACTGGTCGGCAAAACTTGAATATCAATACGTCAATCTGGGTCCAGAGAAACTGGCTGGCAGCGTCTTCACACCCGGAGGCGTGCCAACAGGCGCCACAATTACCAGCCGCCATCAAAATGACTTCCATACAATCAAGGCAGGCTTGAACTATCGCTTCTGAGGAATACCCTGTTCTGCCCCAGGAGCGCGCGGAAAGGCCGCGTTCTCTTGGCTTCGATTGCCTAGTCGTTGATAGCGCGCTCTGACAATTGGCGGGCGCGCGTGAGAATAGCTTCGACAATGGCATATTTTTCCCGGTCAATCCGCCCTTCCGCCAGTTCACCAAGCGCCCAATCGGCATGTGTATCCAGCTCGAGCATCAGCTCCTTGCGCCTTGCTGTATTGGCCTCTGGAATGTGCCGCACGGCATCGAGCATCTTGCTGATCAATGTTGAAACTTCTTCCCGCTCACTTCGTGCCGACCTCGAACTGCCGATGGCCCAGGCGATGAGCGAGCCGATAAGACTTGCAAACAAACCTCCATAATAAATGAAATTCTCAAACCGGTCGAAAAACGTTGGCTGGTCACCGCTAAAATACGTGCTGGCGCCCGGATGAACTGGCAGCACAGCATTTTTGTCTTCCGTATCGGGCGCTTCGATTTGCGTTGCGCCGGGCGCTGCGTCCGCGAGTGTCGACTTACGCGTTGTCACGATCCGCGCAATATCTCCTGCGAGCGAATCGTGCATCGTGCTGGACGCAAGCAGACGCACTGAAACAGAAAGCGTATTCACTGTATCGTCGGGAATGGCGGGATTTCCGTTCACCGCTCCGCGTGAAACCTCCAGTGTTTCGAGCTGGGGCATTTTCTTTGCGATCGCGCTGGCTTCAGCGAGGTCAAGGATAGACGGCGGCTTTTTCATTCCCTTGCGAATGGACGCAACTATATCGGGCACCACGCCAAAACCCGCAGGACCAATCGCGAAAGCTGCAGAGATGCGCTTGAGCCGCATGGCCTGACCGATGTCAGCTGCTGGCATAATTATGCGCGTGACGCTTTCATCTGGGATTGAATAATAGGCCAGCAATTGTCGCAACAATGCCTGGTCCTGTTGCTTGAGCGGACCATCGGCAATAGCGATCGTTTTCTTCGCAATATCCGCGAATTTCTCGATCGGGCTATCCGGCGGCAAGATCAGCACAATGGCATCGCGCCGCATGATGACGAGGGTCTGCCCTTTGCTGCGTGGCGCAAGATCGCCGCGCGCAATCATCATATCGACCTTGCCTGCATCCAGCGCGGCAGCCGCTTGTTCAGGACTATCGAAACTCACTTGCCGGAAGCGCATACGCCAGCGCTCGTGTCCCACCAGAGGCGCCAGCGCAGTCATGAATTTCGCGCTTTCGCCCTGATCGCCGCCGACGGCAACCCGAAGCGCCAGACGTGGCGCAAGAAAATGCGAAACCGCCCAAAGTGCGGCCAACCCGATCAAAACCGTTGTGACGAAATAGAACAGGAACTGACGGATGGTTTTGCGCTTCATTAATCCGCTGCCTCACGCGCCACAATGCGAGCTATAAGTGGAGCAAGGTGCAACACTTTATAGGCCCTCGCGCCAGACGATCTTGCCGCCGACTAAAGTCATCTGCGCCTTCGTATCGCGAATCTGCTCTTTCGGTACGCTCAGTATATCCCGCGACAGGACGACAAGATCTGCAAGCTTGCCGGGCTCTATCGAGCCACGATCTTTCTCTACACCCAGAACGATGGCGTTATTGATTGTGTAGAGCATAAGCGCCTCGCGCGCCGTGATCGCCTGTTCCGGCCCAAGCGCGTAACCATTTAAAGTCATGCGCGTCACCATCCACCACATGGACTGAAAGGGATCGAAGGGAACGACCGGACCATCCGAGCCGCCACCAACCATGATCTTCGCATCCAGCAATTTGCGGATGGGAATGGCGTACGCGGCGCGCTCGTCTCCCCACCAGCGACGTTGATTGTGACCCAGCAGGACCGGATGATCCTGCGCAGTCGTCAAGATTCCCATCTCCGCAATTTTCGCGACGGCAGAATCTGTCGGCAGGAAGATGTGCATGATCGTCCAGCGCAAATCGCGGATTTGCTTGTTGCTGGCAGCACGGCCATAAGCCCGTACAATCACGTCGATGGTTTCATCGCCGACAGCATGCGTCTGCGCCTGCAATCCAGCATCCGCGACGAGTTTCAGGGCTTCGACCCATTCATCCTCGCCACCGGGCGGCAACAACAGAACGCCGCGATAATCTTTGTCCGGCTGTTCGCCCGGCACAATTTTGTAGGGCTCACGCAAGCGCGCGCCTTCGATGCCGCCATCGAGCGGGAACTTGAACCCGTCAAACCGCAGCATGTCATCATTGCGGAAAGACTTGAACGCCAGCCCCTTGCGCACTTCATCAGGGGTCATAGCGCGATAGAGCATATGCGTACGCACGGTGAGATCGCCCGAAGCGCGCAATTGTTCGTAAAGTGCGATATTGGGCTCGCCTATGCCCGGCTCAAGCACACTGACGATGCCGAGCGAGTTGAGCACTTTCATCTGCTGCTTCAACAATGCGGCAAACCGGTCGGCCGCTGGCGGCTTGGGTCCGACACGGCGCGCAAAATAAGCGGCCGCTTCGAGCAATACGCCAGTCGCCTCACCGTTGCCGGGATCACGAACAATCACGCCGCCGGGCGGATTTTTCGTGTCCTTGTTGACGCCTGCAATCTCCAGCGCCTTGCTGTTGATTGTCACTACGTGGCCGCCCCGCGGTATCAACACAGGATTGTTGGGCGCAACTTCGTCAAGCTCGTAGCGCGTCGGCAGGCGGCCTTCTTTCAACAGGCTTTCATGCCAGCCTGAAGAGGCGACAACCCATTCTCCCGGCGGCGCTTGTTTTGCCCGCTCACCGATGAGTTTCTGAACATCGGCAATAGAGCGCGCATCAAGTAATTGCACGGCGGGCAAATTCGTCGCTGCAAAGGATTGGTGCAGGTGCGAGTCGATCAGCCCGGGCACAAGCGCGCGCCCGCCAAGATCGATCACCTGCGTTTGCGGGCCCGCCTGACGCATGACACTCGCATCATCGCCGACTGCAGCGAAACGTCCATCCTTGATCGCGACCGCCTGTGCTGTCGAAAAGTCTTTATCGACGGTGTAGATCTTGCCGTTCCGCAGGATAATGTCGGCAGTCTGCGCCAGCGCAGGAACGCTCGTTCCCGCCACCAGACACAACGCCAAAACACGAATACGCCGCTGCATGCGCCCGTTCAAACCGGTCATGTCATCTACCCATTGTCGAGAGATCAGACCGCAGCAATCGACTGCGCAATCAATTGCGCCTTGCCCTTGTCATCAACGGCAACCTTGCCACTGACATCAATGGCCCGAAGCATATTGAGACCATCAGGGTAAGCCTCGCCGACGATGGCTATACTGGCGCCTGAATCATGAAACGCGCCGCACATGCCGCAGGGTACAGCGGGCTTTTCAAACAGATCGAACAGAACGCCCGCCCGCATGCCCGGCGCAAAATAGCCCCGCAGCGAAACGATCTCTCCGCTCAAGCCGTGCGCAAGCTGGGAAGCAATTCCGTCCTCATTCGCGAGATCAGCAATTTTCGTTCGCGCAGATGCTGCCAGAGCGGCCGGCGCGAATGCCAGCGCACCGGCAATCAACGCCATCGCTTCACGCCGGCCAAGTTGAGGAATTGGACTGTCGCATTTAAAGACGCCCGCCCTTGAACGCGTAAGTATCGACATGGATTGCCTCCTCGAATTGAACTTCTGCCACCAGTAGAGCCTTGCGATGCGCTGCCGTCAATTGTCTTTCAACGCAGCCGCCAGCCCCGCTTCAGGCGTCACCCAATCGAACTCTGTCAGCTGGTGACGAAACCAGGTAAACTGCCGCTTCGAATAATGTCTTGTGTCGATCTTCCCTTTGGCAACAGCGTGTTCAAGCGGCACGTCGCCCTTGAGATAGGCCAGCAGACCCGGCACGCCATGGGCGCGCATGGCGGGCAACGCCGGATCGAGCCCACGTGCGCCCAGCGCCTTCACTTCTTCCAGTGCGCCCTGTTCCATCATGACATCGAAACGCCGGTCGATACGCTTGTAGAGTTCGGTTCTTTCAGGCGCAAGAAATAGGCAACGGCATTGGCTCGATGTTAGCAGCGGTATGCCCTTTTGTTCTTGAAAGACTGTAATCGACAGGCCGCTAGCAGAAAAAACTTCCAGCGCGCGCAGAATGCGCTGGCGATCATTCGGTTTCAGACGCGCAGCCGTCAGCGGATCACACCCCGCCAATCGTTGATGCAGTTCAGGTGTTTCCTGCCCTTCGGCATCCGCCCGCACCTGCGCTCGAACAATATCGGGCACCTCCGGCATGGCGGACAGTCCGTGCAGAAGAGCCTTAAAATAGAGGCCGGTACCGCCTGCGACCACGGGCATTCGGCCCCTTGCCTTCGCATCGGCAAGCGCCCGCTGTACATCGGCCATCCACTGTCCCGCCGAATAATTGATGGCGGCATCAACATGCCCGAACATCGCATGCGGGACCAGAACCTCTTCTTCCGGGGTTGGCCGCGCCGTAATGATCCGCAAATCCCGGTAGACCTGCATGGAATCAGCATTGATCACCACGCCATCAAGCTTTTGCGCGAGAGCAATCGCAAGAGCGGACTTGCCGCTCGCCGTCGGGCCTGCAATGAGAATGGCTTCGAACAAGGGATTCTCCACCGCCCCCTGGCGGTTCTGCAAGGCGGATGACACGTGTCAGACTATATCGCAACTCTCGTAGCCGCACCCGGCACAAAAGCCATGGACGAGGCGCTCGCCGCCCGCGCAGCAAGTGCGCTTCCTTCTGGCCAGATCAAGCGATGGCTCGACCCCGGCAGAGCCATCGACATAGCTTTCGAGGACGGCGTCTTCGCTGATCGCCATGGTCTGTGGACCGCCATGCGCACCCATGCGGATAAGTTGCGCGAAGTGCTCGCTGGCGAGCGCATCGATGTCTTTGTGCAACCCTCTGCAAACCGCCGCAAGAAATTGTTTCTCGCAGACATGGATTCCACCATGATCGGCCAGGAATGTATCGATGAACTCGCTGCCTTCGTTGGCAAGAAAGCCCATGTCGCCGAAATCACCGAGCGAGCCATGCGCGGAGAGATCGCATTTGAACCGGCGTTGCGAGAGCGTGTTGCACTGCTGAAAGGTCTGCAAGAAACCGTCGTCAGCAAGGTCATCGCGGAACGCATCACCCTGACACCAGGCGGAACGGCTCTTGTAAAAACCATGCGCGCCAATGACGCTTACACCGCACTCGTGTCTGGCGGTTTTACATTGTTCACAAACCGCATCGCCGAAATGATCGGCTTTCAGGAAAATCGCGCCAACCGGTTGATCATCGAAAACGGTTGCTTTGCCGGAGCGGTCGTCGAACCCATTCTCGGGCGTGAAGCCAAGCTCGCAACACTCGTCGAATTACGTTCGACACACAATCTCGCCCAGGACGAGACGATGGCGGTTGGCGATGGTGCTAACGATCTGGCCATGTTGGATGAAGCTGGTCTAGGGGTCGCGTTTCACGCCAAGCCCGCAGTTGCAGCCGCAGCCCATGCGCGAGTCGATCATGGCGATCTCACCGCGCTGCTATTCGCGCAGGGATTTGAGCGCGCGGAATTCGTCGAAACATAAAAAAGGCCCGCAACATAGCCGCAGGCCTTCTTGTCGATCTTTGAAACGGCGCCCCTATTCCACCGGCAGCGCCACAAAGCGGACTTCGCCCTTGCCGTTCGAGATCAGGAAAAGCGCCGATTTTCGGCCACTTTCCTTGACTGTCCGCATTTTGCGGACGACGTCTTCAGGCTGGTTCATCTGCTCCTGATTGATCTCGACGATCACATCGCCATTCTTGAGAGCCTTCTCGGCCGCAGGCGATCCAGACGCCACACTGGTCACAACCACGCCCTTTACATTGGCGTCGATCGCAAATTTCTTGCGGGTCTCTTCGCTCAGAGACGAGAATTCCATACCCAGCGCCTTGCGAACGACATCGTTCTTGGCAGAATCGTCGGGCTTTGCCGAAGCTGGCTGTGGCTTCTCGCCATCTTCGAGGCGTCCCAGTTTCACCTTGACGGTCTGTTCCTTGCCCTTGCGGACCACGACAACATCGACTTCCTTGCCAACTGGCGTCGTGGCAACAATGCGCGGCAGATCGTTGGAACTTCTGACGTCCTTGCCATCGAATTTGATGACAACATCACCCGTGATAATTCCAGCAGCTTTGGACGGACCTTTTTCATCCACTCCAGCAATCAGCGCGCCGCGCGGTTTGCCCAATCCCAGGCTCTCGGCGATCGATTCATCCACGGGCTGAATGCGTACGCCAAGCCAGCCGCGCCGTGTTTCACCATATTGCAGAAGCTGGTCGATAACCGCGGTCACAGTAGCTGCAGGCGAGGCAAAACCAATACCGACCGATCCGCCCGTGGGCGAGAGGATCGCCGTATTCACGGCGATGACTTCGCCATCCATGTTGAATAGCGGACCGCCGGAATTGCCCTTGTTGATCGATGCATCGGTCTGGATGTAATCATCATAGGGGCCGCTGTTGATATTGCGGTTCCGGGCCGAGATAATCCCGGCAGTAACCGTTCCGCCAAGGCCGAACGGATTGCCCACTGCCATGACCCAATCGCCCACGCGAATTTTCGTGCTATCCCCGAATTTCACCGAAGGCAGCGGCGCTTTCGGTTTCACGCGAAGAACGGCGATATCGACTTTCGTGTCGCGGCCAACGATCTCGGCCTTGAGTTCTTCGCCATTGGTGAAGACAACGGTCACTTCGGTCGCATCTGCAATGACGTGGTTGTTGGTGATGACGACACCGGCGGCATCAATCACAAATCCTGAACCAAGCGAATTGCTCTGGCGGCGTTGTGGCGGCTGTTGCGGAGCCTGGCCTTCCTGTCCTTCGCCACCGCGCCGCCGGAAGAATTCTTCAAAGAGATCGTCAAACGGCGTACCACGGGGCAGATTTGGCGCCGCGCCACCCGGACGCGCAGCCGTAATGGTTTGCGATGCCTTTATGTTGACGACTGCATCGGAGACTTTCTCAGCCAGATCGGCAAAGGATTCAGGTGCGCTGCGCGCCAACGCAGGCAGAGGCGCGACAGCAATGGCAGCAATGGCGGTTGCCCCTGCAAACCAGCCAAACCGGGACGGACGCCGCCCCGCTTCGACAGTGCGAACACGATTTTGAAACGCCTGGGCCATGCTGCGATCTCCTGATCCTTTTGGCGCGCTGCGCCTGAGCTTCGACCTTATTCACGCGAAAATTAAAGCGGAAACACGGCAGAGCCAATCACGCTGCCGTGTCCGTATCATTGCGCTTTTGGCGCGGGCTTTGCCTTGCCACCTGCCTCCCGGCCGGCAGGATCACCGAAATAGCGGAAGAAATCCGAATTGGGACTGAGGATCATCCGCGTATCGCCGCCCGTCAGCCCTTTCTCATAGGCCTGCATGGAGCGATAAAACGAAAAGAATTCTGCATCCTTGTTGAACGCTTCGGCATAGACCTTGTTGCGCTCGCCATCGCCTTCGCCGCGCAATTCTTCCGCCTTGCGCATGGCCTCTGCACGCAACACGGTCACATCGCGGTCTGCCTTGGACTGGATTTCCTGCTTTTTTTGCTCGCCCTGCGCGCGGAAATCAGCCGCCTCGCGTTCACGCTCGGTCTTCATACGGCCATAGACAGCTTCAGAAATCTGACGCGGAAGATCGGCGCGGCGAATGCGGACATCAATGACCTCCACGCCAAGGCGAATACCTTCTGCATTGACCAATTTCCTGATCTCCTGAACCATGGCCGCGCGATTATCACGCACGATCTGAATCATCGTCGCTTCGCCAAGGACGCGGCGCACGACCGAGTTCATCACGGACCCAAGCTGATTGGCTGCTATTTCTTCCGTCCGCACGGCCTTATAGAACTCAAGCGCGTTGCTGATGCGATAACGCAGGAAGGAATCGACCTCGATCCGGTTGTTATCTGCAGCCAGCACTTCCTGCTTGGGCGTCTCGACATCGAGGATACGCCTGTCGAAATAGACGACATTCTCGATGAACGGGACTTTGAAGTGCAGACCCGGTTTCTGGATTGCATCGCCAACCGGCTCGCCCAGCCGCAGAACTATAGCCTGTTCTGTCTGCGCCACAGTGTAAACCGAGGCAGACCCCAACACGAGCAGGATGATCAGGGCGATTAATGCGCCAAATCCCAAAAATGGATTTTTCATCGGCGTACCCCCGAACCTGCTGAGCCCGGAGCCGCGAGCTCACCCAGCGGTAGATAGGGCACAACTCCATTGCCCTGGTTTTGATCAACGATCACCTTGTTCATGCCACCGAATACCCGCTCCATGGTTTCAAGATACATACGCTCGCGCGTCACGCCGGGCGCCTTGGCATATTGTTCGTAAATCTGCGTGAAGCGGGCTGCAGAACCCTTTGCTTCTTCCACCGTCTGCTGTTTGTAGCCTTCAGCTTCCTGTAGAATACGAGCGGCCTGCCCGCGCGCCTCAGGCACGACCTTGTTCGCATAGGCCTCAGCCTGATTGCGCGCCTGATCTGCCTGCTGTTGTGCAGCAGTCACTTCGCGGAACGCCGCAATAACCTGCTCCGGCGGATCTACCGACAGCAATTGCACCTGCAGGATTTTCACGCCCGCCTTGTATTCGTCGAGCACTTTCTGCGTTGCAGACAACGCGGCCGGTTCGATTTCTTTCCGGCCCCCGGTGAGAATGCGCTGGATTTGCGTGCGTCCAACGATTTCGCGCATCACGCTTTCCGCAACGGCCTTCACCGTCTCATCGGGTCCGCGCACACTGAATGCATAATCTTCCGGCTTCGCCGGATCGATCTGATAAATCACCCGGAATTTGACGTCGGCGATGTTTTCATCGCCCGTCAGCATCAAGCTCTCTTCGGGCACCTCAACTTGCGCCGTGCTGCCACGGCGGCTGTCCCGCGTGCGAAAGCCGATATCCAGTGGTTTCTGATTCGTGACCTGAAGCTTGACTACACGGCCAATCGGATAGGGCCAATTGTAATTCAAGCCCGAACTGGTCTTGGCCGTGTAACGACCGAACACCATGTTCAGCCCGGTTTCGTTCGGCTGAACCGTATAAAAACCACTGAGTAGCCACAACGCAACGGCTACCGCAGCGATCAAACCGATCACAATCGCATTATTGGCGCCGCCCGGCAGCACTTGCTTGAGCTTGTCCTGGCTCCGCCGCAGCATCTCTTCCAGATCGGGAGGTGAGTTGCGACCCCCGCCTCCACCCGGTCCCTGCCCCCATGGGCCCTGATTATTCCCGCTGGGCTTCCACGGCCCACCGCCACCACTCTGGTTACTCCAGGGCATGAAATCCTCATTTTTTGTACCGATTACAGCGAAACTCCCTCCCGCTGACCGGCTAGACCTCTGGCGCAGCTCTAGAGCTGCCGCCTGTGTATCGATTGTATTTCAGGCGTTCCCGCAGATAAGCACTTTTGCCACACTATTCAACGCCAGCGGAACATTTTCGCCGCGGTTCGTAAACACAAAACTCAAACCCGGCTTCATCTCCGGGGCCAAACGGATGCGGTTCCCGTGAAACTACGGACCACTTATCCGGATCAATACGGGGAAAAAACGAATCGCCTTGTGGTTGAAGGTCGACATGCGTGATTTCAAGACGATCCGCGTGGTCAATAGTCTGTGCGTAGATATCGCCTCCGCCTGCGACAATGATTTCGTTCGCGCCCAGATCGCGCGCACAAACCTCCGCCATATCGAGCGCCGCCGCCAGCGTATGCGCGCAATGGACGCCCACAGGTTTGAAGGTGTGATCCCGCGTGACGACGAATGTCTCACGCCCGGGCAAAGGTTTGCCGATAGATTCGAAAGTCTTTCGCCCCATCACCAGCGGCTTGCCCCAGGTCAGCGCCTTAAAGCGCCTCAGGTCAGACGAAAGACGCCACAATAATTTGTTGCCACCGCCGATGACGTTGTTTTTCGCCACAGCTGCGACGAGGACGATGGGGAGACTTCCACTCACACCGCCACCGGAGCCTTGATGTGCGGGTGCGGGTCGTAATCCACGATTGAAATATCTTCGAAGGTAAAATCGAACAGCGATGTCACATCAGCATTCAGCGCGAGTTTCGGCAGCGGGCGCAGCTCACGCGACAATTGCAGTTTCGCCTGTTCCAGATGGTTGAGATAGAGATGCGCATCACCGAACGTGTGCACGAAATCGCCGGGCTGCAGCCCGCATCCCTGCGCGATCATCGCTGTCATCAGGGCGTAACTTGCAATGTTGAATGGCACGCCGAGGAAAATATCAGCCGAGCGTTGATAGAGCTGGCACGACAGCCGGCCATTGGCGACATAAAATTGGAAAAGACAGTGGCACGGCGCCAGCGCCATCTTGTCGAGATCGCCCACATTCCAGGCCGAAAGCACCAGCCGCCGCGAATCCGGATTTCGCCGGATTTCTGCAATCAGGCTTTTGAGCTGATCATGCGTCCGTCCATCCGCGCCCTGCCACGAACGCCATTGTTTGCCATAAACTGGACCGAGATCGCCATTGGCGTCGGCCCATTCATCCCAGATCGAAACGCCATTGTCTCTGAGATAGGCGATATTCGTATCGCCAGCGATGAACCACAATAATTCGTGGATGATCGACTTCAGATGCAGCTTTTTTGTCGTCACCAGGGGAAATCCCTTTGACAGGTCAAAGCGCATCTGATGGCCGAAGACCGACAAAGTGCCGGTTCCCGTGCGGTCCATTTTCTTCGTACCGGTATCGAGCACGAGTCGCATGAGGTCATGATATTGCTGCATGGCAGCAGTCTAGCCCATCCGGGCTGCCGCCGCTGCCCTCTTCAGGGGTTTCCAACAAAAAAGACGATCAGCCAGGCCAGACAATTATAGGCAGCATGCGCGTAAAAGCTGGCTTTGGACGAGCCGTTTTTCTCGCGGATCAAGGTCAGCACGAGGCCCGGGATGAAGATCAGCACGGGATAAAGGCCCGTCTTGTCCAAATGGGCCAGCGCAAACAGCAGAGCCACAACGATAAGCCCTGCCCAGACCCCAAAACTCTGCCGCAGGCTCGAATAGATCCAGCCGCGAAATAATAATTCCTCTGCCCAGGGCGCCAAAAGCACGACCGTAACAAAGGATAACGCCATGCCCCAGCCGCCCGGGGGAATGAAAAACCAGGTGCGAAAGTCGGGAAAAATGAGTTTGATACCGAACCCGGCTGTCAGGAGATAGACCAGCGCAAACACCGGAAGTAGCACGAGCCATTTTCCTGTCGGCCAGCCGGAGGGCGCTTCCCATGCCAGCGGAATGCGCCAGTTTGCCCCGCCCCGCAACCGGGCAAATGCAAGCACCGCCAGTCCAAAGCCGATAAACGAAGCCGCTGTAACGCCGTACATGACAATCTGCGTACGATACGGCGCAACCCGCAATTCGTTGATATCAATGCCAGAGAGCGAGCCCATGGCGCTTTCGACCTCAGCAAGCCCCGCTACCGCAATCCAGACGACTGCAAGAACCGCCATGATCAACGCGCCAAGAACAAGTATTCCGGCCGTGGACAGGATCAACCCAAAAAGCCCATAGGGTCTGATACGATCCGGCGCTGTCGGCCCCGCGACAGGAACTTCCGCAAAGAATTCAGGAATTGACACGCGGGCTGGCCCCTAAAGCTGAATAACGAAGACGCAGACCATTATCCCATCAGGTTCTTTCCGAAACCTGACCGGAACAGGGTCTGCGCCGCCAAAATCACAGCAAAGTGCCTGCACGCCTTATCGCGCGCCATCAGGCAGCGTTTCGCTCAGTACCTGCTTGTCCTTTGGCCAGCGGATCTGCCATCCTAACCGGACTTCCTTGCTGGCATTGGGCGAAAGATCAAACGACCAGCCCATGACGCCGCGGCGCTCCTCCACCTGTTTTTCCGTGGGCGCCGTATTGGTTGAGAGCGCCTCGATCACGATATTTGTGTCTTCAGAAATTGGAACACGATCGACCACATTCACTTTCACAGCGAAGGGGTGGAGATTGCGGATCGTCGTGCGAAAATCCTGCTTTTCGGTCTTGTTCGCGCCCAGCCAGCCCGGCGTATTCTCACGGCGGCTGACCGGAACACGCGTGACTTTCACCCGCTCGTCCGCGCCAAATCCAAGCTTGGCATCTTCACCCGGCGCGATCAACCGGAAGGCACCCTTGCCCACATACATACCATCCCGCTGTATATTCACTTCACCCGGGAGGATGGGCGCTTCCTCCTTGTTGGTAAAACTCGCTTCGAGATAAGCAGTCGCGTCAAGCGAGGGCGAAGTCTTCACGATCAGCGATGGCTCAATGGTCTGCGAACCGATGCGCAGGGAACGTTGCGATCCGTCTGTTGGAACGTCGATCCGTCCCGGCACCCGGAACTGCGCTTCATAGGTCCCAGTTTCGATGGTCGCCTCAACTTCGCGCGCTCGCTCTTCCCTCAATGCGTCCACAACTTGAGGTGCAGGCGCAGCAACCATACCCGAAACCATCGGAGCATCGGCGCGTTTGGCCATTTCATTCGAAGTCGCTGAGCGCGGCATGGCCATCGGCCGGGGCTCAAAAATCCTGATGCGCTGCGCCAGAACATCCGGTGCTTGTGTGCCTCTTTGCGCGCGAACAGTCGAAACCGACAATTCGATATTCGTCCAGTCCTCCCCCGTGCGCTGCGCGACCTGCGCCCGGCGGACGAGCTGCATCACAGGCTTTTCGTTGCCCTTGCTTTCGAGGCGCGCATCATAAAGGGGCTGCCATCCAGCGCCTGCTACGCGATAGATTAAAACGAGACGGGATCTAGTTGCGCCCTGCGCCTCGATTTCGACCGTCACGTCGCGCGTTGGCTGGGTCCGCTGTGCGGGCGTGCGATTGGACGCCTGAACGGTGCGTATTTCCTGCTCGATATCAGCAAGCCGCTGGCGCAAGGTCTGGTTCTCTTCCGCCAGGCGCGCCAGACCTTCGCCGACCGCATCCCAAGCCCCCGCCCATTTCTCAACATCCATCGGCGCGGCCTTGTCGCCGAGTTTTTCCGGACTTGCCTGTGCAAAGCGTTCAATCATGGTTTTCTTGGCCTGCAAGGCCGCCAGGCGCGCCTGCGTCACCTCGCGCTCGCCATTGAGTTTGCGAAGTTTTTCGCTGAGCGCGTTTTCCGGCGGCTGTTGTTGCACGGGAGCGACCCGGGATTCCACAGATCCGATCTGCACAGGCGCACCGCCACTCCCTTCGACTCTCAGCGAAGCCGGGTCCAGCGCCATGGGCAGCCCCTTGAAGACAACCGAAGTCGCCCCTGCAGGAAGGTCGATTTCCGCAATCCGTGTGACTTGGGCCGCATCCGGATAGACAGTCACAGCCTCAACCTTTGAGGCGGCATCGAGCGTCGCTGCCAATACAGGCGACGCCGATATCAGAGCGGCGAGCGAAATGCCCGAACAGGCAGCGAACGTGGAAAACGAGCGGTTCATGGTTCCTCCGGGCTAGCAAATGTCAGCGCGAGCATAGCCGCGCAGAAATGCGGTGATATCGGGGCTGGTTTGCGTCAGGATCAGGCAAAATGCTTGCGAACTGCCCACCCAGGGCTCGACCTCCGCCCGTCGGCAGTCCATTGTCCCAAAAGAGTATGAATCTTTCGCGCCTGCCGCCCTGCGGGATTGCGCCTTTGGGGACAAACTTCCGTAATGCTTGGCAAAATGATCGCCCGCGCCTGGAAAAATCCATGGCTCCTTCTGTCGCTTTGCGTCCTGTTCTGGGCCAGCAATGTGGTGGCAGCCCGGATAGCGCCAGGCGAAACTTCCCCTACGTTGCTCGGCGGCATGCGTTGGTTTGTCGCGAGTGTGATCATGATCCCGCTGGTGTGGCGGCCACTGCAGGATCAACGCGAAGTGTTGATGCGGCACTGGCTGTTCATCCTGCTCTCGGCGGGTGCAGGCTACACTTTATATAGCGTGCTGTTTTTCGGCGCGGGCGCGCGCACCAGTGGTGTCAACATCGCAATGTTGTGTTCCGTCGTGCCCGCTTTCACCATCGGCTTTGCCTGGATTTTTCTGCGCATGAAGGCTGGACCTGCAATTATGGCTGCATTGGTTCTGACAATTGCAGGCGCGCTCATGGTCGCAACACGCGGCGATCTTTCGGTGCTGCGCAATCTGGAATTCAATGCCGGCGATATCATGATGATCACAGCATCCATGATGCACGCCGGCTATACGGTATCATTACGCAATCGCCCCGCTGTTCCGCCCTTGGTCTTCTTTGCCGTGATGTGCGCGGTAGCGCTGTTGACGTCCCTACCCTTCATGATTGGCGAGTTCGTTGCAGGCCAGGGCCTTGTGCCCACGTGGAAAGGCTGGGGAATCATCGTCTATGTCGGGATATTCCCCACCCTGCTCGCACAATTGTTCTATATGCGCGGCGTCGAATTGATCGGTCCACAGCGTACGGGCCTGTTCTACAATTTCGTGCCCGTCAGTGGCGCCCTGATGGCTGTTGCCGTACTGGGGGAACCTTTTGCCTGGTACCACGCCGCCGGCTTTGTTCTGGTGCTTTCGGGCATCGTTCTGGCAGAGCGCTGGAAGGCCGGACAGGTATGAGCGATTTCACGCCCGCAAGGAATTTTCTGCGTGCATTTTTGAACAAATGGGGCGACAAAGCCTGGGTGCTGCTGGTGCTCACCATGTTGATGTGGGGCTCCAATTCCCCAATCATCAGGGTGGCATCGACTGAAATCTCGCCCATGACCATAGTCTGCCTGCGCTGGGCGCTGGTCGGCTTCGCCGTCATTACATTCAGGCCACCGTCATTCGGCGAAGACTGGCAAAGGGCGAAGACCCGTCCTGCCTTCATATTCTTCATGGCCCTGTTGATGACCATGAGCAATGCCGCCATCTTTATCGGCGGGCGTTATACGACCGGCATCAATCTCTCGATCCTGCAAGGCGCTGGCCCCGTGGCGGTGATGGTCGGCGCATGGCTTTGGTTCGGTACAAGAATTGGACCGGTGCGTCTTTTGGGCCTGATTGTCTCGACAACTGGAGTCTTGCTACTGGCCACCCAGGGCAATCTGCTGCAGCTGGGCGGTATACATTTGAACCGGGGCGATCTGCTGATGCTCGCATCCGTGCTTTTTTACACCGTGTATATTCTGGCTCTGCGTTACCGCCCGCCCATGCCCAATTATTCGTTCTTCTGCTTCATCGCACTCGGTTCATTCCTGATATCGCTGCCGCTCCTCGCCGTCGAATTTTCACTCGGCCTGACCTTCTGGCCATCATGGAAGGGATGGCTGGCGTTAATTTATGTGGCTGTTTTCACCAGCATGCTCGGCCAAATCTTCTTCATGCGGGCAGTCGAGCTTGTTGGTCCCGGACGGGCAGCACAATTCCAGAATCTCGCGCCAGTGATCGGATCTGTCATGTCGGTCCTGACTCTGGGCGAAGAATTCGCGCTCTTTCACATTTTTGCGCTGATCTTTGTGACCGGCGGCATCCTGATCGCCGAACGTTTCGGCGGGCGTTAGATCAGCTCCTGCAGCTTGTCGGCCGGACGGCACACGCGTGTGCCCTTGGCTGTCACAACGATAGGGCGCTCCATGAGAATGGGGTGCTGCCCCAGCGCGTCCAGCAATTGGTCATCGGTCAAGGCGGGGTTCCCCAGGCTGAGCTCGTCAAACAATGTGCCTTTGCGCCGCAGGATTTCGCGCGGGGTCATGCCCAAATCTTTCAGCAGCTTTTTCATCTCGTCCCGGGAGGGCGGCGTCTTCAGATATTCCACCACCTCGGGCTCAATCCCTTTTTCGCGCAACAGACCCATGACTGTCCGGGATGTGCCACAGGCCGGATTATGATAGATTTTCACTTTCATAGCACTCTCCACATGGGTTTCAGCGTGTTAAACATCTTTATTTTTCGTGAAGACGTTCCGCAAGGATTGATTGTAGAATAGCTGCGATTCAAAAGTTTGCCGCCTGCTCCATGTGACGGCGCGGCACGACGGCAAGGGCTGGGCATGACACGCAGATATTTCGGGACCGACGGCATCCGTGGCAGGGCCAACGGCGTCATCACGCCGGATCTGGCGCTCCGTGTGGGACAGGCGGCGGGGCTGCAATTCATCCGTGGCGAATACCGCCACCGTGTCGTCATCGGCAAGGATACCCGGCTTTCAGGCTACATGATCGAGAATGCACTGGTCGCCGGCTTCACCTCCGTCGGCATGGACGTAATTCTGCTTGGACCGTTGCCAACCCCGGCAGTCGCTATGCTCACACGCTCCATGCGCGCCGACCTTGGCGTTATGATCTCGGCATCGCACAATTCCTATGAAGACAACGGCATCAAACTGTTCGCGCCGGATGGTTTCAAACTGTCCGATGATATCGAGCGGGAAATTGAGACGCTGATTGACAGCGATCTGACGCCCCGCCTCGCACGAGCGAACAGTATCGGCCGCGCCAAGCGGCTGGACGATGGCCGCGCCCGGTATATCGAGTTCGCCAAGCGCACCCTACCCCGCAATATCTCGCTGGAAGGGATGCGGATCGTTATCGATTGCGCCCACGGCGCCGCCTACAAGGCCGCCCCGGAAGCGTTGTGGGAGCTCGGCGCGGAAGTCTTCGAGATTGGCGTCGATCCCGATGGCCTCAATATCAATCGCGAAGTCGGCTCCACGTCGCTTGATGCGCTGATCGCCAAGGTGCGCGAAACCCGCGCCGATATCGGCATAGCCCTCGATGGCGACGCCGATCGTGTCATCATCGTTGACGAGACTGGCCATGTCGTGAATGGCGACCAATTGATGGCCGTAGTCGCTGAAAGCTGGAAAGAGGATGGCCGCCTGTCGAAGCCAGGCATCGTCGCCACCATCATGTCCAATCTTGGCCTTGAGCGCTACCTGCAATCGATAGGCCTGAGCCTCGCGCGCACAGCCGTGGGTGACCGCTACGTGCTGGAACATATGCGTGAGCATGGTTTCAATGTGGGCGGCGAACAATCCGGTCATCTGATTCTGTCCGATTTCACAACCACGGGCGACGGGCTGGTAGCCGCGCTGCAGGTTCTGGCGGTGGTTCAGCGCTCCGGCCAGTCCGTCAGCAAGGCCTGCCGGAAATTCGAGCCGCTGCCGCAGATCCTTAAAAACGTGCGCATTTCTGGCGGCGATCCGTTGGGCAAGGATTCAGTCGCCCGCGTCATTGCCGAAGGTGAGCAGCGGCTTGGGAAGGGCGGACGTCTGGTGATTCGCCCTTCGGGAACCGAGCCTGTCATCCGCGTGATGGGAGAAGGCGACGATCCCGTGCTTGTGGAAAGCGTTGTCGATATGGTCTGCGATGTGATTACTGGACATGGACGCACTGTTTCAGCTGCCGCAGAGTAAAATTCTAGTTTTCCACGCCCGGATAAGGGCTGACGCGCAGGTTGAGCAATGCTTGAAGGAGGCAATTGCCCGCCTTCAAGAAGCCTACGCACCGATACTATTGATGAAATCTACAAGTAATTCCCATCACATAAACTGCGCCCTGGCAGCCCCGGCCAGCCGCCCCTTAACACAATATCAGCCTTAATTTTTAGGCTTAATCGGACTTTAACATCTTTTCCCCATGTTGGCCCTGTCGTCATTCGCGTGGGCCGTGTCGTGCCCGGCACAATTAGGGAATTCCGCCATGGGCGTTTTCAAGGGCAGTATAAAAGCCCTCGCATTATCGAGCACGATTGCTCTGACTGCGGGGTCAGCATTCGCAGCAGACATCTTGCCGCCGCCGCCGCCGGTCGAGGCTCCGCACTCAATGCCAGCCGCCGAGTTTTCCGGCTGGTACATCCGTGGAGATATCGGCATCGGCCAGAATCGTCAGGAAAAATTCCGTTCCAGTTTCGATCCGGGCTTTGCAGTGCCTGGACTGCAATATGACCAGGGATCGATGTCTTCGCATTTGATGGCCGGCGTGGGCGTTGGCTATCAGTTCAACAGCTGGTTCCGGGCTGATGCAACAGCTGAATATCAAGGCGGCGCTCGCTGGCGGCAGGTCGAATCCTACACGGGCCCGGCGGCTCCCGTCGCGCCCTGCGGAAATGCCAATCGCTGCGTCGATCTCTATCACGGCAATATCTCAAGCGCCGTATTCCTTGCCAATGGTTATGTGGATCTCGGCACATGGTACAACGTGACCCCATACCTCGGCCTTGGCGTCGGTATGGCTAACAATCGTATCGGCTCTATCACCGACAATGGCATCAATCAGGGCGGCTTTGGCACCTCGCCTGCCGTTTCCAAGACAAATCTCGCGTGGGCGGTCATGGCTGGCATGGCGGTCAATCTGGCGCCGAACATGAAGCTCGACATCGGCTATCGTTACCTCGACAAGGGCGCCATGAACAGCGGCCGTATCGACTGCGGCGGCGCGGCTGCTTGCGGCTTTGAAACACATCGCGTGAAGCTCTCCTCAAACGAAGTTCGCGTCGGCCTGCGCTATATGTTCGGCGACTCCGGCTTTACTTCGGCGCCTGCACCGGTCGCCTTTCAACAACCGCTGGTTCGCAAGTACTAAGCAGATATAACACTGAGAACACGACGGCGCGGCTATACCGCGCCGTTTTTTTATGCCTGCAGCACAATCATTTCCAAAATTTTTGCGCTGACTTTCTTTGAATTATTTTTCAGTCAAGCGATAATTTTTCTTATGGTTAAGTGGCCATTAAGCAAACTCTGACACTGTGAACCCGTATCAGTTTTCCTCGTTGCGTCATGCACGAGTTTGAGGGAATAGCGCTATGTCAGTCATCAAGTCCATCTCTGCTGCTTGTGCGATCAGCGCCTGCATCATTGCAGGCGCAAGCGCCGCCGACATGTTCCCGTCCGAAGCCCCCGCGCTTGGCTCACAAGAGAAACTTGAGTTCGGCACCGGCTGGTATTTGCGCGGAGATATCACTTGGGCGCGCGAGAAAACACCTTCCGTTTTTCCTGATCTTGCATTGGCAAAATCATCGAAACAACAGAATTCATGGTCACTCAACATCGGCCCCGGATACAAATTCAACAATTGGTTCCGCGCCGATATGACATACAACTACTTCAAGCAATTGAATGTCGCTACCCAGTCTGCGAACTTCACGTGCTACGATGGTGTCAATCCGGTGAACGATGTGAACGGCGTTCTGGTGGCGCTTCACGCTCAGGAAAACAGCTGCTATTCCAAACAGACGGGGTCGCTGGGCCGCCATACCCTGTTGTTCAACGGTTATCTGGATCTTGGAACCTGGGCAGGCGTATCGCCCTATGTCGGCGCGGGCGTAGGCACAGTCTATAGCCGGGCAGCCGGCAATTATGATTGGTATACGGCAGCCAATGGTCTTCACTACGGCCCCACACTGACAATGCCAAATCCGTCTCCGCTTCCCGAGGTATGGCTGGACAACAACGGTAACGTCGTTGCCAAACCTATCACTCAGTTTGGCGTGCAGGATCATCGCGCCACGATTTCTCGCCGCAATTTCAACATGGCCTGGGCGCTCATGGCCGGCATTGCCTATGATGTCACACCGAATGCCAAGATCGACATGGGCTACCGCTACGTCAATCTTGGCAAATACACCTCCACGGCAAAAGCAAACTCGATCAGCGAGTACCGCATCGGCGTTCGCTACATGATCGACTGATCCTTCGCGGTCCCATCAGAATTGTGACAAACGGCGGGGCAACCCGCCGTTTGTGTTTGCGCTATCCAACACGATGCCTATTTGCCGCAACCCCCAAAGAACGCTTGACGCGCGGACCTGTTCTCGCGTATCGCCCGCAGCGGGACACCTCCCCCCAACGGGAGGCGCTCATCTGAAAGGATGGCCATTATGACAATTTCTACGCCCGCAAACCGCCCGGCAAACCCCAACTTCTCATCCGGCCCCTGCGCCAAAAGGCCCGGCTGGTCCCTTCAAAATCTGAAAGACGCGCCGCTTGGCCGCTCTCACCGCGCCAAGGTTGGCAAGGTGAAGCTGAAGCTCGCCATCGATCTCACCCGCGAAGTCCTGCAAGTTCCCGCCGATTATCGCATCGGCATCGTCCCCGCCTCCGATACCGGCGCTGTGGAGATGGCGCTGTGGTCGCTGCTCGGTGCGCGCGGCGTTGACATGCTCGCCTGGGAAAGCTTTGGCGAAGGCTGGGTGACCGATGTCGCCAAACAGCTCAAACTGAAAGACGCGCGCATCCTGAAAGCCGGTTACGGCGAAATCCCCGATCTCTCCACCGTGAATTTCGACAATGACGTCGTCTTCACCTGGAATGGCACCACCTCAGGCGTGCGCGTGCCCAATGCTGACTGGATCCCAGCTGATCGCAAAGGCCTGACGATCTGCGACGCCACGTCGGCCTGCTTTGCCCAGCGCATGGATTTCTCCAAGCTCGATGTCGTCACTTTCTCCTGGCAAAAGGTGCTGGGCGGCGAAGCCGCGCACGGCATGCTCATCCTCAGCCCCCGCGCTGTCGAACGGTTGCAGACCTATACGCCGCCATGGCCAATGCCGAAAATCTTCCGCATGACCAATAACGGCAAGCTGATCGAAGGCATATTCGTTGGCGATACGATCAACACGCCCTCCATGCTCTGCGTTGAGGATTATATCGACGCGCTGCAATGGGGCAAATCCATCGGCGGGCTGGAAGGCCTTGCAGGACGGGCCGATTCCAACCTCGCCGTCATGGCGAATTGGGTTCGCAAAACCGATTGGGTGGATTTCCTCGCCTCGTCGCCAGCCATCCGCTCGAACACCAGCGTCTGCCTGAAAGTCGTCGATCCCGCGATAGCCTCCCTGCCCGAAGACGCCCAGGCGAAATTCGTCAAGGACCTCGCGGCATTGCTCGAAAAAGAGAAGATCGCCTTCGATATCGACGGCTATCGCGATGCACCTGCCGGCCTGCGCGTCTGGTGCGGCAGCACGATTGAGTCTGATGACGTGACAGCCCTCACCGAATGGCTCGACTGGGCTTTTGCACAAACAAAAGCTGCGCTCGCGAAAGCGGCGTGATGGCGAAATACCCTCCAGGAAGTTGTCGTGACTGCCACTGGGCACAGTGGAAGTGGTCGACAAAAACTTATCGTGACGGATTACGCCGAATTATTGTCCAGGGGCGCGGAACATGCACCGCCTCTGGCACAACCGCTGCCAATCACTCATCGGGTCGAAATTTGCTGAGAGCGATGGAACCGCACATCTCGTGTTCCTCTTTTCGTGCTTTCACTGACGGCCGGAATTCGCCATTCACCTGAAGCAGTCAGGATCAATCGAGGTTATCATGACAAAGCCCCGCGTACTCATCTCCGATGCTCTCTCCAATGCTGCCGTACAGATTTTTAAAGACGCCGGTGTTGAAGTCGATTTTCAGCCCAACCTCGGCAAGGACAAGGACAAACTCGCCGAGATCATCGGCAATTATGATGGCCTTGCCATCCGTTCGGCAACAAAAGTCACAGCGAAATTGCTTGAAAAAGCCACACGGCTCAAGGTGATTGGCCGCGCGGGCATCGGTGTCGACAACGTCGATATTCCCGCTGCGACCGGCAAGGGCATCATCGTGATGAACACGCCGTTCGGCAATTCCATCACGACGGCCGAACACGCCATCGCCATGATGTTCGCCATCGCGCGCGAAATCCCGCAGGCCGACGCTTCAACGCAGGCCGGCAAGTGGGAAAAGAACCGCTTTATGGGTGTTGAAATCACCGGCAAGACGCTCGGCATCATCGGTTGCGGCAACATCGGCTCCATCGTCGCAACGCGCGGCGTAGGTCTCAAGATGCGCGTCATCGCGTTCGATCCTTTCCTCAGCCCTGAACGCGCGCTGGATCTCGGCGTTGAAAAAGTCGAACTCGATGATCTCCTCGCCCGCGCCGATTTCATCACGCTGCATACGCCTCTGACGCCGCAGACACGCGGCATCATGGGCGCAGCTAATCTCGCCAAGACGAAGAAGGGCGTTCGCATCATCAATTGCGCGCGCGGCGAACTCGTGGATGAAGCGGCCATGCGCACAGCGCTCGACTCCGGCCATGTCGCAGCAGGCGCATTCGACGTGTTCTCGGAAGAACCCGCTGTCAACAATCCCTTATTCGGCCATCCCAATGTGGTCTGCACACCACACCTTGGCGCCTCGACGACAGAAGCGCAGGAAAACGTGGCTTTGCAGGTCGCAGAACAAATGTCGGATTATCTCATCCGTGGCGCCATCTCCAACGCCATCAACTTCCCCTCCATCACGGCGGAAGAAGCGCCGCGCCTGAAACCCTTCATCGCGCTGGCGGAAAAACTCGGCTCGTTTGCCGGACAATTGACGGAAACCGGCGTCCAGAAAATTACACTCACCTATGAAGGCGCAGTGTCATCATTAAAAGTTAAAGCGCTGACGTCTGCAGCTATTGCAGGCTTTTTACGGCCTATGCTTTCAGATGTGAATGTCGTTTCCGCGCCCATCGTCGCCAAGGAACGTGGGATCGCCATCGATGAAATCACGCGCGCGGCCGAAGGCGATTATGAATCGCTGATCACCATCAGCATCACGACCGAGCGTCAGGAGCGTTCGGTTTCCGGAACAGTCTTCCATGACGGCAAGCCGCGCATTGTCGCCATCAAAGGCATGAAGATCGACACGGAATTCGCGCCTTCCATGATCTACGTGACCAACGAGGACAAGCCCGGCTTCATCGGCAAATTCGCCGGCATGCTCGGCGAATCCGGCACCAATATCGCGACCTTCGCGTTGGGCCGCGACGCGCCAGGCGGCTCGGCCATCGCGCTTGTGGCAATCGATGGTGATCTTGCACCCACGTGCCTCGACAAAATCGCTACTATCCCCGGCGTACATCAGGTCAAGCCGTTGCATTTTTGATAAAAGGCCAACATTGTCATCCCGGACGCCAAAGGCGATCCGGGAGCGTCAGTTGATGATGCAATATTTTAAATGCGATCCCGGCTCGCGCTTTGCGCGTCCGGGATGACCCAAATCCCCCTGGAGTCGGCGCATGAATTCCCAAGCTACGCAAAGCAAATCCATCGCCTTTTATTTCGATCTGTTTTCGCCCTTTGGCTATCTCGCTTCAACCCAGATTGAAAAGATTGCCGCGCGCCACGGCCGCAGTGTCGACTGGCGGCCGGTCCTCATCGGCATCACCGTGCTGAAAGTCATGGGCATGAATCCTCTGCCCACCTATCCCCTGAAGGGGCCCTACCTCGCCACAGAAATGGAGCGCTTCGCCGCGCTCTATGGCGTGCCCTATCGCAAGCATGGATTGAAGGGGCACAATTCGCTCGCAGCCATGCGCTGCTTCAACTGGATCAAATCCTTTAATGGCGCACTGGCTGTTGAATTTGCCAAACGCATGTACGCAAAACTCTGGGTGGAGAGCATCGACATCACGTCGCCCGAAGTCAGCGCGGATGTTGCTGCGGAGCTGGGGATTGACCGCGCCAAAGTGTTGGCCGCTCTGGCGTCGGATGAGGTGAAGCAATCCCTGGTGAAGGAAGTCGATGCAGCCATCGCGCAAGGCGTTTTCGGCGTACCCTTCGTCATTGCCGATGGCGAAAAGTTCTTCGGCAACGATCACTTCTGGCTGCTGGAGCGCTGGCTCAAACACGGACGGTGGAGCCCGGAAGATGGGGAGGTTTAGCGTTTTTCCAGGATGAAATTCGCGGCTGATCTCACGCCCGCTCTCAAGCCAGCCGCACTTCTTTCTTCTTCGCGGAGGATTCCAGAAT
>CANJJI010000014.1 GCA_947474545.1 Beijerinckiaceae bacterium | reverse complement strand
TACGGAGCAATTCTTCTGAATCGTCCTTGTTGCTTGAGCTGAATGTGATCCCGATGCTTGCGCCAACAGTGACTTCGTGGCCGTCGACATCGCACACCTGGCTTATTGTTTTGATGATCCGCGTCGCCAGCAGAGAAGAGGCGTTTGGCTGCTCCTGGCCGACCTGAAGAATCGCAAACTCATCGCCACCGAGCCGGGCGATGAAATCCTGATCCGTAATCAGATCTCGTAACCGGGATGCGATGACCTTCAGAAGTGTATCGCCGACCGAATGTCCTAACGTATCGTTAACGCTCTTGAATCCGTCTAGGTCGATAAAGAGGATGGCAAGCTTGCCGCTGGTGACAGGGATACTTTCGATCGCGCGGCTGAGGCCCTCCCGGAACAGCACACGATTGCCAAGACCGGTGAGCGCATCATGATAGGCAAGATATTTCGATTCAGCTTCCGATTTTTCGCGCTGTACAATTTCCTTCTTGAGCTGCTCATTCATCTGGACCAGTTGTGCGGTCCGCTCTTGAACGCGGTCTTCGAGAATTTCGTTGGATTTTTGCACAGTCTGGGCGGCAAGCAGGACACGCATTTCCGCATCGCGCCGCGCCAATTGAGTTTTCACTCTGGCCAAGGCGACAGCAAAGTCAACGGGTTTGGTGATGTAGTCGTCTGCGCCTTCACCCAGCGCCTGGACGAGATCGTCACTTTGCGTACGAGCAGTTACCATGATGACAGGCAGGATGGCGGAACTATGCGTCTTGCGTAGACGACGCAATACTTCAACGCCGTCAATATCTGGCATCATCACATCTAGCAGCACTATATCAAAATCGTTCTTGTCAATCAGTTCAAGCGCCCGCAGCCCGCCGTCCGCTTCGGTGATTTCGAAGCCTTGCCGTTCGAAACGCCGCCGAAGAATGACCCTGTTGTCGGTGATGTCGTCGACTATGAGAATGTGCGGCTTGACCACAGGGCTGACCTGGGGATCCGGAGACAATCCGGACAGTTTGTCGAGGCCTTTGCGCAGCGCATTGGACATTGCGGACATGTGCTTCTTTGAACCTATGTTATATGGATTGCGTCGCGAGAGTGGCTGGCAAAGCGTCCACGCGGTCGGCGGTATGCCTTTTGATCACATCCAGACTTGCTGGAATACGGATCGTGAAAGTCGATCCTTTACCAACGTCGCTCGTGACAGATATACGTCCCCCGAGCAGGCCGCAAAGCTTCTGGCTATGCGCGAGGCCGAGGCCGGTTCCGCCATAACGGCTGGAGGTGGACAGAGAAGCCTGGCGAAAATTGGTGAACAGCTTGCCGATTTCCTCTTGGGAGATTCCAATGCCCGAATCTACGACCTGCAATTCGATCCAGTCTCCGACACTGCTGCGTTCGCGCCGCAACGAGAGGGTGATGACGCCATCCTTGGTAAACTTGGAAGCATTGCTTATGAGGTTAAGCGCGGCCTGACGCAATTTGGTCGCGTCTGTCGAGATCATGCCGACTTTCGGCGGGCAGTTGACCACAAAACGATTGTTGTTTTGCGAAACCAGGCTGCTTGTATTGGATACGACGTCAGAAATGAAGTCGTTCAGATCGAAAGATTTGACTTGAACATCGACTTCATCATTTTCAATGCGTGATAGATCGAGAACATCAGTCAGCAGCGAAAGCAAATGCTTGCCGGCCGCGTTGATGCGCAGCAAGTCGACTTTCTTCTGCGGGTTTTTGTCGCCAACTTCGAGATTTTCAATGACAATTTCGCTATAACCAATGACCGCGTTCAGTGGCGTGCGAAATTCATGGCTCATCTTGGCAAGGAAGATGGAGCGCGAGCGGTTGGCTTCGTCAGCAAGTTCCTTTGCTTCGCGCAGCCGCGTCATCGTTGCGCGATGCTGTTCAGTTTCGCGAACCAACTCGCCCCGCATGGACAACATGCTCGCATAATAGACCGCCATCCAGGCCATATAAACCGTAGCGGAAAAGATTGAAATCCAGCCAACGGTCACCAGATTTTCGCGCGCGACCCGTTCGGCAAATCCAAAGATGAGATAAGCGGAAAAGAAGGCAGCCAGGTTCATCGAGAATATGAAGATAACCACAATAGGCCGTTTCGAGAGATAGAAAAACCCAAGCAGCAAGCTGACAATCAGCCATGGCAGGAAAGGTGAACTTGCGCCACCGTAGAAGAATGCGCCGAACAGCGAAACGAAGGCCAACAACTGCACGGAGAAGGTAGCGCTGATATAGAGGTCGCGACTATATTTTAACAGTAGCGGCAAGAGCCAGAAGGCCCACACGCAGACGAAGATCGTCCACATCGGCCAGCCTCCTTGCGGATCACTCCAATAAAGGAACAACAGGATCGATTGCGAAATCAGAGGCCCAAAGAGATGGGTGAACACGAAGTTCCGCGCGAGACTGAGCTCGGATCGCTCATAGCGAAACTCTGCTGGAATAAACCAGTCGATTATGTTCATGGCCCAATTCATTGCCGGCAGTCTCCAAAGCTGAACCGTCTTCGGCGGTCAGAATTGCGCTACAAATGTTAAAATTCAGTTTGTTGGGATTGTTCCTCAGCGAAAGGTTAATTTAACATATAGATATTGAACCATTATTATTCCCGTCTGCCCGGGACGAGTAAATAGGTGAAAATACGCGTTAACTTGATTGGTGCATTCTGCGCGCAGTTCAATGTGGGATGTGTGAAGGTGTTCCATCGATGAAGCTGGCTGCTATCAGTGCGCAAATTTCCTCAATCGTCGACTGGTTTATTCACCCGTCGTTGATGAACGACCGCGATCGCGTCAATCAGGCACGTGTCTTTCTGATCAGTCATTTGTTTGGCCCGTTTCTTGGCAGCGCCGTCCCGATCGCGCTTTACTTGCTCGATCCCACTCCCGGCTTTGAAGTGGCCGTTCTTGCAGCCTCAATCTTCGGCTTCTGGGTATTTCCGATCCTGTTGAAGAAATTTGGCAACTATAATCTGCTTGCAATTCTTTCGGTCGAAAATCTGATTTTTTGCATCCTGTGGAGCTGCTATTTCTATGGCGGCATCAAGTCGCCAACCCTTCCATGGGTGCTGACGATCCCGTTGCTAGCGTTCTTTTATATTGGTCCTTCCACAGTTCTGAGAACCATTGTTATTGCTCTTTTTGCTATTAACATGATGGTGTTCCTTGCAGTTGCAATGCTGGCTTCGCCGCCTGTCAGCGATCTGCCAAGCACTGATATGGAATGGCTCGGCATTGTCTCGACAGTCGCCGTCGCACTCTATGTAACCATGATGGCTCTTTACTACGCTAAAGTATACGAGTCCCAGGCAGAGCTCGAAGCAGAAATGCGCGAACATCTTGCTACAGCTTCTGAATTGCGCCGGGCAACGACCGACGCCGAGCGGGCGGGCGCTGCCAAGGCTGAATTTCTTGCGAAAATGAGTCACGAACTTCGTACGCCCCTCAACGCTGTCATCAACTACAGCCAGATGTTGCTGGAGGACGCTCAGGACGAAGGCGACGAAGAGTCAATCTCGGATCTGAACAAAATTCACAGCGCTGGCCAGCATCTGTTGAAATTGATCAATGAAGTTCTCGACCTTTCCAAGATAGATGCCGGCATGATGGGCTTGTACAACGAGGATACGTCGATCGCCGATCTGATCCGCCGCGTTTCCGACGAGGCTCGCGAAAGTGCGAGGGCGAACGGCAATGTCATAAATGCTGATATCAGCCCGGAAGTCGGCATGGCCTATCTCGATCAGCAGAAGATTCAGCAGATCCTGTCACAAATTTTGGATAACGCGGTGAAGTTCACCAAGAATGGCATGATTGGCATTCACGCAAAGAAAATTGCCGGGCCTGAACACGAGATGCTGATGATTGAGATCAGGGATACCGGCATCGGCATCGCGGATCACGAGATATCGACCTTGTTCGAACAGTTTACCGTTCTGGGCGACGCCAGTTCGAGCAAATACGGCGGTACCGGCCTGGGTCTGGCGCTCAGCTTGAAACTGTGCCGCCTGATGGGCGGGGACATCAAAGCACAAAGCCGACTTGGCGAAGGCAGCGCATTTACGATTGTCGTGCCGAACAATGCAAGAGACCTGGAAACGCAGGGTTCAGGCAAGACTCCCGAAGTGGCTGGCGCTGCCTCGGTCCCGGAGCACACTCTCGGGCCGGTTGCTGTGGCAGCTTGATCGAACGCCCCAAAGAGGAATCAGTTTGAGGATATGAAAATGGGCAAGATACTCGTAGTCGAAGACAATGAAATGAATCGGGACATGCTTACGCGCCGGCTCGTTCGGCAGGGCTTTACGGTGGTAAGCGCCATCGACGGACCCAGCGGCGTGGCAATGGCGTCTTCCGAAATGCCGGATCTCATCCTGATGGACGTTGCGTTGGGCGAGATGGACGGCTGGGAAGCAACACAATTGATCAAGGCCAACCGCACAACCGCCAGAATACCCATCATAGCGCTGACCGCTCACGCGCTGGCCAGTGATCGCGACAAGTCCATTTCGGTGGGATGCGTGGATTTCGACACCAAGCCCGTGGATTTCGGCCGCCTTATGGGCAAGCTGAAACAGCATATGGGGATCGCCGCCTGAGGCGAGCCAAATTTAAATGGTAGCATCGGGCTGCGAATGCGGCGGCCCGGCCGGTAAAAGCTCAAACTGGTGGTGTGCCGTTGGCCTTGAGGACTTCGCCAGCAAGATAAAGCGAACCGGCAATAAGAATTCGAGGCGGGACCGGCCAGTTGCGCGAGGCGACAGCCTCCAACGCCGCTTCCACGCTCCCGGACTCTGCTGCAGAAAGCTCTTGCAGCCGCGCGATGGTTGCAACTTCACCGGCGCTTCTCGCCGCGTGGTCGCCAGTAATCGGAACAGCAATCACCTCACGCGCCAACCCGCGAAAATGCGCCAGAAACCCGCTGGTATCCTTGGTGTTCAGTGTTCCGCAAATGAGGATAAGAGGTCGCGGCGACTTCTCTTCCATATCGCCCATGGCTTCACCGAGCACGCGTCCACCGGCTTCGTTATGTCCGCCGTCCAGCCATAATTCTGCACCCGGCGGAATCATTTGCGTGAGCCTCCCCAAAGCCAGCTTCTGCAGGCGCGCGGGCCATTGCACATTGGCGACACCAGCTTCGAATGCATGCGCTTCCAATTCAGGCCAACAGGATCGCAAGGTGGCGATCGCTGTCGCGGCGTTTTCGAATTGGTGCTGACCTGGCAATGTCGGTTGCGGCAAATCCAGCAGACCGTATTGGTCTTCATAGACAAAGCGTCCGTGTTGCTCGTAGCAATTGAAGTCCTGCCCGCCGATCAGTAGAGGCGCATGCAAGCGCCGGGCTTCATCTTCAATCACATGAAGGGCAGGCGCCGCCTGCCATCCGGCAATGACAGGTACGCTGCGTTTGATGATTCCCGCCTTCTCGCGGGCGATGCCCGCAAGATCGGTTCCTAAAAATTCAGGATGGTCATGCGATATCGGTGTGATGACACAGGCGGCAGGCCTGTCGACCACGTTGGTTGCATCATATCGCCCGCCAAGGCCAACTTCGAGCAACAGGACATCGGCGGGATTTTCCGCAAAGAGCTTGAATGCTGCAGCCGTGGTGATTTCGAACAAGGTGATCGCCGCTCCATCATTCACGCGCTCGCAGGCTGCAAAGGCCTCAACGAGTGCGTGCTCGGAAACGAAGGCGCCGCCGCCGGAACGTCCCAGTCTGATGCGTTCGTGAAAACTGACCAGATGCGGGGATGTATAGACATGCACACGCTTGCCGGCCGCTTCGAAAATGGCCCGCATGAACGCCACCGTCGATCCCTTGCCATTCGTACCCGCCACGTGGATGACGGGTGGAAGATGCCGGTGCGGTGCGCCAAGTTTTGCCAGTAAACCATCGATGCGGCCCAGCGACAGATCAATCTTGCGCGGATGCAGCGTAAGAAAGCGGCCCAGCATTTCATTTGAGTTCATGCTCACGCTGAGCGCCCTGTCTTACAGCGGCTCATGCTTCTTGCACTGCGTGATCGGACTCTGCCGCAGGGGCAAGCTGTTTTTTGGTGAACAAGCTGCACAGGCGCGCCAGTGTCGATCGCAATTCATGGCGCGGCACGACCATATCCACCATGCCATGTTCACGCAGATATTCGGCGCGCTGGAAGCCTTCGGGGAGTTTTTCGCGAATGGTTTGTTCGATCACGCGGGCGCCGGCAAAGCCGATGACTGCCCCCGGCTCAGCAATGTGTATATCGCCTAGCATCGCATAAGAAGCCGTAACGCCGCCCGTTGTGGGGTTTGTAAGCACAACAATGTATGGCAGCCTGGCGGCGCGCAACCGCTGGACGGCAATCGTTGTTCTTGGCATCTGCATCAGGGAGAACATGCCTTCCTGCATGCGCGCGCCACCAGATGCGGTGAACATGATAAAGGGTGTCTTGCGTTTCACGGCGCGATCCATCCCTGCGATGATTGCCTCGCCGGCCGCCATGCCCAGCGTGCCGCCCTGAAAGCCAAAGTCCTGCACGCCAACGGTAACATCCATCGTTTCCAGTTTTCCGGACGCGATGATGACGGAGTCTTGATTGCCAGTCCGGGCGCGATATTCCTTGATGCGGTCGGAGTAGCGTTTTATGTCGCGAAACTTCAACGGATCGCTCTGCACCTCAGGTGTGCGGATTTCTTCGAATACTCCATTGTCCAGCAGAGTCTTCAGCCGCTCACGCGGTGGAATTTGCATGTGATAGCCTGAGCCTGGCACCACATAGAGATTTGATTCCAGATCCTTGTGAAAGACCAGCTGGCCGCTATCGGGGCATTTGACCCACAGATTATCCGGGGTGTCCTTTTTGAGGAAGGAACGGATTTTGGGTGGCAGGGACTCTGTAATCCAGTTCATGTGACAACTCTTCTACGCTCGCCCGATAATTCAGGGCCCGGCATTCCCAGATCTATTTGCGGGCGCTGCGCACGCCCGATGCGATGTCGGAGACAAGCGAAGCAACCGCTGAAACTGTTTTCGCCGTCGCCTTGCTGTTTGCGTCGAGCGAACCCTTGAGAGCATCAACAAGTGCAGTTCCAACCACCACTCCGTCAGCATGCGCTGCAATTGCGGCGGCCGTTTGTGCATTCTTGACACCAAAGCCAACCGCGATAGGAAGCGCAGTGTGAGACTTGATGCGCGCCACGGCGCTACCGACCTTTGAATAATCAGGGATGGCGGCGCCGGTGATGCCGGTGATCGAAACATAATAAACAAAGCCGGATGTATTTGTCAGCACAGCCGGGAGCCGTTTGTCATCGGTCGTCGGCGTCGCCAGCCGGATGAAATTCAGTCCGGCCTTCAGGGCGGGGATGCAGAGTTCGGAATCTTCTTCCGGCGGAAGATCAACGATGATCATTCCATCGACACCCGCTGCCTTGGCGTCGGCGAGAAAGTTCTCAACGCCATAGATATAGACTGGATTATAATAGCCCATCAGCACGATCGGCGTAGCCGGATCGAATGTGCGAAAATCCGCCACCAGACCGAGTGTCTTCTTTAGCGTCGTGCCACCCTTGAGCGCACGCAAGCCCGCCGCCTGAATGGATGGGCCATCGGCCATCGGATCGGTAAAGGGCATGCCGACCTCGATCACATCCGCGCCCGCCTTGGGCAGAGCCTTGAGAATCTCGAGCGAAGTCGCGAGGTCTGGATCGCCGCACATGAGAAACGTGACAAGCGCCGCCCGGCCTTCGTCCCTACATTGGGCAAAGCGGGCATCGATACGGGTCTTGGTGAGAGCTGTCGTAGGCATGGGCGGGGGTTAGCACAGGCGCGGCTGGATGGGAACGGTGGAAGCGCGGGCCTCACCCAGTCAATTCGATCAGATCAAGCCGTTCGCCCAGTCTGGCGCGCGCGATTTCGACAATGTGGCGGTGATGGGTGAACAAGATGGTTTGCGTCCCGGCGCCGAATTCGGCGAGCAGATTGAGAGTGCTGGCCGCCCTTTCATCGTCAAAACTTGCGAGAAGGTCGTCGGCGACGAATGGCAGGGGTTCTCCGGCTCGCGTGGTCAGCAGGGCGAGCCGCAAGGCCAGGAAAAGCTGATCGCGCGTACCCTCGCTCAGCACGGTGACACTGACTTTCTCTCCTCCTGCCCGTTGGGCGGACAAAGTTGGTTGTTCGTCATCGCCGAAGCCTGCCGCCAATCCAGAGAATGCACCCGCTGTCGCCACACGAAACAGGCGCGAGGCTTCTCCGAGCATGGGAATTTGAATTTTCTCCCGCTGCCGCTCGATGGCTATCCGCGCCATACCCGCAGCGGCAGCGCGGATCAGCCAGTTTGCGGCGATTTCGCGCAGTTCGCCCTGGGCCGTGGCGCTGGCCTGCGCGAATGCGGCGGCCCTGCTGGTTTGCGACAATGTTTCGAGCGCATGTTTTGAGGAGATGATCTGCTCTACGGACTTGTCGAGCTCGGTCCGCTGCGCCGCGAGCGAAGATTCAAGCGCGGCAATCCGTGCTGGCAAAGTATCGTAATCGAAGCCTTCGAGTTCAGCCCGCAAATCAACTTCGTCGTGGCCGGGGGCAGTTTCGCGCAAGTCCCTGCGCACGTTCTCGACCTCCTCAGCTTTCGACTTGCGATCGATATGACGGCGAATGGCGCCAAGCAGGTCTTCCTCGTCCGTAGCTTCGAGCAAGGCAAATGCGCTCTGCAAAGCGGATTTCAGGCTTGCGGCTTTTGCGATGCATGATCCACGCTGCAGCCGCCGCGCCTCCATCACGCCGAGCCGCGCTTCCTTCTCGCCCTGCATCTTGACGGCGCGATCCAGCCGCGTCTGAAGGGCGGCTACAGCGGCGTCTGGTTGCGCACCCGCGAGGTCAGGGGCAAAAGCAATTGTCAGTTCATGGGTGGCCAGCGTATAGGCTTCCTCATCGCGCTGGATGCCGTCGATCTGGCGTTCGAGCAATTGCATGGCGGCGCGGTCGCCCGGTACACTCTGCCAAATTTTCAAGGCAGCCGCAGCCTGCTGAACGCTTGCCTGTCTGTCCAGGCCGAGACAGGCGATGTCTTCCGGCCAGCTTTCAACTATTGCGGCCATCCGCGTTTCGGCGGCCTCGCATTCCATTTTCGCTTTGCGCAATTCCTGCCCGGTTCGTTGCAGCGCGCCGGCGCGTTCGCGTCCCTGATTCCATATTTTTTGCAAATCTTCGAGTTTGTTGCGGACGAGCTCATAAAGATGTTCGACGGGCTCTTCTTCCGGCCTCGCGACTCCCGCTGTCTTCGCGAGAGTCTCGAGGGCGGGCCGGCTGGCGGCCAGCCGCGCTTCCAAAATCTGCTGCTTTTGCGCTTGCGCGCCGAGCGCTTCGCGGCGCTTTAAAATATTTTCAGCGGCATCACGCCAGCGCTGCATCAGGGCCGGTTCGCCAGGCTCTATGCCGCAAGGCTGCCACAACGTGCGCCACCGCATTTCAAATTGATCGCGCTGGCCCCTGCAATTTTCGAGGGTTTCGGCAATATCCCTCTCCGCCTGCTGCTTCTCGGCAAGGGTCCGGGCTGCAGCCTGCGCCTGAGCAATGGTTCTGGCGCTGTCCAGCAGCATGTCGGCAATCGCATCGGCGGCTCGCGTTGTAGTGCGCAAATCTGCAAAATGCGCGGAACGGACCTCTGCTGGGCCATTCATGGACTGGGCCAGCAAATCCATCGTGGCGTCCCTGCGCGCACGTTCTTCGCGCAGGCTTTCCGGACTGGCGCTTGCGGCCGCCCGGGTAAATCCGTGCATGGCTTCTTCGGCCATTTTGGTGGCGCGGGCCGCCGCCACGGCTTCCGCAGAAAGGCGCTTGATTTCGAGTGCGAGACTGCCCGCTTCATTTACCGCCGCCGCAATATCCTCGGGCGAGGGCAATGGCATATGTGCGAGAGCTTCCGCGCTAATAGGCGGATGCAGGCGCGCTGCCTCTTCGGCAAGGGATTGGCTTTCGCGCTTCAGGGCGGCGGAGGCTTCACGCAAACCCTCAGCGTCAACAGGAAGCCGGCGCAGCGCATCGAATTGCCGTTTCATCTCGCCGGGGTCGGCCAGATAGGAGCCTGCATCTGCCTGTTCGCGAAACCGCTCGATATCCTCTTGCAAACGCGCAAGGCGCTCGCGCGCTTCATCCGCGCGGATTGATATCGTTCGCCGCAACTCGACCATCTCTTCGGCGCGAGCCAGCTCCGGCGCCGATGGTTCGCGATCAAGCAGCACGTCGATGTCCGGAAATCCGAGGTGCCGGGCCGAAACCTCCAGTCTGCCGCGCACGGCGGCATAGCTTTCGCGGCGGCGCGGCAGGTCCGAGCGTCCCTTGCGCACCTCTGTGCTGCGGTCGCGTAATGCACGAACGCGCTCAGAATTGGCGTGGAGCAACTCGTCTACGTTCAGCGCGGATATGGCGAGGTGATCGTTCTGGTCCGCCTCCTCAAGCCTTGCAATTTCGGCGGAGAGATCGCGGCATTTCTCCGCCTGAGAACGCCAGCTTTCCAGCAACACGACATCAATGTCGCGGAGCGCTCCGCAAGCGTGGAGCGCCGCACGGGCATCGTCCAGCCGCTTCAATTTGGGAAAGGTCTGCCGGATACGCTTGAGCTGTTCGATCTGGCGGCCGGTATCTTCATAGGCATCGGCTGCATCGCTGCGACTGGCCTCGGCGGCGGCAAGGGCGCGGCGTGCGGACTCTAGATTTTCGTTTGTGACGACGCTGGCCTTCAGCCCTTTTTCAGCCTCGTCATACGCGGAGAGTGTCACGTAGAAAGGCTTCGATGCCGACTTGCGTGGCGTGAAAATGGCTTCCGCTTCTGCGTCCAGCCTCGTTTTCAAACGCGAAAGCACGAGCAGGCCAGCCGAACTGGCCGCGAGCGTTTCCGCCAGACGTCCTCCGGCCTTGAGCAATTCCTCGCCGCCCTTGCGCAGAGCGGCCGCCGTCAAACCGAATTCTGTGTCGAAATCCGCCCGGTCCAATGTGCCGAGAACGGGCGTCAGCAGGTGTTCGTCAAGGGGATTGTCATCAGCGTCAACAATCGTGTTGCGGCTGGCCTTCCGGCGGCGAAATTTCAGTAAGCGCCCGTCGCGGGTCACCACTTCGCCGCCGATGCGCAGCGCAGGATTGGGATGCCGGAAAGAAGAACTGGTTCGATTCCCGAAGCCAAACAGGAGATCGCCGATAGCTGAAAGCGCGGATGTCTTTCCAGCCTCGTTGGGGCCATAGACCAGGTGCAGATGAGCTGCCGCGCGGAATGGCAATTTGCGGCTGGTAAAGGGGCCATAGGCCTCCAGGTCGAGCGATACGAATTTCACAGGCTCCTCTCCATGGCAAACGCGCCAAGGAGAAAATCCCTGGCGCTGTCCCCCAAGCCCGGCGAAGCACCGGCCTCCCGTATGAAGTCTGTCGCGAGTGTCTTGGGGAGTTTTTCGGCGATGGCCGCCACAGTCTTTTGCAAGAAATCTTTAAGCTCCGGATCATTGGAAGCGGCTTCGATCAGTGCGCGTATGTCGAGGGCGTCATCTGCCGTGAGTATGCGATCGATCGCAGGTGCAACAGTTTCGATCCTGATTTTCTCGACCCAGCAATAGGAACCGTGCCGCGAGGCAATAGCCCTGACGTCCTCCAGGTCGCAGAGGCCCGCCATGAGCGTTTCATGTAGAGTCGTCTGTCCGTGCAAAGTCAGACGGATTGCAAGTGGTAAGTCGGCGGCTTGCGCTTGCGCATCGGCAAGGGCTTCATCAATGCGCTTATGGACTTCTTCTAGGGTTGCGAGGCCCTCGACATCTACGCGGCTATGCGCCCAGCGCGCTGCGTCGAGCGCGATGTGCTCGACGCTATCAATGCGGCCGTCTTTCACAGACACACGTACAGCGCCTTTGGCCCCGGTTTCGCGCACGCTGCGCCCCTGGATATTGCCGGGATATACAATCCAGGGATCACCACCGGATACAATCCGGTGTTCATGAATATGGCCCAGCGCCCAATAATCATATTCGAAACGCCTGAGATCATCCACACTGCAGGGCGCATATTCGTCATGTTCCGCGGAGCCTCCGAGTGACGTGTGCAGCATACCGATGTTCAAGAAATTCTTTATCCGCATGGGATAATTTCCGGCGAAATCGGCAGGAACGTTACGATCGGGGAAACTGCGCCCGTGAATAGCGACGCCCAGATGTTCGATTGTTACAGTTTCCGCCTCTTGCGCGCCGAAGACCGTGACTCCTCCCGGCAGTGGCAGGTCGCGCACAACCACGCTCTGCGCATCATGATTGCCTTTGGCGATAAACACTTTGATTCCCGCACGCGACAATTCGCCGAGGATGCGCGCAAAATATTGTCCGGTGGTCATATCTTTCCAGGTGCCGTCAAATACGTCGCCAGCGATGAGCAGAAAAGCAGCGCCTGACCTAACGGCCTCGTCGCGCAAATTCTCGAAAGCTTGCCGTACCGCGCCGTCAAAGCGCGCAGCGACGTCCTTGTCTTTCGCGCCCAAAGCCGCGAGCGGACTATCGATGTGAAGATCTGCGGCGTGGATGAAAGTGAAGTTCATAGGTGCACATGCCGTGTGGTGGGAAGGCCTGTATAGGCACGTTCATGCCTTGTTCTCAAGCAATAAACGCAGTGGCTCACAGTTTATCGCGGCGCGGGCGGGATTGACGCATTCTTTGCAAAATCACATAAAACAGAAGGCCGCGTGGGAGCGTTAATTTGTCAGGCAAGCCGGAGTATGAAGACGGGAAGGAAGCAGTGCGGGAAGCCGCGCTCTACGATCCCGATTCCGTATTCAGGGATTATCCTCAGGACTCCACGGCGGCTCGTGTATTTCAATCACTGATAGCCCCCGTCCCCGCCTCCGAACAGACGCCTGCGCCCGCGGGCAACGAGTCGCTTTATGCCCGCAGCGAAAAAAAGCGCGCCGCAGGCGTACTGACGAAAGAAATGATCAAGCGCATCGCTGACAGAGCCGAGCAGGCGGCGGAAAAGAAGGGGCGATAACTCTCGCCAGCTTTTTTCACATCCCGCCCAGATGCTCCGCCACTGTAAAAATGTCCTTGTCGCCGCGGCCGCATATATTCACCACCATGAGGTGGTCTTTTGGCTTTTGCGGCGCGAGTTTCATCGTGGCTGCCAGCGCATGTGAAGGCTCAAGCGCCGGGATGATGCCTTCGAGCTTGCAGCAGAGCTGAAAGCCTTCCAGCGCTTCCTTGTCAGTCGCGGAGAGATAGGTCACGCGGCCTGACTCCTTCAGCCAGGAATGTTCCGGGCCAATGCCGGGATAATCGAGGCCGGCAGATATTGAATGGCCCTCCAAGATCTGGCCATCATCATCCATCAGGAGATAGGTGCGGTTGCCATGCAGCACGCCGGGACGTCCGCCCGCGAGCGAGGCGCAGTGACCGTCGGGCACATCGAGCCCGTGGCCAGCCGCCTCGACCCCAAAAATTTCAACAGAGGGATCGTCGAGAAAGGGATGGAACAAGCCGATGGCGTTGGAGCCGCCGCCGATACAGGCGATCAGAGAATCCGGCAGGCGTCCCTCCGCCTTGTGCATCTGCTCCTTGGCTTCCTTGCCGATGATGCATTGAAAATCGCGAACCATCGCAGGATAGGGATGCGGGCCCGCTGCGGTGCCTATGCAGTAAAACGTGTCGGCGACATTGGTGACCCAGTCGCGCAGCGCCTCGTTCATCGCGTCCTTAAGCGTGCGCGCACCTGACTGCACGGGCACAACTTTCGCACCCAGCATTTTCATGCGGAAGACGTTCGGCTTCTGACGTTCGACATCGACGGCGCCCATATAGACGACGCATTCGAGGCCGTATTTGGCGCAGGCGGTGGCTGTCGCCACGCCATGCTGCCCTGCCCCAGTTTCAGCGATGATGCGCTTTTTGCCCATCCGCAGCGCGAGCTGTATTTGGCCCAGCACGTTGTTGATCTTGTGTGCGCCCGTGTGGTTCAGCTCGTCACGTTTGAAATAGATTTTCGCGCCGCCCAGATGTTGGCTCATGCGCTCAGCGTAATAAAGCGGGCTCGGACGGCCGACATAATGGGTCGCGAGGTGATCGAGTTCGGCCTGAAAAGACGGGTCGGCCTTGGCCGTTGTATAGGCCGTTTCCAACTCAAGGATCAGCGGCATCAGCGTTTCGGCGACGAAGCGCCCGCCAAATATGCCGAAATGACCACTGGCGTCCGGACCGTTGCGGAAGGAATTGGGATGTTCGTTCAAGGGAAGTCTCCTGTCCCGTCTATTTAGGCCAGGGATGCGTCCGATCCAAGCGCCAGTTTTTCCGCCGCCCTTGCCCGCCTTATAAATTCGTGAATGAGGCTGGCGTCTTTCACGCCTGGCGAAGTTTCCACTCCGGACGAAACGTCCACTCCCCGGGCATGGGTGACAGCCAGCGCCTCTGCCACATTGGCTGGCGAGAGCCCGCCGGATAGCATCCAGGGCCGCGCCGTCTGTACATTCCTGAGAATAGTCCAGTCGAAGGCCGCGCCATTGCCGCCTGGAAGCGTCGCCCCCTTGGGAGGACGCGCGTCGAACAGCAGGCGATCGGCAGCATCTTCGTAAGTTGCGACAGCCTCGAGGTCCGAAAGTTCGGAAATGTGGATGGCTTTCATCACGGGAAGTCCGTAGCGGGCTTTCACAGTCAGAATGCGTTCAGGCGTTTCCTTGCCGTGAAACTGCAGGATATCAGGCTTGAGATGTTCGACGATCCCTTCAAGAAGCGCATTGTCCGCGTCCACGCTCAGCGCCACTTTCAGTGCCCGGTGGCCGGTTTGCACCGACAAGGCAGCCGCGGCCTCGAAAGTCAGGGTACGTGGGCTTGGTGGAAAAAACACAAATCCCACCATATCGGCCCCTGCATCAAGAGCCGCATCGAGTGTTTCCGGCGTTGAAAGCCCGCAGATCTTGATCACTAGAGAAGACATAGCGGCGATCAACACTATCGGCCCATTATTGTCGAGCAAAAAGCCGTTTCGCTTGGGCGCGCTCTATGGCTTGCTTGTCACTTCCGTCGCCCTGTCGACCACATGTTTTGGAGTCTTGTAGAGCTCTGTCAGCTCTGCGACGATCTCATCGCCTGTCATGGGTGAAAATTGCGTGCCCACCTTCTTGGCCTCTTCGATCTGCGCTGGATCCTGCATCATATCCATCAGGGCCTTGCGCAGGGCGGCAAGCTTCTGCGGGTCGAGTCCCGGCGGACCGGCAAAGGGACGGGTCATTTCCGAAACGCCAAACACCAGTTTGGCCATCTGCACTTCTTCGTCTGTTTTCAGTAGTTTGTAGAGGTTGGTGGCATTGCCAAAATAAGGAACATTCCGGTTGAAACCTGTTTGCACAAACAGGTTCAGGCGGCCTTCGGCGTAATCCTGCGCATAAGCTGTGCTGACCGTCGACTCGAACATGCCGCAGCTCCCGCCCGCCTCGCCCGATTGCATGGCGAGATTGATTTCCCGGGTGCCTTTATAACCTGCGACCACTTTCAGGTTCGCACCCAGCACGTTTTTCATGAACAAAGGCCAGCGCGTCAGCGGCGCATCGCCGCCGTCCGAGCCAAACACAACTGTTTGCTTGGCTGCGATCAGGTCCTCAAGCGTCTTGATATTCTGGCCAGCGCCTTTCCAGACGCCGCAGGCCAGAGTGTCACGATGAATATTGCCGATCCAGGAAAACTTCAGCGTCTCAAACTTGGCCTTGGGATCGCCATAGAGCGGCAACATGGCGACGGTGGACGAGAAGATGCCCAGAACCGAACCATCTTTCGGCGCGATATTGTAAAGATTATTCGCTGCAAGCAGGCTGCCCGCCCCAGTGACATTCTGCACGACAACATTGGGATTGCCGGGTACATGCTTGCCGAAATGACGCGCAACGACCCGCGCCGTCGTGTCATAGCCGCCGCCCGTGCCGTACCCGACCCAGAGGTTGATGGTTTTGCCCTTGTAGAAATCGGCGACGGAATCGGCAGCTGCGGGGTTCGAAAGCACAACGGCTATCAGGCTGGTGTAAAGCGCAAGGTTCAAGCGTAGCTTTTGACTAATCATGTGTGACGATCTCCTCCTCCCTCCTTATTCAATGTACGTGGAAGTTGAAAGAGTTTCATTGTTGCGAAGTATTCGCCAGATGAACTTGATGCAACGCAAGGGAGAACTTCAGCGTCAGTGCTTGGATAAATTGGTCCTAATTTTCTGTGTGAACCTGGAGCTTGAAAGGCACAGTGTGAGCAATCCCTCGAATTGGCAGGGCGAAAGGCATTCTGAAGGAGCCACAAGCGCCTCTATTTTTGTCGCCAGGGGATTGACCAAGATCTACGGGACGGGCAGCTCGGCGGTCCATGCATTAAATGACGTCGATCTGGAAATTCGCGCGGGAGAATTTGTGGTTCTCCTTGGTCCCTCAGGCTCGGGCAAATCAACGCTTCTCAACATTCTTGGCGGGCTTGATGTCCCGACATCCGGCAGTGCATTCTGGCGCGACCACCAGCTCACGGGCGCTTCGGAGCGGGATCTGACAGCCTATAGACGCGAGCATGTCGGCTTTATTTTTCAGTTTTACAACCTCATTCCCAGCCTTACAGTCCGCGAAAACGTACAACTGGTCACGGAGATTGCCAGCCACCCGATGAGCGCTGAGGAGGCTGTCGCGCTCGTTGGACTTTCGCCACGCCTGGATTATTTCCCTTCACAATTGTCCGGTGGCGAACAGCAAAGAGTTGCTGTCGCTCGTGCAATTGTCAAAAGGCCAGATATCCTGTTGTGCGATGAACCGACCGGAGCCCTGGATTGCGATACTGGGCGCATCGTCGCCTTTTCGTGCAGTTCGACAAACGCGAACTTCGACGTCCGGTCGATCGCGACGAACAGATAGAGTTTGCCCTGCGCCGTTCGAACTTCGGCGATGTCGATATGGAAGTAGCCGATCGGATAGGCCTTAAACTTGCGTTTGGCAGAGACCTCGCCCTCGACATTGGGCAATCGAGATATGCCGTGTCTTTGAAAACAGCGGTGTAAGGATGACCGCGTCAGGTGCGGTATTGTGCGCTGGAGGGCGTAAAGACAATCGTCCAGCGGCAAAAGGGTATGCTGCCGGAAGGCGACGGCCATCGCCTCGTCTTCGACTGAAAGCACTGTGGACTTCGGGTGTTTCGGGCCAGGCGGGATGTCCGCGACCGAGGATCGCCGCTTCCATTTAGCGATTGTTTTCGGATTGACGCCGTAGCGTCCAGCCAACGCTCTCAGGCTCTCTTGACTATGTTGTATCGCTCGACGGACCGCCTCCGTCGTTGTGGCGCTCCCATGAAGAATTTGGCCCATAGCGCATCCCTCGATTCGGCAGATGAGAATGCACCATCAAACACTGGGACCAAACATCTAGCGCAAGCGAAAGCCCGCGGGGATCTCGACCGGGCGCGGCAGCTGCGCGAACGAGGTGTTATTTCCGTCGCTCAGTTTGAGCGCGATACGTTTACGTTCGACGCCGCGCAACGTGACGTTACGGCGGCCGAACGCCGTCTCCATGCAGCAGCTCATATTCTTGCCGAAGCAAGATCGGCATTACGCAAGAGCGCAGAAACTGGTGGAGTAAATGTCGAGAAAGTGAACGTCACGGCGCCGGTCAGCGGGCGTGTCTTGCGCGTATTGCAGGAAAATGAAGCTATCGTAAGCGCTGGCGCCGCTCTTCTGGAAATTGGCGACCCTGCCGATATCGAGGTCATCGTCGACGTTCTCACGGCCGATGCGATCAGAATTCCTGAAGACGCAAACGTCCGCATCGAGCATTGGGGAGGTGTGACCGCATTGGCCGGCCGGGTCAGGCGTATAGAACCGTCTGGCTTTACAAAAACATCCGCTCTTGGGGTTGAGGAGCAAAGGGTCTGGGTCATTATTGAAATCACTTCACCACGTGAAGAATGGCGCAACTTGTCTGACGCTTTTCGCGTCGATGTCAGTATCATTGTAGATGATTTGGCGGACGCGATTATTGTGCCGGCAGGCGCGCTGTTCCGGCGGGAAGAGAGCTGGTTCGCTTTCGTTGTTAGAAACGAGCGGGTCATCGCGCTCGCCGTTGACATTCAACGCAGATCTGGCCGGTTTGCCGCTGTCGCGTCCGGTCTAGCGCCCGGCGACAAAGTTGTCGTCTATCCGCCTTCGTCTCTGTCCGAGGGCTCACTGGTCCGGGCGCTGCACTGAACAGGATGGAACTCACCCTTTCCCCACTCCATGCCCGCCAAAGTCGTTGAAAAACCGTTCGGGCTTGCGCGCCTTTTTGTTGCGTACCAGCTTTTGTTCAGCGGCTTCAAATGCAGGTAGGGGCTTCGTACCGGAAATCGTCACACGATCCATGAAGCGGCGTTTGGGGAAGTAATCATGTACCGCATAATGCTGCATGGAACGATTATCCCAGAAAATCAGGGTATTGTTCCTCCAGCGCACACGATATTGGTATTCTGGCACTTTTGCGAGGTCGTAGAGTTGCGTCAGCAGGGCTGTGCTTTCCGCCTCGTCCATGCCTTTTACGCGGACCGTGAATTGCGGATTGACAAAAATCACATTGCGTCCGGTGATTGGATGTTTGGTCACGACAGGATGTAGCGCTGGCGGATATTGCTCTTCATAATCACGCATCTGCCGACGCCCTTCGGCTGTTTCGCCAAACAGCGGCTTGAACACTTTGAAATCATGCCAGGCTTCAAGACCAGAGATGAAATGCTGCATCCGATCGCTCAGCCCTTCCCAGGCTGCGGCCATCGAGGCGAACATCGTGTCGCCGCCGAACGAGGGGACATCCGTTGCGCGGAGCATCGTCCCCATAGGGGGCGCAAGACGGAAGGTTTCATCCGAATGCCAGCAATCCGTGCCAAAAGGCGGATGGTTTTCGTCGTTGCGAAAGGTAATTAACTCAGGCTTCGCGCCTGAATTTGGCGCGAAGGGATGCACACTGAGCGCGCCGAAGCGTTTGCCGAATACGATGAGATCGTCCGGACTCATGGCCTGGTCACGGAAGATCAGCAAGCCGTATTCGGCATGAGCTTGCCTGAGGATTGCTAGATCGGCTTCGGTGACCGGTCTTGATAGGTCTATGCCGCTCACCAGTGCGCCAAGATAAGCACCGTCCTGTTCGATGCGAAGTGTAGATTCGTGCACTGTGCGTTCTGCAAGAGCGGTCATGGCGATCTCCGTTGATTTCAATCAGCGCTTCACAAACTTCAATACCATTCGGTCACTTTCGCCGATGGCCTCATATTTCGCACGATCGACGTCTTTCTGCCGGAAAGTCGGCGGAAGGCTCCAAACGCCCTCCGGGTAATCCTTGGTGTCCTTCGAGTTAGCCTTCACTTCCGAAGATCCGATAAATTGAAACCCGGCCTTTTCGATCAGGGCAATGGCGTAGTCCTGGCGGATATAGCCGTTTTTCATCTGCGCTTCCTGGCTCATGTCGGTGCGGCCCCGATGGTCAGTGACACCAAGTATTCCGCCCGGCTTGAGAGCTTTGTTAAAGGCCTTCAGCGCCCCGTCGATCTCGTTACGCTCGATCCAGTTGTGGAGATTGCGGAAGGTGAGCACAAAATCCATGCTGCCTGCTGGCGCAATCTCATAGTCGTCCTTGTAGAATTTTGTGACCTGAACTTTTCCGAACACAGCCGGGTTGGCGGCATATTTCTCCAGCATGCGTTTGTGGTCTTCGGTATAATTTTGGGGTACGCCTTCGTGGCGGCCCGCAGTGATGTAGAGGCCCTTTTCCGCAAGATAAGGAGCAAGGATTTCAGTGAAATAGCCGCCGCTGCCGGGCAGGATTTCGACGACGCGGCTGCTTTCCGTGATGCCGAAGAATTTCAGCACTTCATAAGGCTTGCGAAATTTGTCCCGGGCAACATTTCCGGGGGAGCGGTGAGCTCCTGCAATTTGGGCCGCAAGCGGATCATTCTGCTGGGCGAAGGCCAAAGGACCCGGCAGGACGAGGCCTGTAATAGCCACAGCCGTGCAACACATGAGCAGCCGGCGGGACATTGGTGCGCCCATCATGAAAATCTCCCTGTGAACGTTGGTTTTTGAACATTTTTGCGGCCGCACCATCCGCTTGCGATCCAGGATCGCAAGCGGATGATTTCCAGACGCTGTTCATATTAACGCAAAAAGCAGCACAGGTCACAGCAGAGAATGGAGCGGAAGCTGGGACGCAAAAATCCAACGGGGCACAGACGCCTCTGCAGCTGATTTTCAGGCGGCGCGGCTGCGATCGTTGGCCGGCATTGGCGGCGGCAGTGCAGCAAGTTCTGTCCGTAGCCGGGCTACTTCTTCATTTTTTTGCCGGGCCTCTTCACGAAGGGCACGCGCATCGGACAACGCTTCGCGGGCAAGACGGCGGTGACTGCCTTGTGTGAACCAGGTAGCGGCGCCACCGAGGATCACGCCGGTCATCAATGTGAGAAAAACAATCGCAAACAAGGGCGCACTGATCATCATGCCATCGCTGACAAGGCCGACCGGATCGAGCACGACATTGACCAGCTGCCGGTTGGCGACCGCAAAAACCAAAACAATCAGCGCGACAGGCACGAGCAGAAGCCATTTAAAAAAGGTCTTCATCGATCTCTCCTGCCGCGCGAAGCGATGCTCTATTTAGTCGCGCCGCCGTTGAGGCGATCACGCATTTCCTTGCCGGTCTTGAAGAATGGTACAAATTTTTCGGCGACTTCAACATGCTGCCCAGTACGTGGGTTGCGGCCAGTGCGCGCATCACGTTTGCGAACTGAAAATGCGCCAAACCCACGCAGCTCAACGCGATCGCCCCGTGCAAGCGCGTCCGTAATTTCTTCCAGGATCGCATTCACGATGTTCTCAACATCGCGCTGGAAAAGATGAGGAAACTGCTCAGCTATTGTCGTTACGAGTTCTGATTTGATCACGTGTTGCCCCCTCGGCGATAATGTCCGGAAATATAATATAGCCGCAAATCCGCAGCTATTCTCCATTCGCACCATGCCAAACGGCTACCAGACCGTCAAGCATTCGAACGTTCGCCGCATTCTGGAGGGACTCCAGATTTTGCGCGAACGCCTCCATGCCAAAAAGTGTAGCAATCCAGTGTGCGCTCGTCAGTCCGAACGAGCGGCTCAGAGGACGCCGCCATTCACGGACGCGGAGATTTTTCGCGACATGCTTTTCGCTTTCGAGCCAGGCTATGGCGTCACGTTCGCCGCCAAGTTGATCGATCAACTTGAGCGGTACACTTTGACGGCCTGTGAAAACGCGGCCATTTGAAACATCCGCGAGCTCCTTGTCGTCAAGCTTGCGGCGTTCGCGAACCAGGTCCTTGAACCATTCATAGGAATCCATGACGATCGCCGCCATCGCGTCGCGTGCTTCGGGAGTTGTCGGCTCGACTCCGCTGGGCGAGGCCTTCAGCGGGCTCGATTTGATCGTCTCCATTTTCACGCCGACATTGTCCATCAACTTCACGAAATTGGGAATTTGAACCAGCACGCCGATAGAACCGACAAGCGAAGTTTGTTGCGCGTAAATGCGGTCTGCTCCTAAAGCGGCGATATAGGCTCCCGATGCCGCCATGCCGGAAACAACAGCAACGACGGGCTTTTTTGCAGCAAGCCGGCGAATTTCGTTATAGAGAAGTTCTGAGCCTGTCGTCGTGCCGCCGGGGCTGGAAATCGATAACAATACAGCCTTTGCGTTTGAATTCCCGACCTGTTCGAGGAGCCGTATCGTTGCTGCATCGCCTGTGATCACGCCGGTGATAGAAACCCGGGCAATATGATCGCCAGATATCTGCGATGACCCGCCAGCGAGCCTGTAGCCGCCGACGCCCAAGGCGAGGATGACAGCAAGCGCGGCCATCACCCGCCAGAATGAAAGCTTGCGGCGCAAGCGGCTGCGATCAAGCAGATGATCGGCCGATAGGGGGTTCGAAACAGCCATTGCGACGCTCCAGTTCAATTGCAATCGTCTTATCAGATCGGCAGGGGATGGTGAATGAAGGATCAGGCGGTGCTTGCACCTGGGTGCAAAAAAGCCCGCGCCAGACGGCGCGGGCTTATCTGTCTGAAATATTGCCGGATTAAGGCAAGAAGGGGTTATTTCTTGTCTTCGTCCTTGTCCTGCGTATCACGTGCACGCAGGGCTGCGCCGAGAATGTCGCCCAGCGATGCGCCCGAATCCGCAGATCCGAACTGTGCGATGGCTTCCTTCTCTTCGGCAACTTCAAGCGCCTTGATGGAGACCGACACCTTGCGCGCCTTGCGGTCAAACACGGTGACGCGGGCATCCATCTTTTCGCCAACAGCGAAACGCTCCGGACGCTGGTCGGCACGGTCGCGCGCCAGTTCGGCGCGGCGGATGAAGGTGGTGAGATCAGTACCTGCGATCTTCACTTCCAGACCGTTTTCCTTCACCTCGAGCACTTCACAGGTGACGATTCCGCCCTTCTTGACTTCGCCCGAGCCGCCTTCTTCTGAGGACTTGGCAGCGAACGGATCGGAACCGATCTGCTTGACGCCCAGCGAGATGCGCTCCTTCTCGACATCGACGTCGAGAACCTGAGCCTTGACCATATCGCCCTTTTTGTACTCTTCGATGACTTGCTCGCCTGGACGCTTCCAATCGAGATCGGAGAGATGGACCATGCCGTCCACATCGCCTTCGAGGCCAATGAACAGGCCGAATTCGGTCTTGTTCTTGACTTCGCCTTCGACAATCGTGCCGACGGGATATTTCTCGGCGAAAGCTTCCCAAGGGTTCTGGAGGGTCTGCTTGAGGCCGAGTGAAATGCGGCGCTTGCTGGAATCGACTTCCAAAACCTGCACTTCGACTTCCTGGCTGGTAGAGACAATCTTGCCAGGGTGCACGTTCTTCTTTGTCCAGGACATTTCCGAAACGTGGATCAGCCCTTCGATGCCTGGCTCGAGTTCCACGAACGCGCCGTAGTCGGTGATGTTCGTGACACGGCCCGACAGCTTGGCCTGAAGCGGATATTTCGCTTCAATGCCATGCCACGGGTCGTCCTGAAGCTGCTTCATACCCAGCGAGATGCGGTGTGTGTCGTGATTGATCTTGATGATCTTCACGCGCACGGTCTGACCGATCGTAAGCACTTCCGAGGGATGGTTGACCCGGCGCCATGCAATGTCGGTGACATGCAGAAGGCCGTCGATGCCACCCAGATCCACGAACGCACCGTAATCGGTGATGTTCTTGACGGTGCCGTCGATCTCCTGGCCCTCTTCGAGCTTGCCGACGATTTCGGTGCGCTGTTCCGCACGGCTCTCTTCCAGAACGGTCCGGCGGGACACGACAATATTGCCGCGCCGGCGGTCCATTTTCAGGATTTCGAACGGCTGCGGCACATTCATCAGCGGGCCGACATCGCGGATCGGGCGGATATCGACTTGCGAACGGGGCAGGAAGGCCACCGCGCCGTCGAGATCGACCGTAAAGCCGCCCTTGACCTGATTGAAGATGACGCCATCAACGCGCTCTTTCTTCTCAAAGGCCTGTTCGAGCTTGACCCAGCTTTCTTCGCGGCGGGCCTTGTCACGCGAAATGACGGCTTCGCCGAGCGCGTTCTCGATGCGCTCCAGATATACTTCAACTTCGTCGCCGATCTTGAGCGCGTGCTCACGGCCCGGACCAGTAAATTCCTTCAGCGCCACCCGGCCTTCGGTCTTCAGACCGACGTCGATGACAGCAACATCCTTTTCAATTGCAACGACGATTCCCTTGACGACGGAACCTTCGAACGCATCCGCAGCTCCAAAGCTCTCGTCGAGCATAGCGGCGAAATCATCAACCGTAGGGTTGAGGCTACTTGCAGTATTGGCCATTATTTCTCCTGATGTGTCCCTGCATGACCATGCTGTTGTGAGGTGGTGCAGGAACAGATGCGCCGGCGGGGTTAGCGTTTTGGGGAGCCTGCAAAAGCCGGAGCCCATCCAAGGATGAACATCCACCAAAGTGGGCCGGCGCGCGGCCAGCAATTGCAGACGGGTTTTGCCGGAAGGAAGACCCCTGCCAGCGCGGGCGTTGTATCAGGGGTTATCCACAAGGGCAACGTGGAAATTCTGACCCGGCGCAGAGATTATACGACCGTTTTATTGGGCTTGAACTCTTTGATGCTAATTTCGGGACGCGCATTCTTAATGATCCTCGCGCCAGCCGGCTTTCCCGGCTGCGCCCAGCCAGAAAAGCTTTCGGCCTGATGTCAGCGAACAACAATTATGCCAGTCAGCCCTCGCCTGCCAAAGGCATCGCCGGCGCTACTTCCGTAATACCGTTGATCGGGCATCCGGTCGTGCAAGTGAAAAGCCCGCCCGTGCTCAATGCATATTTCGACGAGACCGGCCTCGATGTCGTCATGGTCCCCATGGATATTCCCCCGGCAAGCGTTACGAGCTTTTTCGCGCTCGTGCGAACCTGGGCCAATTGCGCGGGGGTTTCGGTGACCGTGCCGCACAAGCAAGCTGCGTTCGCAGCCATGGATTCTCTGTCAGAACGCGCGCAGGCGATGGGTGCTGTGAACACCGTGCGGCGTGATTCCGATGGCTCACTGCACGGCGACAATACTGACGGTTTGGCCTTTATCGCAGCGCTCGCCCAAAAGGGCTTTAAGGTTGAAGGCAAGCGTTGCCTCGTAATTGGCGCAGGGGGAGCGGGCAGCGCCATTATCGATGCGCTTGCATATGCTGGCGCTGCTTTGCTCGCGATCCATGATCTTGACGGTGTGCGCAGGAGTGCGCTGGCGCAGGCCATCGCCAAACGCCATCCGCACCTCGCCGTCACCGAAAATATCGGCGATCTCGGCTCATTCGACCTTGCAGTGAATGCTTCGACCCTCGGTATGAATACCAGCGATCCCCTGCCATTCGAGCCCGCCGGGCTGCCAGCTGATGCCTTGGTAGCCGACGTTGTCACCAAGGTTGATATTACGCCTGTTCTGGAGCGGGCAAAGTCATGCGGCCTTGCCATTCAGACAGGCGCGGAAATGGCTGCAGCACAATTACAAATGCAAAGCGAATGGTTTCAGGTGAGCCGATATACAAGGAGCCAGAATAATCCGGCTCCCCGCGCTGCTGAACGACATTTGCCTGGCCCCGCGCATGCACATGGGGCCGGAATATCTCTGATCAAACGCCTTCGACCACGCGCAGATCGCGGGTCACACCGCCGGCAAGAGCCTTGAGAGCGGCCTGATATCCCGCGCCATCATGGGTGGCGATGGCCTGCTCGACACTCGGAAACTCGACGATCACAGTGCGCTGGGCAATGCCCGCCTCATAGGCTTTGACGGCGTTGCCGCGGGCCAGAAACTTGCCGCCGCCTGCTTCAATCGCCGGACCCGCAAGCTTGGCGTAAGCTGCGAGTTTGTCGGCATCATGAACCGCGTGATAAGCGCTGACCCAATATCCTTTTGCCATGGTTTCCTCCTGTTTTGGCTAGGGTGGACAATAGCCGAAGAGCCGCCCTAGGCAAGACAGGTTTGCCTAGGTTACGCCTCTTTCGCCCCCTTCGGCTCTTTACGCATGTCCTTCACACGCGTGGACATGCGAATACCCCGTTGTTCGTGAGCCTGACCGGAAGCTGGTTGCAGCATCTTGCGATACTCATCACGTTTTTCATGAATGGAGGCGATCACATAACCCATGGGAATACCGATATCGACAAGCACAGCCTCGGAAAGCTGCAAGCTCGCCTCGATGGTTTCGGGAATGGCGTCGGTGGCGCCCAGGCCATAAAGTACGGTTGCGTGATGCGCATCGCGGGCGCGTGCAACGATGGTGATATCGGGCCGTTCGCGCCGCACCAGGGCGACGATGATTTCGACGGCGCGCGGCGCGTTCATCGTGAGGACGACAGCACGTGCATTGGCCAGACCGCATTTGCGTAGGAATTCCACGCGCGTGGCGTCGCCATAATAGATCGTGTTGCCGGCCGAGCGTTCGCGCAGCACGACGCGCGGATTGGAATCAGTGCCGATATGTTTGATCTTGTGCCGCGTGAGCATGTCGCTCACCAATGCCCCGACCCGGCCATACCCGATTACAATGAGATGGCCGCTTTCTTCGATCTCAGGCGCAAGGTGGCCATAGTCGTTCTGTTTCTCGGGCTGCGCCCGCAAAAGCACGCCGCTGAACCAGCTCAGTGCGGGGATGGTCACCATACTCAATGTGACGGCGATGAGAATTCGATTGCCGAGCCCCGGCTCAAGCACATGCGTGGCTATCGCTGCGCCGATCATCACGAATGCAAACTCACCGCCCGGGCCCAGCGGTAGCGCGATTTCCTGAGAAACGGGCGCGGAAAAACGCAATGACCGGGCGATAGCAAGCAGCAACAGGATTTTCACCGCGATCAGCATCACGGCTAGACCGAGTGTCTGAGCGGGGTGGGCGATCACTTGCTGAACATCGAGGCTCGCGCCTATGGAGACAAAGAAAAGCCCCAGTAACAGGCCTTTGAAGGGCTCGATCGTTGTTTCGATCTCGCGGCGGTATTCTGTTTCTGCCAGCAGCAGCCCGGCGACGAATGCGCCAAGCGCCATCGACAAACCTGCCGCCGCAAAAGCGATGCCCGTACCCAACACAACGAGCAGGCAGGCCGCCATGAAGAATTCGGTTGATCGGGTCAAAGCCACCTGATGGAAAAGCGGACGTAGTACGAGTCTGCCCAGGCCAATAATGACGCCCAGAACGCCAAGGGCTGGCAAGACGGCATACAGAAGGCTCACTCCAATACCGGTTCCAGCATCTGTGCCATTTCGAATATCGGCTATTGACACCATGAACAGGAGCGGCGCCACCATCAGATCCTGAAACAACAATATCGAGAATATGGCTCGTCCGGCGGCGGTGTTCAGCCGCCTGCGATCAGAGAGGACAGGCATGACTATGGCTGTGGAAGACAAGGCAAGTGCGCCTCCGATGATGGCCGCCGCGCGCGCGTCCACGCCAAGAACCATCGCCCCTGCAGCTATCACCAGGGCCGATATGCCCACCTGTAGTGCGCCAAGGCCGAAGACCAGTCGCCGCATCGTCTTCAGGCGCTCGAACGTGAGTTCCAGCCCGATGGTAAACAGCAGAAAGACAACGCCAAGTTCGGCGAAATTCTGCATGCGCTCGGAATTGGACAGGTTGAATGCGGAAGCCCACACATACTGGTCAGCCAAACGGCCCAGCCCATGCGGCCCAAGGGCCATGCCAAGGGCAAGAAATCCAATGACGGGACTGACTTTAAGTCGCCGGAACAACGGCACGACGACGCCAGCGGCGCCGAGGAATATGAGTGCTTCCTTATATTCGCCGAGAGAGAGGGGGCCTGCCAAAGGGGTCTCCGGATTGTATATGCGCCAGGTGATCTGCGAGCGATCTATTTGCGCAAACTACATCAATCCAAAGACGATACGAGACTTTCCATCAACAAGGCTTGGTATCACCAGAGCTTGCCCGCCATCGTGAGTGCCTTTTCCTGGACGGTCGAAAGGCCGCTACGCAGGCCGCTAACACCGTAGCTGACCGTCTTTTTTGCGCCGCCGGCGAAGGACTGGACACCACTTGCAATCAAGGTAGGGCTGGGAACGAAGCGCGCCATATTACCCAGGGCGGCCCGATCTTTTGGCGTCGCCGCGATCAACTGGCCAGAAGCCCGCGCCGGCCATTCGGCTTGCGCAAAGCCTACGCTGCCGGGGCCGATGGGTATCCGTGACACCTCAGGCCGGGAAACGGCTTGCACCTTGCTACGGCGGCTCTGTGGAGCCAGCGGCACAGACAGGAGTGGAACAGAAACGGGGATCGAGGCCATTGGTTCTGGCCGCAAGGGGGATACTTTAGAAAGCGCGAAAGCAACCATCGCCTTGGCCACGCGTTCTTCGTCACCTTCGGGCGTGGATGCCACATCGCTTGGCTGCCGGGCAGGAATCGCGGCGTGGCGGTCGCCACCTGCGGCTCCGCTCGAGGCGATAGGGGGAAGAGCTTTCAAACCAGAATATACCGGAGCAGACGGCTTGACCTGTATGACGAACAGCAAAGCGCCCAATGCGCCGATCGCAGTCAGCGATGCTGCAAGATCGCGAACAAACAGCCGCTGCGAGGAGCTCGTATTATGCTCTGAACTCGATACGGAACCGAAAAACATGTGACGTCCCAGCCGACAGCGGAATTCTTGCCAGCTACACTAACCCTGCGTCTGGCGAGATTGTGGCAGCACTGGACAAATTCTGAGGCTGAACGGCTGATTTCATATGCAGCGCGTTTTTAAGCAGGAGTTGCCGGGGATTACGCGCCCAATTTTTTTTCCACCATGTCCCGAAGGCTGCGCAGATCCTTCGTGAAGAGGCGGATGCCCTCGGCAAGTTTCTCGGTTGCCATGGCGTCTTCGTTGAGCAGAAAGCGGAATGTCTTCTCGTCGGGGTTGAGCCGTTTGGGTACATCAATGTTGCGTACAGGCATCAACAGCATGCGCGGCAGATATTCGTCCGCTTCGCTCAATTGTTGCAGCAGCGCAGGAGCAATGGTCAGCCGGTCGCAGCCCGCCAGTGCTTCGATCTCGCCGGTGTTGCGAAAACTTGCGCCCATCACAACTGTGCCGATGTCATGCGCCTTGTAGTAATTATAAATCGCGCGCACCGACAGCACGCCGGGATCTGTCTCCGCTGTATAGGTTTCCCCCGTGGCTTTCGCATACCAGTCGAGGATGCGGCCAACGAACGGCGAAATGAGAAATGCACCCGCTTCTGCGCACGCCTGTGCCTGGGTCAGCGAAAACAGCAACGTCATGTTGCAGTCGATGCCTTCGCCCTGCAGTACACGCGCGGCCTGCACGCCTTCCCACGTGGTCGCGAGCTTGATCAGAATGCGCTCGCGCCCGACGCCGCGCGCCCTGTAATCGGTGATGAGTTCGCGCGCCTTGTCGATCATTGCCTGCGTATCAAAGGAAAGATCAGCATCCACTTCGGTCGAAACGCGACCCGGCACGATTTTGGATAACTCGGCGCCGAAATTCACGGCCAGCCGGTCGGTGACCTGCCCGGCGACCTTGCCGCCCTTGCGGCCCCAGTTGATCGCTTCATCGACCAAGTGCGCATAGGCATCCATCTGCGCAGCCTTAAGGATCAGCGTGGGGTTGGTCGTACAATCGGTTGGCTGAAAAGCCCGGATCGACTCCATGTCGCCGGTGTCAGCGACGATGGTTGTCATGGATTTGAGCTGCTCGAGTTTGCTGGGCATGTAAGAGCCTTATTTGCGCCGAAACGTCCTTGCTTATTGCGCCGTTTCGAGCTTGTCCTGTGTCTTCGTCTCGAAATCGCTGGCGTCATGACGTTCGCGCAATTGCATGTTGAGGTCGCCATTGGCCTTGTTGACCATACGCCCGCGTGTGACGGCGGGACGCGCATCAATGTCCTGCGCCCAACGCTGCAGTTGCTTGTAGGATTTTACGTCGAGGAATTCGCCAGCTCCGTACTGACGGCCAAGGGCCAGCTGGCCATACCAAGCCCAGATCGCGATGTCGGCAATCGTGTAATCGTCTCCGGTCATGTATTTGTTATGCGCAAGATGGCGTTCCAGCACGTCGAGTTGACGCTTGGTCTCCATCGTGAACCGGTCAATGCAATATTCGATCTTCACCGGCGCATAGGCATAGAAGTGGCCAAAGCCGCCACCCAGATAGGGCGCGCTGCCCATCTGCCAGAACAGCCAGTTCATGCACTCCGTTCGTTTGGCGAGATCCTTGGGCAGGAAGGCCCCAAATTTCTCAGCCAGATAAAGCAGAATTGAGCCGGATTCGAATACACGAATGGGTGTCGGACCACTGCGGTCCATCATGGCGGGAATTTTTGAATTTGGATTGACGTCTACAAATCCGCTGCCGAACTGGTCGCCATCACCGATCTTGATCAGCCAGGCGTCATATTCAGCACCCTTGTGGCCGAGCGCCAGCAATTCCTCGAGCATGACGGTGACTTTCACGCCGTTGGGCGTCGCCAGCGAATACAGCTGCAGCGGATGCTTTCCAACTGGAAGTTCCTTGTCGTGCGTGGGGCCGGCAATCGGGCGGTTCGTGCTGGCGAACTGTCCGCCATTGGGCTTGTTCCAGGCCCAGACTTTGGGGGGCGTATAAGCAGTGTCATTCATAGGGAGGCTCCCTGTTGGACGGGTAAGACTTTATGTTGATACACGATCTGACGGGCGAATGCACAATGCATCTGGCGCCCCAGCAATATCTGGACGGCAGACGGATGGTGGTTACGCCCGCAACGCTTTTTCTCTGATTGCAGTCAGTGTTGTCACGGGGCTGATAGCATCGCAATCTATTTTCACATGAATTAACGCGGGCAATCCCGAAGCGACAGCGCGTTCGAAGGCCAGAGCGAATTCGTCTGTTTTCTCCACCGTTTCACCATGCCCGCCATAGCCGCGCGCCAGCGCGGCGAAATCGGGCGAGCGCATCTGGGTTGCGCTGATCCGGCCTGGATATTCGCGTTCCTGATGCATGCGGATTGTCCCATAAATACTGTTGTCGATGACAATTGCAATGATGGGCAGATTATATTGCACGGCTGTCGCAAATTCCTGCCCGTTCATCAGAAAACATCCATCGCCGTTGAAGCTGAGAACCATGCGTTCGGGCATCACGCGCTTTGCCCCTACGGCGGCAGGCAGTCCGTATCCCATCGAGCCGGAAACCGGCGCGAGCAAATTCCTGTGATGGCGCATGCGCAGATAGCGCCCGTTCCATATGGTGTAATTGCCCGCGCCATTGGTGACGATGGAATCTTCAGGCAAACGTTGACGCAGCCACAGCATGATCTGGCTAAGCTGGACGTCGCCGGGCATGGCGGGCGCAAAATCGCTGAAAGCGATGTAATCCGCGTGCGCTTGCGCGGTCCCGCCTGCCCATGTTGGCGCAGCTTTTGGGGCAAGCTGCTCAAGCGCAACGCAAAACGCCTGCGGCGTCGCGTGAATACCCAGATGCGGGCGATAGATTCGCCCAAGTTCCTCTGCATCCGCATGAACATGAACAAAAATTTCCCGCGGATTGGGAATGTCGATCAGCGTATAGCTGTGCGAAGGCACTTCGGGCAGCCGTCCGCCGATCAACATCACCAGATCTGACGATTTGATGCGCTCCAGAAGTTTCGGGTTGGTCGCCAGAGCCAGCTCGCCCGCATAACATTCGTGCGTGGCGTCGAACAATGGGGTGCGCCGGAAGGAACACGCAACAGGCAGCGCATAGCGCTTCGCAAACGCTGCGAATTGCGCACAAGCCGTTTCGTCCCAGCCGCCACCGCCGAGAATTGCGATGGGGCGTTTTGAGCTGTCGAGCAGACTTGCCAGCTTCTGCATCGCCGCCTCGCCTGGAAAGGTCTGGATAGCCTCAGCGCGTAAGGCGTCAGCAACGCTGGCTTTCTCTGTCAGCATATCCTCGGGCAGAGAGATCACGACCGGGCCGGGCCGCCCCTGCATGGCCACATGAAAGGCACGGGACACGATTTCGGGAATACGCGAGGGATCATTGATTTCAACAACCCATTTCGCAAAAGGCGCGAAGACCTTTTCGTAATCCATTTCCTGAAACGCGCCGCGCCCGCGCATGCCGCGCTCGACCTGGCCGATGAACATGATGAGCGGTACGCTGTCATGCTCCGCGATATGGATGGCATGGGCAGCATTCATCGCTCCCGGGCCGCGGGTGACAAAGAAAACGCCGGGTCGACCGGTCAGCCGTGCCGAGGCATCGGCCATAATGCCTGCGCCAGTTTCCTGCCGCGCAACGGTGATCTCGATTTTCGCATCGTGAAAGGCATCGAGCACGGCGAGGTAGGATTCTCCCGGCACGCAGAAGACATGCTGCACACCCTGCACAGTGAGCTGGTCGACAAGGATTTGAGCCGCAGTGCGGGCGTTGGAGCTCTCAGTCATGAATGGCCTCCCCAGTTCCTGTCGTTCAGGACTTCATCCGTATGTTCCCCCAGCGCAGGCGCCGGGCGTGCTGAGGCAGCCATTGTTCCGTCCATAACGATCGGAGAACGCACACCCGGCGACGATCCCTTTTTGGCTTTCGGATTAGGCACATCAATGCGCATGCCCCGCGCAATGACATGCGGGTCCTTGAAGACATCGACAACCGTATTGATAGGTCCGGCAGGAACGCTGGCGGCGTCCAGTTTGGGCAACAGGTCAGCCCGCGCATAGCGCCGTGTAATGGGATGAAAGACTTCGTTGAACACGGCGCGATTGGCGCTGCGGTCCTTCATGGTTTTGAAGCGGGGATCGTCGATATAGGCGGGAACGCCGAGGACTTCGCAGAGTTTTTTGTATTGGCCATCATTGCCCGTGGCGATGATGATGTCGCCATCCGCGACAGGATACACATCGTAGGGAACGATATTGGGGTGCCCATTGCCCATGCGCTTGGGTTCATTGCCGCCTACAAAATAATTCAGCGCTTGATAACCGAGCACCCCGACCATGGCGTCAAGCAGCGCGCAATCGATGTAGGCGCCCTCGCCGGTTTCATTACGCCGCAGGAGCGCAGCCTGCACGGCGTTGGCAGCATAGAGACCTGTAAATATGTCGGCGATGGCGATGCCGCTTTTCGACGGCGGGCCATCGGGCGTGCCAGTCAGGTGCATCGCCCCGCCCATTCCCTGAATGAGAAAATCATAACCGGCGCGCGGCGCATAAGGACCCGTCTGGCCAAAGCCTGTGATTGAGCAATAAATAATACGCGGATTGATCTTCTTCAGCGACTCGTAATCGAGACCGTATTTTTTCAAGCCACCGAGCTTGAAATTTTCGACAATGACATCAGCATGCAAAGCAAGCTTGCGCACCAGCGATTGCCCTTTATCTGTTTCGAAGTCTGCTTCCACCGAACGCTTGCCGCGGTTGCAGCCGTAGAAATAGGCTGCGCCCAGAGGCTTCCCATCCACGCCCTCAACCCAGGGCGGGCCCCAGTGGCGCGTATCATCGCCCGCGCCCTTGCGCTCGACCTTGACGACATCAGCGCCCAGATCAGCAAGTAACTGGCCGCACCAGGGACCGGCGAGAATGCGGGCGAGTTCGAGAACGCGGATATTTTGGAGCGGTCCAGTCATATGTTTCGTGTCCGGAAGTAATTCAACAGCAGTGGTGCAAGCGCCATCATCGCCAGCCCCCACGGGAATAATTCGCCTTTAAGGATATTGAAGCCGTCCAGATAGATAGCAAGCGGCACTTGCATCACATAAAGCGCGAACAGGGATTCGAACATCAGCAACACGATGACGCCGCCAAAACCCATCATCAGTAGGGTACGCCTGTCAGGCGCATTGATTTGCCGCAGCGCATAGGCGGCGACAAAGAAGAGGGCTCCAACCAGCGGGATGAATTCGGTCCATTTGCCAACGCTTTTTCCGAGCAGCGGAATGAACGCGAGTTCTCGCATCACGCCGAACACGAAGCCGGTTGCAAAGGCGAGCGCACCATATAAGAGCATGGCCCGCAGTTTTTGCAGGAACGGATCGAGTTCCGGCGCGGCATCTTCCCCGCTCATCTCAGAAAAACGCCTGTATCCCCGTCTGCGCCCGGCCCAGAATCAGCGCATGCACATCATGCGTTCCTTCATAGGTATTGACCGATTCCAGGTTCTGCAGGTGGCGCATCACGTGGAAATCGCCATGCACGCCATTGCCGCCATGCATGTCGCGGGCGACACGGGCGATGTCGAGCGCCTTGCCGGCGTTGTTGCGCTTCATGATCGAGATCATTTCCGGCGCAAGCCGTCCCTCATCGAACAACCGGCCGATGCGCAGCGCGCCCTGCAGGCCCAGCGTGATTTCGGTCTGCATATCCGCGAGTTTTTTCTGAATGAGCTGATTGGCGGCGAGCGGCCGGCCGAATTGCTTTCTGTCCAGCGTATATTGCCGGGCGCGGAACCAGCAATCTTCCGCCGCGCCCATGGCACCCCAGGATATGCCAAAACGCGCACGGTTGAGACATTCGAATGGCCCCTTGAGCCCGCTGACATTTGGCAGGATCTGGTCTTCGGAGACTTCAACGCCATCAAGCACCAGTTCGCCTGTCACAGACACGCGTAGCGACAGCTTGCCCTCAACCTTGGGCGCTGACAGGCCCTTCGCGCCCTTCTCAATGATAAATCCTTTGATCGCACCCTTGTGCGCGTCCGATTTCGCCCAGACGACGAACACATCGGCGATGGGCGCGTTGGAAATCCACATTTTCCGCCCGGTAATAGCATAGCCGCCCTGCACCTTTTCGGCCTTTGTGGTCATCGAGCCCGGGTCAGACCCGGAATCCGGTTCGGTGAGGCCGAAACAGCCGACCCATTCGCCGGTAGCGAGTTTGGGCAGATATTTACGCTTCTGCTCTTCGCTGCCGAAGGCGTTGATGGGATGCATGACGAGCGAGGATTGTACAGACAGCATGGAGCGATAGCCTGAATCCACCCGCTCGATTTCCCGCGCCACAAGGCCATAGCTCACATAGCCAGCGCCCGAGCCGCCATATTGTTCCGGCAAGGTGACGGCCAGCAGGCCGAGCTTGCCCATAGCAGGGATGACATCGCGGTCAACAGTTTCATTGGCATAGGCTTTGACCACCTTGGGCAGCAATTCACTCTGTGCGAAATCCCGCGCCGTGTCGCGGATCATCCGCTCTTCCTCGTTGAGCTGGCTCTCGAACAGGAAGGGATCATCCCAGACGAATTCATTCTTGGCGGCAGTGTTGGCCATGGGGGCTCCGGCAGGCTTGTTTGGTTCCCGGCAGGTTTGCGGCAGGCAGGGCGAATTGGCAAGGGCGCTTTTCGAGCCTTGCCGGAGCGCCGTGCGTGATTGGTCAGCAATGCTTCATCGTCTGCCTTGCCGGCGTCAATGAGCGCCTGCAAAAGATCCGCGTCGGCCCGATCCGCTGCCTGAGAGACGCAGGAGCACCATGCTCAACAGCAGCAGGACCAGCCCGATTGAGCCCACCGTGATGCCCAGCCTTTCCGCAGCAAAGGAAAATGGTTGCGAGACGTAGGGCGGCGCGTCTATGCCCGCGCCGCGATAGAGGATGTTGACAGCTGCGCCTGCGCGGACCGGTCTGTCGCCAGAATAGACGCCGGGTGACAGCGTGCTGGACCCCGGCGCCATAGCCCGGAATTCGAGGCCGATCTTTCGCGTATAGGCCAGCATCCTCACCGGCCGTCCGTCGGCAGTGGTAAAGCTGATCGCGGTTCGAGCGCCTTGAAGGCTCTCAACGCGCGCTGTGGCAGGCGTACACGTCAATTGGTCGAATATGGCGATCGAGGTGGGGGCAAGGCCAGCCAAAAAGGCGATAAAGCCCAAACGCAGGAATAGCTTCGCAAAAAATTGGAACATATCGGCGATCTCTGGCGCTAACGGGAAACGAAGCTGAACATATAACGGGGGTTTTAAAGCATTATGACCCGCGAAAAGGCGAGCCGCGGCATGGTTTCCGGCGGATTGATCAGGCCGCACAATTGCGCCACGACATCGCCGGAGAGGCGCTAAAGGTCACCACGCCAATTCTCCAAGTGCGTATGGGGCGGCTGACTAAGTCGGGCGCGGAGCGCTACAGGCGATGCCTTAGCGCAAATCATAAATGTCAAAATTTATTCACAGGACTGTCACGCGCCGCGCCTAGCGACAACGTGAGAGGACCCCCGAATGCTCCAGGCGCTGGCTGCAGAAGTTACTTATCCCAACGGCACACTCGCCCTGTCCGCGACCACACTGTCGATCGAGCCGGGTAGCTTTACCGTGCTGCTGGGTCCTTCAGGCGCCGGCAAATCGACATTGCTGCGGAGCTTTAACGGCCTGGTGCGCCTGACTGGCGGGCGGATCGAATCCGCCACCGGCGATATAGCGGGCAAGAAACAATTGCGCGCGCACAGGCGTCAGACCGGCATGATCTTCCAGCAGCACCATCTGATTGGCAGGTTGAGCGTGCTGTCCAACGTGTTGACGGGCAGACTGGCCTTTCATTCGCCGCTGAAGACGCTGTTTGGCTTTTCACACGCCGAAAAGGAATTGGCCCTGAGAGCTATTGACCGGGTTGGTTTGCTGAAAGAGGCATTGCGCCGTGTCGATGAATTGTCGGGCGGGCAGCAGCAACGCGTCGGCATTGCCCGCGCACTGGTTCAATCGCCGGAAATCATTCTTGCTGATGAGCCGGTCGCATCGCTTGACCCCGCAACCTCGGACCATGTGCTCTCTCTGCTGCACGGTATTTGCCAGAGTGATGGACTGACCGCTGTTGTAAGTCTGCACCAGATCGAATTCGCCAAGAAATTTGCGGGCCGGATTGTTGGACTGCATGCGGGAAAAGTTGTCTTCGACGGACCGCCATCGCAACTCGATGAAAATGCCGTAGCGGCGATTTACGGCAACATCGTACCGGCCAGCGGGCGGCTCCCTCGGCGCGTTCCCATCCAGAACATCCCACCAATTGGAGTTGCCTCATGAAACGCAGAGATTTTATCCGTTACGCCGCCGCCAGCGCGGTTTGTGCAGCTGCCCCGGCATTCGCTCAGGGCAAGGATCCTGCCCGGTTGCGCGTTGCGCTGCTGCCGGATGAAAACGCCTCGACGCTGATCCAGAACGCGCAGCCTCTCAAAACCTATCTCGCCAATGTTCTCAAAAAGGACATCGAGATCATTGTGACGACCGATTATTCTTCGATGATCGAAGCCATGCGTTTCGGGCGTATTGAAGTGGCCTATTTTGGACCGTTCTCCTATGTTCTGGCAAAATCGAAAGCGCCCAATATCGAACCATTTGCCGTGGGGGTCGAGCGTGGCGCACCGTTTTACAATTCTGTCCTGATCGCCAACAAGGCTGGTCCGGTCAAGACGCTTGAAGATGTGCGCGGCAAGCCATTTGGTTTTGGCGATCAGGCTTCAACGTCCAGCCATCTTTCGCCGCGCGCCTTGCTATTGAGCAAAGCCGGCCTCGATGGTGCAAAGGATTACAAGCCCGTGCATCTGGGCACCCATGATGCGGTCGCCCGCGCGGTTCAGGCGGGGCAGGTGCCAGCAGGCGCATTATCAAAATCGATTTTCGACGTGCTGATCGAACGCAAAACGATTGACGCCGAAAAACTGTCAATCCTCGCTGTCTCTGACAAAATTCCGAACTATCCCATAGTGATGCAGGGCGATCTGGCGCCAGTACTGAAGGACGCGATTCGCCGGGCATTTCTGGAAGTAACAGACAAAGAAGTCCTAAAGTCGTTCCGCGTCGAAGGGTTTGTCGCCGCCAACGACCAGACCTATGACGTGCTGCGCGAAACCGCGAAAATTCTGCAGCTAGATCTTGCGGCGATGAAATGAGCGAGGCGGCGCAATACGCGGCAATATTAGCACAGGACCGGCAGGGCGCGCGGCGCCATGCCGCCCTGCTGGCCGCAATACTTGCTGTCATCGTATCGGCGCTCTGGATTACCGGATTTTTCGACGCGCAACGATTCATCGAAAGCGGACCGGCGATCCGGCAGCTTGCCAGCGAAATGGTGCCGCCCAATTTCGCCCGCTGGCAAAGCTGGTTGCGGCCGCTGCTTGACACATTGGCCATGTCGATTGCGGGTACGGCTGTTGCAATTTTCTTTTCATTGCCACTGGCTCTTTGCGCGGCCAAAAATACCACGCCACACCGCATTGTCTATGAAGCTGCACGCGCGCTGCTGGCGCTTTTGCGTTCAGTTCCCGAAATTATCATGGGCATATTGTTCGTCGCCGCGGTTGGCTTTGGCGCGCTGCCCGGCGTGCTGGCACTCGGGTTGCATTCGGTGGGCATGGTTGGAAAGTTCTTTGCTGAAGCCATCGAGCATGTTGATCACAAGCCGCTTGAGGCGGCCCGGGCGGCGGGCGCAACGCGATTTCAGGTTATTACCCATGCGGTCTTGCCGCAGGTCTTGCCGCAACTCGCTGATGTCACGATCTACCGGACCGAATATCATTTTCGCGCTTCCGCCGTTCTGGGCATTGTCGGAGCGGGCGGCATTGGATTTGAATTGATGGCTGCGTTGCGGTTGATCAAGTATGACGAAGTCTCCGCAATCCTCCTGACCATTTTGGCCTGTGTCGTCGTGGTTGATTCGATCGGCGGACGATTGAGGCAGATGCTGAAATGATGGTTTCTGAAAAGATTTCGCAGCGCCGGATTCTTGTAACCGCCAGAATTCACGAGGCCGTCGCGGACCGGTTGCGCGAAGCCGGAGAAGTCATCATCAATCCTGGCATTGAACCCTGGACCCCCGACAATGTCGAAGCCCTCGCGCGCACCTGCGACGCCGTCATGACATTCATGCCCGACCGGTTGGGAGCGCCTTTCTTCGTCGCACCGGGCCGGTTGAAAATGCTCGCATGTGCACTCAAAGGCTACGACAATTTTGATATCGCGGCTGCAGTACAAGCTGGCGTTCGCGTATCCATCGTGCCCGATTTGCTTACCGAGCCGACTGCGGAACTGGCGATCGGTCTGGCCATCGGTCTGGCCCGGCAAGTGCTGGCCGGCGATAGGCTGGTGCGCAACGGCGACTTCGCGGGCTGGCGGCCTGTCCTTTATGGAACTGGGCTCCATCAGGCGATAGTAGCAGTTGTGGGCCTTGGCAAGGTCGGATGTGCAATTATTGACAGACTCGCCGGATTTGGCTGCGCGCGCATTCTGGGTGTCGATCCGCAGGCGGTAGATTCGCGTGTGAACATGGCGAACCTGCAGGAAGCCGCGACGCATGCGGATTATCTTTTCCTTGCCGCGCCGCTGACGCCCGCCACACGGCAGATGATTGGTCAGCACTATCTTTCGCAGGCAAGGCCGGGCCAGTTCATCATCAATGTGGGGCGTGGCTCGGTTGCAGATGAAGATGCCATTGCAATCGCGCTGACGTCCGGCCGGCTCGGCGGCTATGCGGCGGATGTGTTTGCGTTTGAGGATTGGGCACTGGACGGCCGCCCTGCGGAGATTCCGCCGGCGTTGCGCGAACAGCCCGCGACTTTATTTACGCCGCATCTGGGCTCCGCCGTTGCCAGCGTTCGCCTCGCGATAGAACACAGGGCCGCAAGCAATATCCTGGAATTTCTGGCGGGCCGCGCACCGCCGGATGAGATCAGGAGCTGAGTGACTGGGGGCAAGCCGGCACAGGAATAGTGAAGCCTGACATCGGGGGAGTATACCCTCACGGCGGATTGATCAGCCCGCGCAATTGTTCCGCCACATCGCCGGACAGCGTTGCGACTTCCGCCACGATTTTTTCGATGTCTACGCCACGCACGGGATCGATGTCTATGCCGAATTTGCGCGCGTCGGCGACCAGTTTTTCATCCTTCATCGCCGCATCAAATGCATCCTGCAACGCGCGCAAGCGTTCGGGCGGCGTGCCCGCTGGAACCATGAACGGATAGGTCGTTGCATATTTCTGGGCGTAGATGCGCAGCATCTGCTTCGCCCTTTCCTCCTGCAGCATTTCGATGGCGGTCGGCGCATCAGGAATGAGGCGGTTACGCGTTGCGCCAAATTGCATCAGTACGCGGGCCTTGCCGTCCCTGATCCAGTCCTGTCTGGCGAGCAGGCTGGCGAGGATCATGCCGGTGCCCTGCACCTCGCCCTGTTCCATCGCGTGAAAAATATCGTTGACGCCCTTATAGCCCTGCACGAGTTTCAGCCTTGTGCCGAGCGCCTGATTGGTGAAGACGGGAATGACAAAATTGTCGCCGGAACGCGAGGTCGTCGCAAACGTCGCTTCCTGCTTTTGCAGGTCGGCAAACGACTGGAACGGGGTCTGATGCCAGACCACATAAATCAGCGGCTGTTGCGCGGGCGAGCCGAGCCAGCCGAATTTTGTGGCATCGAATTGCACATTCTTGCCATCGCGCGAGAGCGCATTGAGGCGCGGTTCATGGATCACCCCGCCAAGCGATAGGCCTATCGCCGTGCCGTCTTTGGCCGCGCGATTGGCTAGATAGTTCAGCATCACGATGGAGCCCGCGCCGGGCATGTTCTCGACAACGAAATTGGGATTGCCGGGGATATAATGGCCGTAGTGGGTTGCCAGTACCCGCGCCATGAAATCATAGGCCGCGCCAGCCGCAGCGCCGACAATCAGGCGAATAGTCTTGCCGCGATAGAATTCGGCGGTCTGATCCTGCGCGCGGGTGGGGGAAGAAAACAAAACGGCTGCGCAAACGAGCGCAGCCGTCAGTGCGGTGACAATTCCACGTGCAGCCCTCGTGCTTCGAGACGTTTCGCTTCGCGAAACTCTCAGCATGAGAGCTGTTGTGAGGTTGTAATTTTTTAAAGGGCTGAACTTCCAGAAAACCTCACCCTGAGCAGCGCCTGAAAGGCGCGTCTCGAAGGGCAAGGCTGTCCTGAGCTGCTTTGTAAGCAAACTATCGCCCCTACTTCGGTGCGTATTTGCCGCCAGTCTGCACGCTGGCCTTGCTCCGGTCACCGCCTGCAAGACGGGTGACACTCGGCCACTTACGCTTGAGATCGTCCTTCACAGTGACGGCCAGCTTGCCGCAATGGTCGCATTCCAGCTCCACCTTGTCGCCATCCATCAAGGAAGAGAGGCCGCCATGGTTGGTGCCGGTGGCGAGAATATCGCCGGGGTTCAGGGTATGCATGGCGCTCACCCATTCGATGGAGCGCGGAATCTTGTGCGCCATGTCGGACGTGTTGAAGTTCTGGCGCAATTCGCCATTCACCCACAGACGAACCTGCAGCTGTTGCGGATCCGGCACTTCGTCGGCGGTGACAATCCACGGGCCGATGGGAGCAAAGGTTTCGCGGTTCTTCATCTGGTAGAAGACAGCGCCCGCTGGCGGCAGGCCGCGGGCTGAACCGTCGATGAAGTTGATATAGCCGAACACATGTTCGCGCCAGTTGGCGGCGGGAATATTATGGCCCTTCTTCCCGATGACGATGCCCAGTTCCGCCTCAGCCTCGAAGGCTGTCATGGGAATGTCGGTCATGATCATCTGTTCGCCGGGTCCGATGATGCAGTTCGCGGACTTCGGAAAGCCATTGATCGGCGCAGGCTCGGTGCGGGTGCCGTCTTCCATATAATTGACAGCCATGCAGTCGATATTGATGGGGCGCGGCAGCGGCGGCAGCAACTTGACGCTGGCAAGCGGAACGCCCTTGCCCTTGGCGGCGGCTTCCACCTTGCTCTTGTAGGTATCCCAGCGCTCGATTACGCCGTTGATCAGATCATGCGGGCCGACCCGGGGAACGAGGCTGACCGCGTCCATTACATCGACGATCTGATCGCCATTCACTACGCCGAGGCGCCAGTCGTTGAAAAACGCGAGCTTCATACTATCCTCCCAAATGGATGCCGGAATTCCGGTCCGGTTTCAGATTCTTGGTGCACGGGTTTGGTGCGGCGATGACCGCCGCGCCCGCTGGCGTGATCTTCGCCAAAGCCCCCGCCAAGTCAAGCGCCAGTCACCGCGCCGTGATGTAGACGCGACCTGCCATCACGCAACACTGATGCCCGGTTGACCGCGTTGTGAAGCACGGGCATCACCGCCACGCATTATAAAATCCTTAGCCGGCGCATAGCGCTGGAAACAGGAGGCTGCATGAACACCACCGCAAATTCATCCCTGATTTCCATTCCACCTGTTCCCAACGTGCAGACGCTCCTGCGCCTGTTCGTGGGCGGCTTCGTGGGCCTTGTGATCTGGGAACTCTGGGCCCGTTACGCCACGCCGCCCGTGGCCGGTTTCCCTCTTGAGCCACCAGAACTGGTGCGCACGCTCATCGCAGCCCGTACAGGCGTGATGATATCCCTGCCGCTGGCAACGGCCCTGCATTGGATTGTGGGCATTGTGGGCTATCCCCTCGCCTACTGGTTTGTGTCGCGCGGCCTGAGAAACTGGGGCGCGATTCTGGATATCGGGGTCTGGCTGCTGTTTTCAGTCTATGTCGCGTATATGGGCATCACGGGACAGTTGACGGCTTTCATCGGCATCTTCTGGATTCTCGTCACCCTGCTGTCGGCGACGCGTTTCATAAACAGGAATGCGCTTTCGGCTGATGCGCTGAGCTGGGGCTCCTTCACATGGTTCAACGCGCTAGGCATTATGGCGCCGCTCGCCAACCAGCCCTTTCTCTTGCTCACAGCTTTTGCACCCCTCTCGTTCATGAGCTGGGCAGGCCACGTGATTTATGGCGCGGTGGCCGTTTTGATCTTCGAAATCTGGGACAGGAAAACCGCCTCCTGAAGCTACAGGGTGGCAAACCTGCACTATCAGGGCGCTGCCCGAAATCGCGCTTGTCTCTGCAAGTCCCCGCGACTTTGACGCGTGTGCGCGAAATTGACGCGCACACGTTAGCCGTTGGGGGGCTGTACTGCCTTCATATAGACAGATGGCATGACTATTTGCGGGATTGAAGGCGTCCACGCCCCTAAATCCCGGAGAGATCGGAATGTTCAAACAGGCTGCAGCTGCGCTTCTTTTTGCCTCCATGCTGAGCCCGGCCGCCCAGGCGGGCGGAAGCTACGATGGCGTCTGGTCAGTATCCCTGCTGACAAAATCGGGCGATTGTGACCGGTCGGTCGTGTCGCAAATCCAGATCCGCGATGGGCGCGTAAATGAAAATCTCTTGTACGCCCGTATCGTCGGTAACATTGGCGGCAATGGCGTTGTGTCGCTTCAGGTTGTTCGAGGCAACGATTCACTCAACGCTTACGGAACCGTCGACGGTACGCGCGCGTCGGGCTCATGGACCGCAGCGGGCAGAAATTGCACGGGGAGCTGGACCGCGTTGAAAAGTGTCTGATCCTATTGCTGTCCTTGCCGCGAGACTTTAAGCGCTTTCTGGCGTAGTTTTTCCACGTGACGAACCGCGCCAGCAAGCTAGACTGGCGTCTGAAGTAGCGAGGGAAGGACGATGCCATGCTGGGTTTGATGCAGGATTGGCCGCTGTTGATTCACCGTATTGTCGATCAAGCGGCGCGCCAGCATGGATCGCAGCAGGTGGTGACGCGCTCTGTCGAAGGTCCAATCGAGCGGATTGCCTACCGGGAAGTCCGCACACGCGCGTTAAAAGTGGCTCAGCGGCTCGTACAGGATGGTATCAAGCCTGGCGACCGTATCGCGACAATGGCGTGGAATACGGCGCGCCATCTGGAAGCCTGGTACGGCATCACCGGCGCAGGCGCGGTCTACCACACCATCAATCCGCGCCTGTTTCCCGAACAGATTGCCTGGATCGCCAACCACGCCGAAGACCGCGTGATCATGACCGACCTCACCTTCGTGCCGCTTTGTGAGGCGCTTGCGGACAAGATGCCAACGGTCGAGCGCTATATTGTGCTCACCGATAACGCGCATATGCCCGCGACCAAATTGAAAAACGCCATCAGCTACGAGGATTGGATTGGTACTGTTGACGGCGATTTCCGCTGGCTTGCGCTCGACGAAAATTCCGCCGCCGGCCTTTGCTATACCTCCGGCACCACGGGAAATCCCAAGGGCGTATTGTATTCGCACCGCTCCAACGTGCTCCATTCCATGGCGGCGAGCGGCGTCGATGCGCTTGCGATTGGATCGCGCACGACCATCCTGCCCATCGTGCCGCTGTTCCACGCCAATTCCTGGTCGATCGCCTTCTCCGCGCCAATGATGGGTGCAAAACTTGTGATGCCTGGCGCAAAACTCGACGGCGCTTCAGTGTATGAATTGCTGAGTGATGAAAAAGTCACCTGCACGGCGGGCGTACCGACCGTCTGGCTGATGCTGCTGCAATATATGGAGAAGGAAGGCAAAACTCTGCCCCATCTCCAGCGCCTGGTCATAGGCGGTTCGGCCGCGCCGCGCGCCATGATTGAGACGTTCGAAAAGACCTATGGCATCGAAGTGCTGCATGCCTGGGGCATGACCGAGATGAGCCCGCTGGGTTCGCTGGGTTCGCTCAAGGCCAGCGTAGGCGAATTGCAGGGCGAAGCGCTCTATGATCTTAAAATCAAACAGGGTTATGCGCCCTTCACAGTCGAGATGAAAATCACCGATGACAGCGGCAAGGAATTGCCCTGGGACGGCAAGACCTTTGGCAGCCTGAAAGTCGCGGGCCCCGCAGTGGCCAAAGCCTATTATCGCGTCGAAGACAATATTCTCGATGAGCAAGGCTTCTTCGACACCGGCGATGTCGCAACCATTGACGCTAATGGCTATATGCAGATCACCGACCGCTCGAAAGACGTCATCAAGTCAGGCGGCGAGTGGATTTCATCCATTGACTTGGAAAACCTGGCTGTCGGCCACCCCGATGTGATGGAAGCTGCCGTCATCGGCATCGCCCACCCCAAATGGGATGAAAGGCCGCTGCTTGTTGTAGTGGCGAAAGAGGGCCGCGAAATCTCAAGCGAAAACGTACTCGCATTCATGCAGGGCAAGATCGCCAAATGGTGGCTGCCTGACGACGTGCAGGTGGTGAAAGAGATTCCGCATACGGCCACGGGGAAAATTAATAAGGTGACGCTGAGAGAGCAGTTTAAGGGGTACAGGTTGCCGGCGTGACGGGATGAAAAATTTGCCCTGTCGAATATTTTCATCGCCGCGCCGCCAGTGAGGGCCCAAGCCCCGCTTGTCTTCCCCTGCCGCTTCCCCCATCTTCCCCTGATGTCCAACCGCATCGAACGCCCGGCTGATCCTGCTTCACTTGCTTCGCTCAATGAACGGGCGCGCGAAATCTTTCGCCAGATCGTGGATTCCTACCTGACCACGGGGGAGCCAACTGGTTCTCGCCAGCTTTCGCGGCATCTGCCGATGACGCTGTCGCCTGCCTCGGTCCGCAATGTCATGCAGGATCTGGAAGAACTCGGCCTCGTCTATGCGCCGCATACCAGTGCCGGCCGGCTGCCGACAGAACTGGGCCTTCGTTTCTTCGTCGACGCAATGCTGGATGTGGGCGATGTCTCCTCGGAAGATCGCGCGAAAATCGAGGCTGAAATCAAAGCCGCCTCGACCGGCCGTACGTTGGAAAACGTCCTTGGTGAAGCCGGCCAGTTATTGTCGGGCCTGACACGCGGTGCGGCGGTTGTGCTCGCTTCAAAGGACAATGCCCGCCTCAAACAGATCGAATTCGTACGGCTGGAGGCGGGGCGCGCGCTCGCCATTCTGGTGTCAGAAAACGGCGCAGTGGAAAACCGCATCCTCGTCATCCCGCCGCATCTGCCCGCATCGGCGCTGGTGGAAGCGGCCAATTATCTCAACGCCCGTTTGCGGGGGCTCACACTTGCCGAACTGAAGGCGGAGATCGAAAACTCCCGCGAGGCCGCAAAACGCGAACTTGATGAACTCACCACCAGGCTGATAGACGCCGGCCTTGCCTCCTGGGGCGGGCCGGAGGGTAACGATCGACAGCTGATCGTGCGGGGTCAGGCCAATCTGCTGGAAGACCTGCGCGCCGTCGAAGACCTCGAGCGCATCCGCAAACTCTTTGCTGATCTGGAAACCAAAACAGAAGTCGCCGATATACTGCATCGCGCTGAAACCGGCGATGGAGTGCGCATTTTCATCGGCTCGGAAAACAAGCTGTTCTCCATGTCGGGCTCGTCGACGGTCGTCGCACCGTTCCGCGACGGCAACCAGAAGATCATTGGCGCGCTCGGCGTGATTGGCCCGACGCGGCTGAACTATGCGCGAATCGTGCCGCTGGTGGATTACACAGCGCGCGTTGTGTCGCGGCTGATGGACAGGGGGTGAGAATTGCCCTTGTCCCGGTTCGACATCGATATCGTTCATTGCTAACTTCCTGCCCAAACTGAAAGGGAGGATGTTATCGTGATACAACGCCGCGATTTCCTGCGTCTGGCTGCCGGAGGCGCTGCGGCGCTGCAACTTCACTCGCCCGCGCTTGCGCTCGATTATCCTAACAAGGCCGTGCGCGTGGCTGTAACGACAGCGCCAGGTGGAACATCCGATTTCGTAACGCGGCTAACGTCCAAGTTTCTGGCGGAGAAACTCGGCCAGCCCTTCATCATCGAGAACCAGCCCGGCGCGGGCGGCAACATTGCGGCTGGCGGCGTAGCGCGCGCGGCGGCAGATGGTTATTCACTGCTTTCAATTTCAAAAGGTAATGTTCTTGCGAACTTGCTCTACGACAAACTGAATTTCGATTTCATGCGCGACTTTGTGCCGGTAGCGAGCATCGCCACCGGCGGTCTTGTGATGTTATTGCATCCGTCGGTTCCGGTTAGAACACTGCCGGAATTTCTGGCCTATGCGAAAGCCAATCCGGGCAAGATCAATTATTCAACGCCGGGCATGGGATCAGACCCCCATCTGGGCGCAGAATTGCTCAAGATGATGGCCGGCATAGAGCTGACCCATGTACCCTATCGCGGTGGCGCGCTGGCGCTGACTGATCTCATCAGCGGCAATGTGCAGATGATGTTCAGCAATTTGCCGGTGGGCGAATTTATCCGCACCGGCAAGCTCGCCGGTATCGGCGTAACCAGCCTCGACCGCAACGCCGAATTTCCCGAACTGCCGCCAATCGCAGACGCTGTCCCGGGCTTTGAAGTCAATGGATGGTACGCCTATGTGGCGCGCCGTGAGACACCGCCAGACATCATCAAGACTCTCAATAACGCGATGATCGAGGCCCTGTCTGATCCGGCCGTGCAAAAGGGCATATCGACATTGAATGCAAAGCCGATGCCGCTGAACGCGGCGGAGCTGGAAAAGCTGTTTAGAGAGGAATTCGAGCGCTGGGGCAAGGTCATCAAGACTGCCAATATACGCTTGAACTGATCAAGTCCGCACGCAGCTTATCTCAGGACAGAGCACAATTTAAAATCGGGAGATCGGCATGGCCGGAAAGCACTTGCAACGCATCGACGTTCACCATCACTTCTGGCCGCGCCGTTACATGATCGAGGAACAGGCGCGCATTCCCGGCTATTCGCACAGCTCCACCGGCAAGGACCGGCTCGTGAACTGGTCACCTGAGCTGGCGCTCGAAACCATGGACAGTCAAGGAATCGCCTGCGGCATAGGTTCTATTTCGACACCGGGCGTGTGGTATGGCGATGTGCCCGCCGCCCGCCGGCTCTCGCGTGACTGGAACGAGGAAGGCGCGAAAACGGTTCAAGCTTACCCCAGCCGTTTTGGTTTCTTTGCAGTCATCGCGCCGCCCGACACCGACGGCGCCCTGCGGGAAATCGAATATGCGCTCGATACCTTAAAAGCCGATGGCATCGGTCTCTTGTCGAATTACGACGGCATATCGCTGGGCGATCCCGCGTTTGCGCCCGTCTTCGATGAGCTCAACCGGCGCAAATGTGTTGTCTTTGTGCATCCGGCCCTGCACCCGGCCACAGCTAAATTGATTCCGGGGCTGGTGCCGCAGGGCATCGAGTTTCCATTTGAAACGACGCGCGCGATCACCAATCTTGTGCTGCACGGAACGCTGACGCGCTGCCCCGATATCAAATTCATCTTCTCACACGGCGCAGGCGTTTTGCCTTATCTGGCAGCGCGAATTGAGCACGTGGGCTCCAGCGTCAAGGCATTTGTCGATAATAATCCCGGCGGCATCGAACATGCGTTGAAGCGTCTCTATTGTGATACGGCTGCGGCGACCAGTACGCCGCAACTGGCAGCCCTGCTGAATTTCTTCCCGCAATCGAACATTCTTTACGGCAGCGATTTCCCTTTTATCAAGCCCGGTCCAGATATTGCGGATTTGCACGCCTATTCAATGAGTGACGCGGCGCGCACCGCGATTGAACGGAAAAACGCGCAAGCGCTGTTTCCGCGGCTCGCAGGAATTTAGAAACCCATCAATCCAGCGGTTGCATTTTCAATTCACGGCGCAGGTCGGTCTTGTGTTCGACCCCTGCGATATGCCGAAAATTGGCAACCAACCATTTGCCGTCGACCATGCGAAAATCAAAGCGCACATGCATGCGCCGGTCGAAGCTGAGAAAGCGCGCATCGACAACAGCCTTGTCTGCGCCAAGGGACACCGGCTGCACCGTATAATTCTTAACTTCGGTATCCTGCGCCTGCAGAATAATATCGGCCTCCTTGCCGACACTGGACATGCGCATACGGGCGCGAATGGCCGGCGTATAGGGAATCGAAGGAACCTTGTCGCGCTGGTAATCATTGAAGATCTGCGCCGTGATCGCCACAGGATCACCTGCCTGTGCGTGTGCAGCGAGCGAAGCAAACGGCGCGGACAGCAGGCCCAGAACCAGTGCGCGGCGGGTGGGGGATAGTGGCATGACCCGATCTCCAGTAGATTGTAAATAGAAATCAATACTATAATTGGGCGGGGGGCAAGCAGGCTGTTTGCTGAAAAGTCTGTCCCTCACCCTCTGCCCGGCCGCCACACCAGCCATCCCGCAATCATCGCGCCGGCAATCGCCGTCAATGCACTCACGAAGAAAACCGAGCCAATCCCAGCAGCGCCAGCGACCAGCCCCAGCAGCGGCCCGGAGATTCCCAGTGAGAGATCGTAGAAGGCAGTAAACGCCCCCATGGCGAGGCCCCGGTTTTGCGGGGGCGCGCGGCGGATCGCTTCCACGCCAAAGCCCGGATAAACCAGCGCATAGCCAAAGCCGGTGAGAGCAACACCCACGAGCGTTAACGCCACGCTGGGCGACTGCCAGATCATCAGCTGCCCGGCAACTTCAACCAGCACGCAGACGGCAGCAACTCGTGCCCCGCCAATCCGGTCCGGCAGATGGCCCAGCGTCACGCGGCCCAGAATGAAGGCGAGGCTCGTCGTTGAAAACGCCATCCAGACATGATCCCAGCCGCGCTCCACATAAAGCAGCGCGATGAATGTGGTGATGGCGCCAAAGCCCACCACGCTGAGCGCCAGCCCCAGCCCTGGCAGGCCCACAGCGCCCGCCACTTTTGAGAATGCGGCACGCGGTTGCGGTGTGCCCAGAATCGCCGCCAACGGTGCAACCAGCAGCAAGGTCGCCGCTGGCATCAGCATGGTCGCCGCCGCAACTGCCGCAAACCCATAGGCTTGATACAGCGCCGTCCCAATAGGTGCACCTATGGCGGCCGCCGCATAAAGCGCAATGCCCATCCAAGCCATCACCTTGCCGGTGTTCGCGGGCCCCGCCAGTGCCAGCCCCCAGCTCATGGAGCCCATCACGATAAAACTTTGGCCAATGCCCAACAGCGCCCGTCCCCCCATGAGAATGGCTACCGACAATTGCGGGGTGGCGGTAAATTGCAGCGACAGCAGATAGGCAAGCCCTGAAAGAATGATGGTCAACAACCCCACGATCATCGCATGCTTCGGGCCTTTACCGTCTGAATGTGCGCCCGCCCAGAAACGGGAAATCAGCGCGGTGGCAAATTGTGTACTGCCGACAACGCCAACGATGAACGCACTTTGCCCCAGCCCCTGGCTCACATGCAGCGGCAAGGCCGGCATCGCAAAGCCGATGACGAGATAGGCCACAAACAGCACCGACATAACGGGCAGGAGCGTGATCAGCACGCTTGGAGCCGCCTTGGGCGCGGAATCGGGATTGGCGGACATGGCAAAAGGACCGGACCTTGGGCAGGAAGGGGACAATACGGTCAGCGAATAGATACGGTTTGGGCGGTTCTGTCGATGTGGGAGCTGCCGGAGCGCAGGCTGAAGAGCCCGCAAGAGACAGGGGAATCGCATTTGAAATAGCGTGCTGTTTCGGGCGCTGATTTTACGTTTTGCTTGAGATGGATTCTACCGGGCCGTGAACGAATCACGGCGCGGGAGAATATTTTGGACAAATTTATTGAATGCTGGGAGGGATTGGACGATC
>CANJJI010000013.1 GCA_947474545.1 Beijerinckiaceae bacterium | reverse complement strand
CCGTGCGGCGATTGATTGTTGTGCTCGTCACGATCACGGGAATGAAAGCGCCGCCGCCGCGTCCACAGGCGCAGTCACGTTCCGTGCCCTCAGGTCTTGCCCGCACGGGGACGGGAAAAAAGCGCCAGTCCTTTGCGCTCTTCGATCCCTGGCAGCGTTTTTATTGCCAGCGACAGAGGCCCGCAAAAAAAGCCTCCGCTGCTCTGCCGCGCATTATTTCGCTCGACGGCGAGGGACTCAGCAGGCTGAAAGAGAGCCTCAACGCACCCTATATGCCGGACAAGAAGCCTGCGGATATAAGCCCCCTCAATCTCCTGCGGCGGCTTGAAGCGGTGATCGGCGCGCTCGAGGATCTGCCGCGTCAGGCCAAACGCCTAGTGCGCGCGCTGGCCCGGCGGCAGAAATTCCCCCATCTGAAACTCAGAATGCCCATGCGGCCGGGACGCGCGCCCGGCTTCCGCGTTAAACCGCGTCTGGAAGTGGATCACGTGCTGCGCGACTGCGACTGGCTCGCCCGCAATGCGCTGGCCCCTGACACGTCCTGACTTTCTTCCAGCATCCTTGCCGCACATACCTCGCGTGCATCAGCACGGCGGGGCTATTGGCGCAGTGGGCGCGGAGCTCCCGTGCCTTTTAGTGTGGGCCGGAGGACCGCGCGCCGGCCAGCACAAGGGTCAAAACATATCTGCAGAAATTGAATGTCCGCAGATTATCTACGCGAAAGCCGACCTGCCGCCGCCTCATCAACTGCGCCATCAGCGCCCAGCGCCACCCCATAATCCCGCGCCGCGCTCCCGCGGGTCACGTAACCCTGCCTCACATCATCTGCCACGCGGGCGGGATCGCGCAGTTCTGGCGGGCCGAACCCGCCGCCGCCGCCGGTCTGCAATTCGATGCGATCACCGGGATGCAGGGGCACGCCCCATTCCTTGTGCATGATGCGCGGCGCTGCGCCTTCGCGATGGAGAATGGCCTGCCCTGTCGCACCTTCGCGCCCGCCTTCAAGGCCCCAGGGCTTGCTGGTGACGCGGGCAAAGACCACAAACATTTTGGATTCCACAAGCGCGCGAAACACCTTGCGCAATCCCGGCGCGCCGCGTGTCGTGCCGGGACCGCCGGTATCGGGGATGAATTCGCAGGCTTCGACCCGCACGGGAGTCGTCGCTTCATGCAGCTCCACAGGCACTTCCAGCACATCGCCATGGGCCATGGTCTTGAACGGGCCGGGGCCGTCGGCATCGCGCAAGGCGCCCCAGCCGCCAAATCCCGAACCAAACATATTGTAGAGTTTGCCGGTCTTGGGATGCGGCCCATAGATGCGGAACAGCGAAAAATCCGCGAAATGTCCCGCCGAAACGCGCTGCGGACAGGCCGGCGCGATGGCGCGCAGGATCGTGTCGATCACGGTTGGCAGCGGCGACGAATAAAGCCCCATGGGCGCGCCGTAGCGTGCGTTCAGAAAGCGCCCTTCGGGACAAATGACGTCCAGCGCGCGAAAAGCACCGGAATTTGCAGGCTCTCCGGGCGTGGTCAGATATTTGAACGCAATGCGCGCTGCCGTCATCGCGCCGCCGGTAAAGCCCGAATTGAAAGGCCCCGGCAATTGTTCTTCAACGCCGGAGAGATCCACGCTCATGGTGTCGCCGCGCACCTCGATTTTCGCGTGGATGCGAACCTTTCTGCTTTTGTCGACGCCATCGCCATCGAGCCAGGATTCGGCCTCGTAGACGCCATCGGGCAGGGAGCGCACAACGTCGCGCGCCGCTGCATCCGAGCGATCCCAGATCGTCTCGATCGCCCGGCGAACCGCACGTGCGCCATAACGTTTGATCAGGTCTTCAAATTGGGACCGCCCGAGCAGACAGCCAGCGAGCTGCGCCTCAACATCGCCCAGCAGCATGTCTGGCGTGCGCGTATTCAGACCGATGATACGCCAGATATCCTCGCATTTCTTGCCGCCAGCCACGACTTTGACAGAACGCAGATGCAGGCCTTCCTGATAGATTTCGCGGGCAGCGCCATCAATCGATCCTTCTGCGAGGCCGCCGATATCGCACCAGTGCACAAGAACCGCGAACCATGCGAAGGGGCGTTCAGAGTCCTCAACGAAGACAGGCGTATACATCACCGCATTGTTGAGATGCTGCCCCTGCGTACCTACATAATTGGTGACGAGAACGTCGCCGGGGCCGATGCCATCTGCTCCATGAATTTCAATGCCGTCACGCACAGCGTCGCCCAGGGCCGTTGTCACAAACAGCGGAATTCCGCCCCGGCACTGGGACACAAGTTCGCCGCCCGCGTCGACGATGCCAACAGCATAATCCTTGTATTCAAAGATCAACGGGCTATAGGCCGTTCGCGTTATATTGGCGTCTACAAGATCGGGAATGGCGATCAGCGCATGGCGAATGATTTCCAGCGTGATCGGATCGATGTCATCAGCTGCCATCGCTCTCATGAGGCTGCTCCCGTGCAGTCGATGAGGATCTCGCCCAACGCGCCAATGGTAAAATGATCATGTGGTCCTATGATCGTTGTCGATCCATATTCCTCGATGACCGCTGGCCCATCCGCCTGAAAGCCCGAGGGCAGCGCGGCGCGGTGATAAATACGGGTAGCGATCCTGCCGCGCGCTTCGGCAAAATAGACCGGTCGCGATGAAGACCCAATTGCCGCAGCGCTTTCGGCCCGTTGCGAAATATTCGAAATAGCAGGCCCCGGCAGCGGTGCGGCCGCAACCGAGTGAAGCCCAACGAGTTCCACCGGCAGGCCCGTCTGCGCATGGCCATAGCGTGCGCGATAGACCTGTTCGAACTTGTCCTGCAAATCAGGCGCATTGGCGGCCATGGGCGTTCGCACGGAATGCATCTGCCCCTTGTAACGCAATTCGGCGAAGCGCTGGAATAGCGGCGCGCCTGCGCCGGGTTCCTGCTTCAGTGCTGTGGTCGCCCGCGCTTCCGCCTCTGCAAACCACGCATCGGTGACGGTGAAAGCCGAAGCGTCGAGGTCGCGCAGGATCGTGGTGCTTTCATCGACACGCGCATCGGCCAGCAACATGCCCGTGGCGGCAAAATTGCCGGGCTCGGGCGGGATGACCACACGGGGAATATGCAGCTCGCGCGCCAAAGCCGAAGCGTGCAGCGGGCCTGCTCCACCATAGGCGATCAAGGTGAAGTCACGTGGATCATAACCCCGTTCAATGCTGATCTGCTTGACTGCGCCGGACATGGTGAGGAGAGCAATCTGCAACACGCCACTGGCGGCGCTGTCGCGGCCTGCATCGCCTGCAAGGCCAAAAGGCCCAGCGATTTTTGCGTCCATCGCATGGCGTGCGGCGGCAGCATCCAGTTTCATTTCGCCGCCAAGGAAAGCGTCCGCATCAAGCCGGCCGAGCACGATGTTGGCGTCTGTCACAGTCGGATTTTCGCCGCCGCGACCATAGCAGACAGGACCTGGCTCGGAGCCAGCGCTTTGAGGGCCAACCTGTAACCGGTTCTGCGCATCGAGCCATGCGATGGAGCCGCCGCCGGCGCTGACTTCTACGATATCAACAACGGCGGCGCGCACGGGAAAACCATAGGCATAGCCGCCGACATAATAGATCGATTTCACGTCGAAGCGGCCGTGATCCACCAGAGCACATTTGGCCGTCGTGCCGCCCATATCGAAGGCGATGGCGCGCGCGATGCCAAGTTGCCCCGCCAGCGCCGCTGCTCCGATGCAGCCAGCCACAGGGCCGGATTCGATCAATGCGACGGGTCTTTCCGCCGCTCGTCCGGCGGACAAAAGGCCGCCACTTGAAGCCATCAACAACAGGCTGCCGGAAAATCCGCGCTCACCGAACCGGCTTTCGAGGCGCCGGATATAAGCGCCGACCTGCGGACCAACAAAGGCGTTGGCGACCGCTGTAGACGTGCGCTCGTATTCAAACCATTCGCGCGAGAGATCGGCCCCAGACGTCACAAAGACTCCGGGCAAGTCTGCGCGCAGCGCTTCGGCCGCCGCTTGTTCGTGCGCCGGATTCGCATAGGAATTGATGAAGGAAATCGCGATGGATTTGATGCCGCCGCCGCGCGCCCGCCGCGCAATATCAACAAGCGCGGTGTGGTCCAGCGGCTCGATCTCGTTGCCATCGGCGTCCATGCGTCCACCGCATTCTAGCCGCCATTCACGCGTGACAAGCGGCGCCTCGCGCCGGTATCCCAGATCAAACGGAACCGGACGGTTGCCACGCCCGGCTTCAAGAATGTCGCGAAAGCCGGTGTTCGTGACGAGCATGGTTTTGGCGCCACGCCGCTGCAAAAGCGCGTTTATCACGAGCGTCGTGCCGTGTTTGAACATGGCTGCATCGCTCAGGACAAGGCCGGTGCGTGCAAGGCAGGCGGCGATCCCTTCGACGAGATCACCATAGGTTGTCGGGCTCTTGGCGTAGGAGACAGCGCCGGTTTCAGTGTCATATGCGGCAAGATCGGTAAACGTGCCGCCGGTGTCGACTGCGAGAATGAGTGGCATTCGCTTATGCCGCGCCCGCTTCAACCTTTTTCATCAGCTTCACAAAAGTCGCTACAATTTCCGGTTCCAGCGGCGCCCATTGATCATAGGGCTGCAGATCAACGTCCTGATCGGTGATGGGCAGCTGATGCAGAATGCTGCCAGCGATCAATTCATGCGCGGCGCGGCCAGCGCTGGAATTGTGCGTCCTGTCATTGCCGGGAATAACAACCGAAGGAACCTTGATGGAACGCAATTGCTCTGCTGTGACGCCCATGACGGGCGAGCCCTTCACTGCGGTGAATATGCTCAGCCAATGTTTCATCTGCGCAATATAGGCCTTGGGATCCATCGCCATCAGCCTGTCCTTGGTGGCCGGATTGGCGGCGATGCGTTCGCGATATTGTTCGGTGTCGCAGACCGCGGCCATCCCGCCCTGTTCGGCAGCCTTGATATACTGGCCATAATAATTTTCCGGAAGCCGCGCCTCCGGATGCGGTCCACCGGTGATGCGGAACAGCAGCAGGGCTTTTACAGCATCGGGATGGCGCAGATAAAACAACATCGACGTACGGGCGCCAGAGGACGAACCGCCGACAAAGGCCGGACGTTCCCCCAATTGGCCCAGCAATTCATAGAGATCATCGGTCCAGATCGCTTCTTCTCCGTCCTCTCCTTCGATCACCACGTCTGACGCACCGGTATTGCGGCGATCATGCAGGAGAACGCGATAGCCTTCCGCGGCCACTTTTTGCGCCAGCGGAATGAATTCGTCATGGCCGCGGCGGCCGCCGGTGATCAGGGCGACCATCGGGCCTTTTTCGCCATAAATGGCGTAACGGATATTGACGCCGCGAACTTTGGCAATCGGCATGTATTCCTCCCAGATAGGCGGCCGCTGGCCGGACGCCGGATGTTGGATCCTGTGTAACAAATTTTTCCGCCCTAGCGCCAGCTTGATTCCTGAGGAAATCCAGTGAAGGGTTCACTCATCCTGAGTAGCGTTGCGAAGCAACGCGTATCGAAGGACGGGGAAATAGGGGAAATTTGCGCCCGGTCCCGTCCGGCGCATGCGCTCTGCTGCTCGGGTCCTTTGATACGGCTCTGAGGAGCTACTCAGGATGAGGGCGAGTTTTATGCAGGAAATCACTATAAGGCGCCCCGATGATTGGCACGTGCACCTGCGCGACGGCAGCGTGTTGCGCGAGGTTGTACCATTTACGGCGCGTATGTTCGGCCGTGCTATCGTGATGCCAAACCTCGTGCCGCCTGTGACCACAACCGCGCTGGCCAAAGCCTACCGCGAGCGTATCCGCGCGGCGATACCTGCGGGCGTGAAGTTCACCCCGCTGATGACCTGCTATCTTTCCGATGACACTGATCCTGCTGATCTTGTGCAGGGATTTCGTGACGGCGTGTTTACGGCGGCCAAACTGTATCCAGCCCATGCGACCACCAATTCGCATTTTGGCGTCACGTCGATCAAACGCATTTATCCTGTGCTTGAGGCGATGGCAGAAGCCGGGATTCCTCTGCTGGCGCATGGCGAGCTGACGCGCAGCGAGGTCGATATCTTTGATCGCGAAAAGGGGTTCATCGACGAAGTGCTTGTGGCTGTTCTTGCGCGTATCCCCAAACTGCGCATCGTGCTGGAACATATCACCACAACAGAAGGTGCGGACGTGGTGCGCGCTCATGCAGACCGCATGGCCGCGACGATCACGCCGCAGCATCTGCTCTATAATCGCAATGCGCTGTTTCAGGGCGGGCTGCGCCCGCATATGTATTGTCTGCCCGTGCTGAAACGCGAAACCCATCAGCTTGCATTGCGCAAGGCGGCGACATCGGGCGAGAAGACTTTCTTTCTCGGCACGGATTCGGCGCCGCATCTGCGCCATTTGAAGGAGGCCGCCTGTGGCTGCGCCGGTGTTTTCAGCGCACCGGTTGCAATTCAGGCCTATCTGCGCGTCTTCGACGAAGAAAATGCGCTGGATAAATTTGAAGCTTTCGCCAGCCTCAATGGCCCCGCCTTTTATGGCCTCCAGCCCCATGAAGAACGTGTGACCTACCGGCGGCGGCAGCCTTTTTCACCTGCGCCGGTCCGCATAGGCAACGAAGGCGAGATCGTTTCGCTGTTCGACGGGGAAAATGTGGAATGGGTCGCGGCGTAACTTTGCGCAGCTCTAATGCCCGCCCTGGCGAGAAGTGATGAATATGCCCGAACCGACCAGCGCCGCCCCGACAAAGTGATGAAACGCCATGGCCTCGCCGAGAAACAGAATGGCGAGGATTACTGTGAAAACCGGGATAAGGTGCAGATAAAGGGCTGCGCGGGTTACGCCCATCAGTCTGATGCCGCGATTCCAAAGGAGCGTTGCGATCACGCTCGAAAAAATCGCGAGCAGGATGATGGTCGATACAGTGAGTGTTGTTGGCTTGAACGCGCGAAACATGGCCGCTTCGATCAGATAGAGCGGCAGGATGAACAGCGCGCCAAAGGCGATAAGCATGAAAACGAGCGCCCGCGAGTCGATGCTGCGTGGCACTTTTCTCAAGAAAACGGCGTAAAGAGCCCAGAACGCATAGGCGGCAGTGACAATGAGATCGCCGACATTCAGTTCGAGTTTCAGAAGCCGTTCGAGCGAGCCGTCGGAAATCAGAAACAGCACGCCAGCGAGCGATAGAACGACGCCGAGGGCCTGCACGCCGGTAAATCTGTCGCGAAAGATCAGCGACGCAAACAATATGATGAAAACCGGCTCGACCGAATTGATGACCGCGCCATTGATCGCAGTCGTGTATTGCATGGCGAGAAACAACATGGCGTTGCCGCCAACCCAGAGCAGGGCAGCCTGCACTGCCAGAAGGCCCAGATTGGCCCGGATCAGAGGCCATTGCGCGATGAGCGGCTTCACCGCGAACGGCAGCAGGATCAGGCAGGACGTGAGGTTCCGCCAGAATGCCAGACCCATGGGCGGCGCATCGTGCCTGACATAGCGCACGACAATCGTTGTTGCGCCCCAGCAGAACATGGCGAAGACAACTGCAAGTACCGGCGAAGCCAAAATTGCCACCAATGGTGAGGCAGGTTTGCCATCCGGGACCGTTTCAGTTTGTTGCGTCATGCGATCTGATCTTTTCTGGAGCTATGCTGCCTTGAGAGTTTGTATGCTTGTAGCCAGCAGGTGCGGGGCCGTCCAGTTTCACGCCCCGGCACCGGTATGGCTGGTATGAACGCTTGCGTGCGTATGAAAGCTGGTTAAACTCTCGCCAAGAAAACTAAACAACGGCAAATGCCGCCAGTGGATCATCCGGGAGGGTTCGAAATGGTAAATGTCTTCAGCCGCACACTTATGGCAGCCGGTCTCGTTGTGGGTGTGGCAGGCGCGGCTTCCGCCCAGCAATTCACGATGAAATTGTCGCTGCCGACAGTCAACGATGTCAGCCACGAATGGATGAAGGCTTTCAAAGCCTCTGTTGAGGATCGTACCAAGGGTAAGGTTAAGGTCGAAATCTATCCGTCAAACCAGTTGGGTCAGATACCGGCCACGGTGGATGGCGTTTCCATGGGGACGATCGAGGCAACATTCCCAGCCATCGGATTTTTTGTCGGGCTTGAACCCCGGTTCCAAATTCTCGATACCGCCGGGCTCTTCGACGGTATCGAACACGGACAGAAAGTCTTCAACGACCCTGAGATTCGCGCTCGCCTTGCGACATTTGGCGAATCCAAAGGCGTCGAGCCGCTCGTTACCTATCTGAACGGCGACCTTATGATCGTCTCCACCAAACCCATTCGCACGATTGCCGACCTGAAAGGCATGAAAATCCGGACGGCTGGCGGCACTGCTTTGCACAATGAGCCACTGAGATCGCTCGGTGCATCACCGCTCTCCATGCCCCTTGGCGAAGTTTTACCGGCTTTGCAGAACAAAGCGATTGATGGCGCCACAGCGATCCATGCAGTATTTATCCCGTTCAAATATTACGATGTCGCGAAAACGGCGACCTATGTGCCCGGCAGCTTTGTGGTGGCAGCGGGCCTCGTCAACAGGCGCTGGATGAAATCGCTCGGCCCCGAGCTTGAAGCCATCGTGCGTGAAGAAGCCAGACGCCACGAACCGCTATTCACGACGCGCGGGCTTGAAGACAACAAGCGTCTGGGTGAGGCGTGGGTCAAGAATGGCGGTGAAAACATTCATCTGGCAGCCGAGGACACGAAAAAATATCTTGAAGCCGTTGCAGCCGTCGTGCCCAAAGTCACTTCAGCCAACCCGAAATTCAAGGAAGATTACGACGCCTTCGTCGCTGCAGCGAAAAAATATCGCTAACCGGTACCTTCAGATTTTGGCTGCGGGGAGGAACGATGGTCGACCGGTTTATTGATCGCGCTGCGCGGGCGCTGGAACTCGCGCTAGCGGTGGCATTCCTCTTCGCTGTCATGTTGAACTTCACCAATGTGATCGGGCGCTACATATTTGGCTCGTCGATCCTTTGGGCAGATGAAGTCCAGATATTCATCATGATCGCGGTCACCTTTTTGGGCGCTGCAGTCGTCACCTGGCGCAACGCCCATTTGCGCATGGATGCGCTTGCCCGCCTGTTCTCCCCGGGCGTCCGGAAAGCACTGCGCGCACTTGAACTCATCACGATGCTGGTATTGTGTGGCTTCGTGTTTTTCTACTCGCAGGATTTCACCTGGCGCACTTATGATCTGGGCCGTCTGAGCGATGCGGCTCATGCGCCCATGTGGATCCCGCACGGCTCACTGACACTCGGTTTCGGCCTGATCTTTCTGGCCTGTCTCTGGCACGCCTACAGGGAAATCCGGCCGATGCCAGACAATGGCCAGACCAGCGAGGGAAAAGGCGCATGATTTTCTCGCTCTGCGTCTTGCCGATCATTCTGTTGCTGATCGGCTTCCCGATTTTCATCGTACTGCTCAGCGCCGTCAGTGTCGCACTTGTGTTCTTCATGAACATGCCGCTGGCGGCACTGCATCAGAACATGTTCGGCTCCATCAATGCGTCCTCATTGCTGGCAGTACCATTCTTCATCTACGCGGGCGAGCTGATGGGGCGCGGCAGCGTCGCACAGCGGCTGGTTGATTTTGTTCAAGCGGGCGTGGGTTCCGTGCGGGGCAGTCTCGGGGTGACGTCGGTCGGCGCAGCCGCAATTTTCGGGGCTATCTCCGGTGTCAGTGCGGCGACTGTCGCGACCATCGGCAAGGTGATGTATCCGGCCATGCGCAAGGCAGGATATCCTGAAAATTTCAGCGCCGGACTCGTCACCGCCATTGGCGCGATCGATATCATCATCCCGCCATCCATACCCATGATCGTCTATGGCGCAGCGGCGGAGGAATCCGTGCCGCGGCTCTACGCGGCTGGTATATTCCCCGGTCTGCTGTTGACGGTGATGTTAACAGGGTATGTCATCTGGCGCGCCTGGCGTGGCGGGTTTGGCAAAGGCGATCCTTTCGATTTTCGCCATTTTCTCAAAGCGACGGGGCGGGGATTATGGGCATTGGGGGCGCCCTTTATTATTCTCGGCGGGATTTATGGTGGCGTGTTCTCGCCAACGGAATCGGCGGCGGTCGCGATCATCTACGCAGCGATCGTCACGCGCTTCGTGTTTCGCGAGCTGAGCTTCGGTGAGATTCTCGAAGCCGCAGCTGCGACAGTATTCTTCACGGCGCAGGTTCTCATCATCATCGCCTGCGCCGGTGTGTTTTCCTGGCTTCTGACTGTGAACCAGGTTCCCGCAACTCTCGTGGCAATGCTGAAAGGCGCTGATGTTTCGGCCTGGCAATTCCTGCTGGCGGTGAATGTTCTGCTGCTGGTAGTGGGCTGTTTTCTCGATCCGCTATCGTCAATCCTGCTGCTGATGCCCCTGCTGGTGCCGGTCGTCAAAGCGCTGGGCATTGATACCGTGCATTTCGGCATCATCGTGACGGTGAATCTTGCCATCGGCCTGTTTCATCCGCCATTCGGAATCAATATTTTTGTGGCGCAAACGGTGCTTGGCATCGACGTGATGAAGATTTACAAGGGGATCATACCATTCCTCTTTATTTACCTCATAGCGCTTGTCATCATCACATATATACCAGCGGTTTCGCTCACGGGCGTGCGTCTATTGATGGGCGGTCCGTGACGCGGCGGACGCGAAGGCGTATCCGATTAGGAATTCTGCGGGAGGCATCGTGACCATCACCTTGAGATCGACTGCGGTCGATACACCGGGACAACTCGAAATTCCTGCGACACAGATTCCCGTCACGGCAGAAGCCGATGTCGTCGTTGTCGGCGGCGGGCCCGGCGGATTTGCAGCGGCACTGCATGCGGCGCGCATGGGCGTCAGCGTCATTCTCATTGAACGCTTTGACATGCCAGGTGGCGTGCACACATCGGGCTTGCAGGGCGCAGCCAACGAAGGCGTTGGCGGCATTCATACCGAGCTGATGGAGCGCTTTGCCGCCAAGGGATATATCTATACCGCCACCGAAAAAGACCTGCCGGACTGGGCCGGCAATCCGCTCTCCCACTACGAACGTAACATGAAGCCGGGCAGCGCTTTTGCGCGCGCCAGTTTCAATCCGGAAGGCGCGGGCTGCGAGATGGTTGGTATGCTGGCAGAGGCTGGCGTCAATGCCATGTATCAGACCGCCTTCATTGATGCCGTCGTCGACGGAGGCAAGATTACTGCTGTCATCACACACAATGCATCAGGCCTGCAGGCCGTCCGCGGCAAAGTCTTTATCGATGGCACCGGCACGGCGGAGCTGGCGGCGCGGGCCGGGGTCCCCTATGTCAGAGGCGGCGGCGGCCAACCTCCAGGCACAGATTGGGACGGGATCAAGCGCCCGATCCCCGGCGGCCTGTTGTGGACGATGACCGGTGTCGAATATGACAAGCTCGCGCGGCATCAACGCACATCGAACGACCCATGGCTCTCGCGCGTGATCGAGGAAGCGGCCGCCGCTGGAGATATTCCCGCTGGGCTCTACCGGCCGCGTATGAAGGGGGAGAGCGTCTATGGTGAGGCCTACATCGGCCATCCCACGCTCGACATGAGCCCGATCAGCGCCCCCGGCACGTTCATCATCTGGCAGAATGTCCCCTATGAATGGGCGCTGCACATGGATGAAAGCGCGGCTGACGAAACCCGCGCGCGGCGCGAATTGCGCGGCTTTATTGATGCGGAATCCCGTTTCCTGAAGAAATATGTGCCGGGCTTCGAGAACGCTGCGCTTAGTGACATCGGCCGTTTCGTGGGCATCCGCGATGGTAGACATCCTATCGGCGAACACGTGTTTTCAATGCAGGACGCCACCGAAGGCCACGAATTTCCCGATGCAGTGACCAGGCCGATGACCAAGACGTTCTTTTGGGACGGCTATCGCAAGCACAAATTTACCGTGCCATACCGCAGCTTCCTGCCCAAAAAGATTGACAATCTGCTGCTGACGGGAGCTTCGCTTTCTTTCACCTACGAAACCATCTTCATGGTGATGCGGAATTTTCCCTGGTGTACACAAACCGGCGAAATTGCGGGCTTTGCAGCGGCGCGGGCTATAGGCAAAGGAATTGGCGTCAAGGAACTGGAGTGGAAACAGCCTTATTTTTAGAGCAATCGTGAATATGGAGAGTGTTCCCGGAACACACGGAGCGTGTCCGGGAACAAATTATTGTCCGTCTAGCGCGAGGCGCTCCAATTGCCGGGCTTGCCACCGGTGTCGGTGACGCCTTCGATCAGCTTGCCGATGACATAGCCCGTATATTGGGTGGCGCCGACTGTAAAGTTGATCTGGTTTCCACTCATCTTGCCATTGGTGATCGCGGCGCCTTTCAGCGTTCCGGTCAACATCTGATATTTCTGTTCCAGCTTTAGCTCGTCATCGCCGACTTTCCAGGTGCCTTCGACTTTGGCGGGCACGACCCAATGATAGACGCGGCAATAGGATTGGCAGTTTTCCGTGACCTGAGCGGATTCATCAGCTGCCCAGTCGCCCATGTCGAACGAATTGGAGACGATCCGTGTTCCGGGCTTCATCTCCAGGATCTTCGGGCGCAGGCGCGTGTTGATGCTTGGCAGCAGGAACATGGTCAGTACGGTCGCGTTGGAGAAATCCATCTCGAAGAGATCGGCCTTGGCGAAATAGGCCTTGTTGGCGATGCCTTCCTTGGCAGCTTCCCGGCGGGAGAGATCGACCATGTTCGGATTGTATTCTATGCCCATGGCGCGCGCGCCCCTTTTGGCGGCGGTGATCACAGTGCGGCCGTCGCCCGAACCAAGGTCCATCACGAAATCATTCGGCGTGACCTTACCCAGATCCAGCATCTTGTTGACGACCGACATGGAGGTTGGCACCCAGACTACGTCCTTGCCCTGTTGCCCGACTTCCGGCTGGAAATCCGGCTTGGCTGGCGCCTGCGCGAATGCCATGCTGGCCGCCAGAACGGCTCCGGCAAAAGACAGGGCAGCTGCCCGGGGAAACAATTTTAGCACACTCATACATTCCTCCACTGGATGCGCAGTCCTCGCGCGTGGCAATTGCGCGCCTGCCCTTGACCTCGCTAAACTAGGCCGGAGAAGCTGCGTGGGCAAGCGACCCCGGCCCAAAAAGACTTTTAGTCCGGCACATCGGAAAAATGCGCTGCTCGGGAACCTGGCTGTCCCGCGCCGCTGGCTTTGAAACGCCATCGGGGGCATAATTGCGACAACGGCGAACAAGCAAGAAACGGGAGGTAGCCTATGGCGGTAGATGTTCGGAAATTGCACCCGCTGTTCTGCGCTGAAGTCATGGGCCTCGACGCCCGCCATGACGACGGCCAGTTGCGGGCGCAGATTGAAGCGCTGATGGACGAACATGCCGTCATAGTATTGCGCGACCAGAAACTGGATGATTCCTCGCAGGTCGCTTTCACAAAGCTCTTCGGTGAGCCCGAAATTGCGCCCAATTCGGGACGCGAAAAAATGCGCAGCGCGCATCCGGAAATTTTCAACGTCACAAATCTGGCAGCCGATGGCGGTTTCCAGAAGGAAGACGATCCCGCGCGCAAATATCGTCTCGGCAATTACCTTTGGCACACTGACTCGTCATTTCGCCAGAATGCCGGAAAATATTCGTTTCTGATGGCCCATACCGTGCCTTCTGAGGGGGCTGACACAGAGTTCACCGACACACGGGCAGTCTATGACGCCCTACCCGCCGCCACAAAGGCGCGGCTTGAAGGGCTGCGCGCCGAACATTCCATCTGGTATTCGCGCGCGCTCAAAGGCGGCTATCAGCCGAGTGAAGAAGAATTGCGTATGCGTCCTCCTGCCCAGCATCCTCTGGTGCGCACGATTTCGGGCTCTGGCCGACAGGCGCTCTATATCGCCGCCCATGTTTCCCATATTTTGGGATGGAGTGAAGCTGAAAGCCGTCCCCTGATCGACGAATTGATGGCCTTCGCAGTCCAGCCACAATTTGTTTACGCCCATAAATGGCGGCCGGGCGACATGGTGATCTGGGACAATCGTTGCACGATGCATCGCGCCACCGATTTCGAGGATAGCAAGCTCGTGCGCGATTTACGCCGCACGACTGTGCGAGAAGGCCTTTCCGTTGCAGCTTGAAGACACAAGAGGGAGAACCAGCCATGGATGACAATTCACCACGCCGCGAAGCAAAACTGCTGACACGCGGCCCCGAGCGGTTGCATCATTATGCCTTCGTGATCCGTGACCAGGAAGTCAATCGCCAGTTCTTTGAAGACGTTTTGGGTATTCCGCTTGTCGCAACATGGTGCGAAAAAGCTTTTCACAACGTGCTCAAGCGGGATATCGAATATTGCCACACATTCTACGGGCTCGCTGATGGCGGCGCGATCGCTTTTTTCCAATATGCCGATGATGACGCCTATGAAAAATTGAAACCGACTAATCCGTCGATTGGGCATCATATTTCGTTCAAGGTAGACGAGAAGATATTCAACGAAATCGAAACGCGTGTTGATAAGGCCAATATCGCCAAACGCGTCATCGACCATGGCTATTGCAAATCGATATACCTCAACACGCCCGATGGATTACGGCTGGAATTCACATTCGATCCACCTGACGTGGATAAGATCAACGCATTGCGCGCTGCCGATGCCCACAGCGAACTCGCACGCTGGCTGAAAGGCGATCACCGCATCAACAATGATATCCGGCACTGACTAGACATCATTACTTAAGATCAGGAACGAAACGATGCCCAATGGCAACGAATACGACTATATTATCGTCGGCGCAGGTTCTGCCGGTTGCGTCCTAGCCAACCGGCTTACAGAGGATTTTTCGGCGCGCGTGCTGCTCCTGGAAGCGGGTGGCAACGATAGTGATCCCTTGATTCATATTCCCATAGGGCTTGGCAAGATCCATCAGCACAGGTTGCATGACTGGGGCTATGACACCGAGCCGGAGCCCGGCTTGCACAATCGCAGCATCGAAGCCATGCGCGGCAAGGTGCTCGGCGGTTCATCTTCCATCAACGTGATGGCCTACACGCGCGGCGATCATAACGACTATAATAAGTGGGCGCGAGAAGGCGCGACAGGCTGGTCCCATGACGAGGTGCTGCCCTATTTCCGGCGCGGTGAAAGCTGGGAGGGAGGCGCGAATACATGGCACGGTGGCGACGGCCCGATGAAAACCGAATGGGCACGCTCCAAGGACGTCATGTTCGATGCCTGGATCGCGGCCGGTAAGGCAGCCGGCTACCCTGTCACTGAGGATTTTAATGGCGCAAGCCATGAAGGCTTTGGCCGTATTCAATGCACGATTGGCGAAGGCAAGCGCTGGTCGTCTGCGACAGGTTATCTTCGGCCTGTTCTGAAACGTCCCAATCTCAAGCTCGAAATGAATGCGTTGGCCACGCGCATCATCATGGACGGCACGCACACCAAAGGTATCGAATATATAAAGGAAGGCCAAACAATCGCTGTTCACGCAACTAAAGAAGTGCTGTTGGCCGCTGGCGCGTTCAACACGCCGCAATTGATGATGCTGTCGGGCATTGGTCCATCCGCACATCTCAAGGAGATGGGCATTAATACACTCATCGATCTGCCGGTTGGCGACAATCTGCAGGATCACATCGCCGCATGGTTTAACTGGCTGCGCAAGGAACCCGGCGATTTCTATCACCTGCTGCGCGCTGATCGCATCGCGCTGGCCATGGTGCAGGGCTATCTCTTTGGCACGGGCCCGGCAACAAGCCTGCCGGGCGCAAGTTTCGCGTTCATCAAGACGCGAAGTGAACTTGAATCGCCCGATGGGGAATTCATATTCCGCGCGACGCGTCCCGATGCGCGGCCATGGTTTCCTGGAATCAGACCCGGCCTGCCAGATACCTACGCGGTGCGGCCCACATTGCTGCAGCCCAAAAGCCGCGGCACGGTGCGCCTGCGTTCCAGGAACCCAGCCGATCATCCGCGCATAAAATTCGATTTCTTTGCAGAGCCCGATGATATGGTGAATCTGCTTGAGATCACCCAACGCTCGCTCGATCTCGCCGCCCGGAAGGAAATCGACGAATTCCGTGGCGCACCTTTCGCCCCGTCTGCCGAAATGAAAACAAAACAGCAGATGGAAGAGTGGATTCGCAAGACTGCGCTGACTGTGCATCATCCCTCAAGTACATGTCCTATCGGCACCGTCGTCGATCCGCAATTGAGGGTTCATGGTGTCGAGGGGTTGCGCGTGGTTGATGCCTCGGCCATGCCAAATATTGTTACCGCTCACATCAACGCTTGCGTGCTGATGATGGGCGAAAAGGCTGCCGATATGATCCGCGGTCTGCCCCCCATGCCTGCGGCGACGAACGCCTGATTTCTGGAGACAAGAATGACAAAACGTATCATAACCTGTGCTGTGACCGGCGGCGCACCCGTCACGGGCCGCAATCCCAACGTGCCCATTACACCGAAACAAATCGCCGATTCGGCAATCGAGGCCGCGAAGGCCGGGGCTGCCATCGTGCATCTTCATGCACGCGATCCCGAAACAAAAGCTGGCAGCATGCGGCTTGATCTATTTCAGGAAATCGTCGGGCGTATTCGTGACAGCGGCGTTGATGTCGTCATCAATTTATCAACCGGCGATGGCGCGATGTTTGCCTCGCATCCTGATAACCCCGGTGTCGCGGGCCCGGGAAGCAACATGCGCCTTGCCAGCGAACGTGTGCGGCATGTGGTCGACCTCAAGCCGGAAATCTGTAGTCTCGATTTTAACACCATGTGGTTCCGTAATCGCGCGTTCATCAACTCCCCGGAAATGATCACGCAAATGGCCCAGATGATCTATGAAGCTGGCACGACTCCGGAACTTGAGATCTTCGATACGGGCGACCTGCATCTGGCAGCGCATCTGATGTCGACAGGTGTCATCAAGACTCCGGCCTTTTATCAGATCGTGTTGGGCGTGAGTTATGGCGCCAGCGCCTCAACTGAAACCATGATATACATGCGTGATCTCCTGCCCAAAAACATGCAGTGGGCGGCGTTTGGAATCGCCCAGCATGAGTTTCCCATGCTGGCGCAGGCCATGTTGCTCGGAGGCCATGCGCGCGTTGGCTTCGAGGACAACCTTTATGTAACACGAGGCGAACTGGCCAAGAGCAACGCGCAACTCGTCGAGAAAGGCGTAGGCATCATGAAGTCGCTCGGGTTTGATCCTGCGACGCCAAAGGAAGCGCGCGAGATTCTGGGCTTGCCGGCAAAGTGAGACAAAGATGAAAATCGCACATGCATGCCTTGTCAGCGTATTCCTCTGTTCGGCCGCACAGGCGCAGGAATTTTACAAGGGCAAAGTCATCTCTATCATCACGAGCACCGGAGAAGGCGGCTCTTATGATGGCGCTGCGCGCACACTGGCTCGGCATATGCCGAGATATATTCCCGGCGCGCCAACGATCGTAGTCAAGAACATGCCTGGCGGTGGGCATACGCTGGCGACGAATTTCATTTTTGTCACTGCGCCGAAAGACGGCACAACCATTGGTACAGTCAGCAATTCCATGCCGATGCATCAGCTGGTTGATGGGCGCGGCGTACGCTTTGATGTGGCAAAATTCAACTGGATCGGCTCTGTCGGACTCAGCAACCTGACTGTCACTTATTGTTACAAGACAGGCGCGAAGACACTGGATGATGCGTTCAACCGTGAAATTATCATGGGTGCAACGGGGACCGGCTCAGGCACATTTCTTTATCCCAACGCCTTGAACAAAGTGTTGGGCACGAAATTCAAACTCGTGACGGGATATCGCAGCAGCACCGAAGTTGATCTTGCAATGGAGCGCGGCGAAGTCGAAGGCCGGGGCGGCGCAAGTTTCTCGACCGTGTATCAGGAACACGCCGACTGGCTGAAGGAGGGTAAACTCATCATCGCCGCACAGATTGGCCACGAACGTGATCCGATGATGAAAGACATACCGCTTGTATCGGAATTTGCGAAGACGGATGAAGCCCGGCAGATCCTGCGTTTCATCTCTTCGCCCATGGGCGTCGGCCGTCCATATATTGCGCCACCAGGCGTACCTGCGGAGCGCGTTGAATTGTTGCGGCGGGCCTTTGACGCAACGATGGCTGACAAGGAATTCATGGATGAAGCCAACAAGCAGGCGCTCGACATTCGCCCGATGAAGGGTGAAGTGCTCGAGGGCATCATTCAGGAAACAGTCAAAACGCCGCCGGACATTCTGGCAAAGGTCCGCTCGGCCATTGAAATTAGTGAAAGCAAATAGCGGCAAGAGGAGAGCAGTATGGACGCGCAAGCCAACACAGACGCAGCCCTGAATTCCGAAGCCTATATCAAGGCGCGGCAAGCCTGGACCCGTGCGAACGTCAGCCCTCTCTGGGAGAGTAACGTCGCGCATAAGGCCGATGATGACGGAACAGAAAAACCATATATCTGGCGCTGGTCGGAGATGACGCCGCTGGTCAATGATGCGCTTGCATTGCAATCGACCAAGGTCGCAGAGCGGCGGGTCCTTTCGCTCGTATCGCCGCATTCGCCTGTTGTTGGCGAAATGGCGGGCACAACGCTCAACCTGAATGCCGGCCTGCAGATATTGAAACCCGGCGAGACCGCAAGACCGCACAGGCACACCATGAATGCGCTGCGATTTGTCTTGTCCGGCGAAGGCGCAGTCACCATTGTTGATGGCAAGGAGTGCCCCATGGCGGAGGGCGATCTTGTGACGACACCGGGATGGTGCTGGCACGAACATGCTCATCGCGGGAAGGAGCCGATCATCTGGCTCGATGTGCTTGATGCATCTCTGCATCGCTATCTCGGTACGGATCGCTTTCAGCCCGGTCCCTCAAACGATATTCCATCATTGCCTGCTGATGACGCCTTTACCAGCGCATCGCTCGTGCCGGAGATGGGGGCATGGAATCATAATTATTCGCCGGTCTTCCGGTATTCTGCGGCGGACGCAAAAAAAGCGGTTGCCGCCGCGCCGGTGTCACGCGATGGCAGCCGCCGGATCCGTTATTCTAATCCGTTGAATGGCGCTGCGCTCATGTTTTCGCTTGATTGCTACATGCTGGAAATCGACGCTGGCGTTGAAACCATTGCCTTTCGGACCAGCGCCAACTCCGTTGCTGCAATCGTGGAGGGCTACGGTCGCAGCCATATCGGATCGAGCCGGTTCGACTGGGTGGCGCGGGACGTATTCTCTCTGCCGCGCAATAACTGGGTCACTCACCGCGCGGAAGGCGGCAAGGCGCGCATCTTCATCGCATCCGATCGTGATGTGCTGCGGCGGCTCGATTTGCTGACCGAGGAATATGCGGCTTGAACAAGGTGCTATAATCCACAAACGCGTGCGATGAGTTTCTCTGGCTCTGCTGGCAATTCATCGCCGCGCCAGGCTACATGTCCATCTGGCCGCACGAGCACGAGTTTACGTTCATAGAGTTTTGCAATTGTAACGTCCGTTATCGTTTCGGTTAGCAGCGGCATTCTGGCCCGAGTAGCGGCAATCTCCATCGCATCTGTTGCGGGTGCACCCGCGCCCAGCCGCAACAGCACGAATCTCCTGCCAAATAGATCGAGTGTCGAGCGCCCATCCGCCAGCCAGGCATGCGGCGCGCGCGAACCTGGCCGCGCTGTCGATATGTAGTTTTCAGGGTCGTCCGAAAACGCAGGCGTTCCATCGCTCACGCAGACGGGCGAATTCTCATAGCGATAACCAAGCTGCAGGCCAGCGGTACGGAACATGCGCGAAACTTCGTGCGTCATCTTCGGGCCGACCTCGCGGCGCATGATTTCGCCTTCCGGCGTGCCGTCTTCGATGGCCGCTACACCCTCACCGAATTCCACATGGCTCTCATAAAACTGTGTCGCCATATAAACATTGCGCAAGCCAACTGGCCGGCGCTCTGTTTCATAGCTCTGCAAAAGCGCCTTGCCTCCCCAGCCCTGAATCGCAGCGGCGAGTTTCCAGCCGAGATCAACGGCATCGCCAATGCCCGTATTCATGCCTAGCGCGCCTGTCGGCGACAATTGGTGCACAGCATCGCCTAGCAGGAAGACGGGGCCTTCGACATATTTGTCGGCAACGACGCCACGCCGCGTCCAGATGCTTGCGCCGACCCATTCCACATCGAGATCGCGACCTAGCGCCCGGCGCAACAGGCCTTGTTTGTCGATGTCCTCTGACTTCAGATGTCCAGGTGAATCCAGCGCCATCAAGCGCCACAGCCCCTCGACAGGGTCGATCACACGGATATTCGCCCACATGCCATCGCGATCAACGGCGAGGAAGAACGTCCCTTCTCCTATACCCATCTGCTTGCAAAGATCGGGCGTGCGAAAAAAAAGATGAAGCGGGCGGCTGATAACTTCATCTCCGCTCAGGCCGATTCCAAGCTTGCGGCGAACGGGCGACATCGCGCCATCACAAGCGGCAAGATACCGCGCGCGGACTGCTTCCTTTTCCCCTGTTTTCATATGAGTCAATTGCGCCGTCACCCCACCCGCATCGATCTCGAATGACTCCATGCGGCAGTGGTGTTGAACATTCACGCAGGGAAAAGAGCGTGCGAGATCAAGCAATATTGGATCAAACCATTTTTGCGAACATATGGTGAGATTCACAGGGGAATGCGGGCCCGGCTTTGCCTCACCTTTTGAAGGGCGGGCCATGCGTCCGAGTTCATATCCGCTCATGTTTGTAACAAATACGATATCCATCGAGTAGTCGGCAGGAAACGGGCAATCGTGCACGGCTTGCGCGATGCCCCAGCGGCGGCAGAATTCCATGGTGCGGACATTGACCTCGTTCATCTTCGGCGTAGTGATGACGCCATCGGTCTGTTCGATCAGCCGGCAGGGGATTCCGCGCCAGCCAAGATCGGCCGCAAGCGCAAGGCCCACTGGTCCACCGCCCACGATGAGGACGGGAATTTGTGTTTCATTGCTAAAATTTTCCGGCATTGCGTCCGCCATTTCTGCTAGAGTTAACTCGACTTTGCCGCAGCGCTGGCGGGCAATCAAGCGGCGGCCACTACAACCGGGAGAGATTGATGGGCGTGTTGATCAATGGCCGCTGGAGCGAAGAACGCCTCCCTCAGGAAACAGGCAAGTCTGGCGAATTCCTGCGCGCCGAAAGCGTTTTCCGCAAGTTCATCACTGCTGACGGATCGTCCGGTTACAAGGCAGAAGCGGGACGCTACCACCTCTATGTCACCATGGGCTGTCCCTGGGCGCATCGCACGCTGCTCTTCAGAGCCGTCAAGCAATTAGAGCATGTTATCAGTGTAGATTACCTATTGCCCGATGTGCGCACGGAAGGCTGGACTTTCGGCAAACATCCCGTGTTCCCGCAATGCGGAGAGGACAGCCTGCATCCCGGCTTTCGCTATCTGCATCAGGTCTACACAGCCTGTGAGCCAAATTACACGGGCAAGGTGACAGTGCCGACCCTGTGGGACAAACAGACGCAACGCATCGTCAACAATGAATCTTCCGAAATTATCCGTATGCTCAACAGCGAGTTCAAGGGCATTGCGAAGAACGATGCCGACCTATATCCCCTAGAAAAGCGCGAAGAAATCGACAAGCTGAACGCGTTGATCTATCACAACGTCAACAATGGCGCATACCGTTGCGGTTTCGCGCAATCACAGCAGGCTTATGAGGAAGCCTTTGACGGGTTGTTCAAGACACTTGACGAGCTGGAAGAAATTTTGAGCCGCCAGCGCTACCTCACAGGCAGCGCTTATACTGAAGCAGACTGGCGTTTGTTGCCCACACTACTTCGATTTGACGTTGCCTATTTCTCGCTCTTCAAATGTAACAAGAAGCGCATTGCCGACTATCCCAATTTGGCGAACTATGTGCGCGATCTCTGTTCTGTGCCCGGCGTCATGGCGACAGTGCACCCACGGCAATACATCGCCAACTACTATTCCATCGAGCGGCTCAATCCGCCGGGCATCATCCCCAAGGGAACGCCGGCGGATTTTTCTACGCCGCATGACAGGGCACGCTTTGGCTAACCCGGCAGGGGGTCGCCATCGAGGTCTTCCGCCCGCTCCACTTTGATGAGCACGGCAAACCCCTTCTTGTCCGGGTCGCGCTCTTTCTCGGCCGGGATCAGATGATCCCATGACCTTTCATAAACGGCCCCGGACTTGTGCACACTGGCGACGCCATAAAAGCGGGCGATGCCGCCCTTGGGCAGAAGGCCGCCGGGGCCGCGAAATTCGGAATTGCGATAGAATAGCGTCACTTTCGTGCCATCTTGCATATGGGCGGTTGTCGAACCCTTGCCGCGCTCCCACATGCAAAAATGTTCGTCGTCAAAAACCATGACGCTGCCACGCGGCGTGATCTGCGCATAGCCGTCCGGCTGGGTGGTGCCGACGAGCAGGACGTTGGTGGGAAATGCTTTATTGATCGGGTCTTTGAGTTTCTGCGGAATTTTTGCCACAAGCGCCTCCCTTGCTTCTTGTCTGGCGGATTTGTTACCCGGAATGCGCGTCAAGTCCAGCTCTGTTGAGCCTGCAAGCCAATCGGAGTTAGACTGCATGCAGGACTGGCAGAGACTGGGAGGAAATATTCATGCGCATCTTGAATTGCCTGGCCGCAATGATGGCGCTTGGCCTAGTGTCCCAACCCGCCGCTGCCCAGAAATCGCAGGATCTCTTGCGGCTGCCCTTCAACGATTCCATTCAGGGCGTCTCGTATTATCTCGATCCCAAAACGGAATCAGTTTTCTTGTCGGACGCTGTGTTCGACGGCTTGATTGCCTGGGACGAGAAGGCTCAAACCTTCGAGCCCCTGCTGGCGCGGGCCTGGCGGCGTATTGATCCCGTCACCTTGGAATTTGATCTGCGCGAGGATGTGAAATGGCATGATGGCGTACCCTTCAGCGCCGACGATGTCGTGCATACCATTGAATATCTCATCGACCCCAATTCGCGCCTGCGGTTTGGACATTTCTGGTCATTCATCAAACATGTCGAGAAGATGGGGCCGCACAAGGTACGCATAATCTCCAAAGAACCGACGCCCTATGATCTCGCACAGATCGCATTCCAAACCGTGATGTTGCCCGCTCATATTCACGCCAAGATAGACAACAAGGTTCTGTTCAGCCAGAGGCCTGTCGGCACCGGTATGTACAAGGTCACGAGTTTCGACCAGAAAACCGGCGTAATGTTGGAACTTAATCGTGATTATCGCCACGGAGGGTCTGCAAAGCCCGCGAGCAATATCGGCCGTATTCATATCCGCTCAATTCCCGATGCCGGCACAAGGATCGCTGAATTCATGGCGGGGCAGCTCGATATCATTCCCACGCAATTGCCGCTCGATCTCATCGATAGCCTGTTGAAAATGCCCGACGTGGAATTGTCGGCAGCGGCAGGCAACGGCAATCTTTATCTGGCGCTCGACGCCAAGGGCCGCTCTGGCCAGAAAGCCTTGACCGATCAGCGCGTGCGGCAGGCCATAATGATGTCTATCGATCGCGAAGCGCTGTCACGGCTGCTGGCTGGAACAATCGAAGGTATCGAACGTCCGCAGGGTATGTGCTGGCGGTTTCAGACCGGCTGCGATTATTCTGCTCCACTGCCAAAATTTGATCCGGAGGGCGCGCGCAAATTGTTAACGGAAGCTGGCTATCCCCGAGGGTTTTCATCCAACATTACGTCGTTTGCGGTCGATAATTTCACAACCATCGCGCAAGCGATCTCGGGACAATTGCGGCGGGTGGGCATCATTGCCGAAGTGGAGTCGATGCCAATCGGCGCTTACAGACAGAAGCAAGCCAACGGCAAGATTGAGATATTCGCTTCGGGATGGCCTGGCGGCGGCATGCCGGATGTCTCGCAAACGCTGGCTTTTCTCTACAACCCTCCCGCCTCCACTGATTATCATGGTGATGAGGAGTTGAAGGCGCTGACGCAAAGGGCTTTACGCTCGACTGATCCTGAAGAGCGCAAGCGGCTGGGCCGGGAAATTTTCGATAGGGGCACCCAGCGTTTCTATTTCATACCATTGACGCCCCTGCCGATCCTCGCCGTTCACCGCAAGGAAATGAGCGTCACGCCGAGCCGTGTTTCGACCTACGGAATCAAAGCGTCAGGCCTGCGCTGGAAGTGATTATGGCAACAGCACCACCTGTCCTGTTGTCTTGCGTCCAGAGACATCTCTATGCGCCTGCGGCAGATCGCGTAGCGGATATGTATGTTGCACTGTGATTTTTACCGCGCCTGATTTGATCATGTCGAACAAGTTTGCCGCGCTCTGCCGCCGGATGGGGTCATCGGTCTGGTAATTGACTGTCGTGGCGCGGGTCACGTAGATCGATTTCTTGCCACCTTCCTCCACTACGTCAAAGGGTGGGGGATTACCGGACGCCGTGCCGAAGCAGACGACCAGGCCGCGCATTTTCGCGCATTCGATTGACTCTTTCCAGGTGTCCTTGCCAATGGATTCATAGACAACGTCAACGCCTTTGCCGCCCGTCAGCCGCATGACTTCCTCAACGACATTCTGGCGCGGGGTGACCACCACGTGGTGACAGCCGTGCGCGCGTGCGATCTCCGCCTTCGCATCGCTGCTGACTGTGCCGATGACAGTCGCGCCCACAGCCTTCGCCCACTGGCAGGCGATGAGCCCCACCCCACCGGCCGCCGCCGTAAGCAAGATGGTTTCGCCCGCGGCAAGTTTATGGGTGCGGTTGAACAGATATTCCGTCGTCATGCCCTTGGACATGGCGCCAGCTGCGACCTTCTCGTCCATCCAGTCCGGCAGCTTGATCAGCCCATGCGTATTGCGCAGACGATGCTCGCAATAGGAACCGGGTTTGTCGCCGCCCGCATAGGCAACCCGGTCACCCACAGCGAAATTGCCGACACCGGAGCCAATGGCTTCGATGACACCAGCACCTTCAACGCCCAGCACCGTTGGGAGTGGCAATTTTGTATGTCCGCCATGCCGCATGTAGATGTCGACGAAATTGACGCCCACCGCCGTATGCCGGATCAGCACCTGGCCTGCCGATGGAGCTGGCAAATCCACCTCTTCCCATTCGAGCACGGATTCATCGCCAAAACGCCGCACGATAAAAGCATGGGTCTTCATGTCTCTCTCCCCCAAATTGTTCCGCCAAGATTAACGTGAAAAGCTGGAAACGCCAGCGGCAAAAGCGCACTTGCGTTACGGCTCCGGCGAGATCAAAATCGACAAAATTTTCGGGAGTGAATGCACATGAAACTCGATATCCGTCCGCTGCATAAAATTTTCGCAGCCGAGATCTACGGCCTCGATTTTTCAAAGCCGGTAGCCGAATTTCCGATGGATGAAATACGCGCCGCCAGCGCCCTCTACGGGGTGCTGATCCTGCGCAACGAACGCCCGCCAACCGACGAACAGCACGTCGCCTTCAGCAAGGCCCTGGGTCCAATTGAGGCCAACAAGTTGATCAAGGTGGCGGGTGTCGACCGCGTGAGATTAAAGGTGGCGGGTCTGATCGACGTGGGCAATCTCGATCCCGATAACAACATCCTTAAGCCTGACAGCCGCCAAATGGCGTTCCGCCGGGGCGACAGGCTCTGGCATACGGATATGTCGTTCAACCAGAATCGCGCCACATGGTCATTGCTGGCCGGCCACGAAATCCCGCCCACGGGCGGAGAAACCGAATTCGTCGATATGCGCTACGCCTTCGAGCAATTGCCGAAGGAAATGCAGACGATGCTGGAACAGCTGACTGTCGAGCATTCTGTCTGGTATTCGCGCCAGCTTGCCGGATATGATAATCCCACGTCCGAAGAGGTTGAATCCAGTCCCGGCGCTCAGCACAAGATGGTGCATGTCCATGCCCCCTCGGGCCGCAAGACGCTTTATCTCGCCTCGCATGCCTCGCATATCATCGGCTGGCCGCTTGAACTTGGGCGCGGTTTGATCCGCGAACTCACCGCTTTCGCCACACAACCGCAATTTGTCTTCCGGCACACATGGCGGCTGGGGGATGTCGTGATGTGGGACAATCTTGCAACCATGCATCGCGCGACGGAGTTTGAAGATACGATCTACAAGCGCGATATGCGCCGCACCACCTGCCGCGAGCACCCGTTGCCCGCGCAGTTTGCGGCGTAGAAATTGCCCTAGACAGTCAGCACTATCTTGCCGATGTGTTTGTTGCTGCGCATATATTCTTGTGCAGCCAGGGCTTCATCCAGAGAGAACGTGCGGTCAATCGGCGGACGGATGGCGCCGCTGACAAAGAGATAGCCCAGATCCGCCACCAGCCGCCGTGTGATCTCCGCCTTCTCTTCGGACGAGCGCGTACGAAATGTGACGCCGATGAGTTTAAGCCGTTTCAGCGCGACTTTATCGAGATCGATCTCCGCCATCTTGCCCGCCAATCGGCCAACACTTATGATCCGCCCTTTGATTGCAGCTGCATCGATATTGTCCATCAGCACGCCCTTACCGACATTGTCGATAATGACGTTCATGCCGCGCTTGTCCGTCGCCTGCATGCAGACTTCAGCGGTATTGTCGTGTCCCGAATGGATAGCGAGATCGAGCCCGAAATGCTTGATACGCGCGAGTTTGTCAGGATCGCGGGACGTGCCTGCAATGATGCTGGCGCCCATGGCCTTCGCCAATTGAACCATGGCGATACCGACACCGGCCGTGACGCCCTGAATAAGAACAGCATCACCCTTCTTGAACTCGCCGTTGGTTACAATCGCGTCATGTGCGGTCGAAAAAAAAGTCGGAATAGCAGCCGCGTTTATATAATCGAGATTGCCAGGGATTTTCATGGCGACGCTGGCGTCGGCTACGCACATTTCCGCATAGGACTTGCCGGCCATGGACATGACACGATCGCCAACGGAAAAATTTATAACTCCTGGGCCGACCGCGATCACGTCCCCGGCCATTTCGATGCCAGCAATATTTGCGGCGGGCTTATCTGGATTGTTGACGGGCCTTGCGAGATCGGCGCGGTTGAGGCCGACAGCTTTCACGCTAATGAGTATTTCATTCGGCCCCGCAATTGGATCGGCTACATCTTGCACAGCCAGCGAGTTGCCACTGTCGCCCTTGACGTTGATGGCAGCCTTCATGTTGCATTCCCCCGGTCTGTTTCTTCAGCGCCGCGACTTCAGTCCCATGAGACCTGCGATGAGATTGCGCTGTGTTTGTGAAGTACCTGCAGCAATCGTGGAGCTGCGGGCGTCGCGATAATAACGTTGCATATCATATTCGGCGTTCAAACCATAGCCGCCCATGATCTGCACGCCCATATCTGCAACTTTTACATAGGTTTCAGACGAAAATAGTTTTGCCATGGTAATTTCGCGCAACGCATCCTGCCGGGTGGACACCAGCCAGGCCGCGCGCCACATCAACATGGTTGCCGCGTCAACTTCAGTCGCCATGTCGGCAACCATATGGGCGATGGCCTGGAATGAGCCGATGGGCTGGCCGAATTGCACACGCTCTTGCGCATATTTTGCTGCCAGATCGACGACCGCCTGTGCGCCGCCGCAATTGCCGGCGGATGATACAGCGCGCTCGATCTGCAAACCACCCATCAAACAATCCCAGCCCTTGTTTTCACCGCCGATAACGCGATCAGCGGGAACTTCAACATCAGTGAGAAACACTTCATAGGTGCCGACGCTGCGGCGTCCCAACATATCGAGCTTGCGGCATTCGACACCGGGCGTGTTGATGTCAATGAGCAGCAGCGACAGGCCTTCACGATAATGCGCGTCGCGATTGGTGCGCACATAACAATTGAGGATGTTGTTCTTGAGGCCGGCGCCGGTCTGCCAGAGCTTTTGGCCATTGACGATGTATTTATCGCCTTCCTTGCGCGCGAAGGTCTTGATGTTGCCGACATCTGAACCTGCGTCGGGTTCGGACATGCTGATGCTGAACCGCAATTCACCGGACAGAAGCTTGGGCAGCCAGTAGTTTTTCTGTTCAGGCGTTCCCTTGCGCAGCACATTCAAACCGCAGAAGACGCTGCCGCCATAGGCCATTCCAAGATCAGTGCTGACGCGCGAAATCTCGTAGCTGACGATGGACAGATCAATCGCATTGCCACCGAGACCGCCATATTCTTCGGGAAACGGCAGGCTCAGTAGGCCCGCTTCGACCCAGGCATCATAAAGTTCGTAGGGGAATGTGCCCTCTTTGTCATGCTTGCGCAGGAGCTCAGGCGGTGCATGGCGCTGCATAAGTTTACGCACACTATCCTGCAACAGGCGTTGCTCTTCGCTGAGGGCGAAATCCATGGGTGGCTCCGTGATGTGTAAACGTGATCGCCCTGGATAAAATGCGCAGCATTTTATCCAGGATCGCAAGTCTGGAGACAATCCTTTCCAGACGATCCCGGCTCGCGTTTCGCTAGGCCGGGATGAGAAATAGCTAATGCCCGCTGGGGTTCAGCTTCCATTCGTCCGGTTCATTGGCGCCAATGAGAACGAAGCAGATACGGCAGGGCTTGTCTGAGTTGTTGACCCAGGCGTGATTGGTGGCCTTCTGGATCAACACATCACCGGCGTACATTTTAACTTCGGTGTCATCGAGCAGCATGTCGATCTCTCCTTCGAGACAGATCGCATAATCGACGCTGGCAGTGCGATGCATGAAGGGGTTGCGCGGCGCGGGTTTCGAGGGATCGTGGTGAATACCCATTTCCTTCAGCATAGCGGCATTGTCGACGCCCTTGCCGCCGTCCTTGACCGGGGGGAATTCGACAATGCGGCAGATGCTGCCATTCTTCGGCGGCGCAACACCTGCGAATGTCAGCGAGGGATCGCCGCCGCGGCTCGCGTCAGCGGGGGATGAGGTCGTGGCCCAGAGCATCGTGGAGGTGATGCCCGTTGTATCGCGGGTTTTCTGGTTCGGCGCGGGGCCGTCCACGGTGATGATGGCTTTGCCGTGTTCGTCATGATCGGCAATAATGCGGCGGGTGGACTTGGGCATTTTTCCTCCTGAGAGCTGATTGTTGTTGGTCTGACTTTTCCGGCGCGCAGGCGTTCTTGTCAATGCTTGCCGGGTGCCGCATAAAGCTGCAAATTTAAGGGCAGGAAAAATGGCGGCAAAACCTCATATTCTCATTGCAGGCGCAGGCATCGGCGGGCTCACGGCGGCGCTCGCCCTGCTGCGCCGCGGGTTCGATGTTGATGTCTACGAGCAGGCCCCGGTGCTGATGGAGTTTGGCGCGGGCGTGCAGCTCGCCGCCAACGGCACCCGCCTCTTGATATCTCTGGGCCTCGAAGACGCCATGCGCCGCGTGATTTGCGAAGCTGCGGGCAAGGAAGTGCGCATCTGGAATAGCGGCCAGATGTTCAAATTGTTCGATCTCGGCGAGGATTCCATCAAGCGATTTGGCGCACCCTATTGGTTTGTGCATCGCGGTGATCTGCATACTGTGCTGAAGAATGCCGTGCTCGCAATCAAGCCCAATGCTATCCACACCAGTGCGCGGGCGATGGGCTACAGCGAAACCAATGGCCGGGTGACCTTGGACATCGAGGATGGGCGGCGTCCCCAAGGTGATGTACTGGTGGGCGCTGATGGCGTGCATTCGCGCCTGCGCCAACAGATGTTCGATCCCTCGCAGCTGGAATTCATGGGCATCATAGCCTGGCGGGGCCTCGCCAAACGCGCGGACCTTTCATCCGAATTGCAAGCCATGGTCGGTACAAACTGGGTTGGGCCGGGTGGCCACGTGATCACTTATCCCATACATGGCGGAGAATTGCTGAATTTTGTGGGCTTCGGTGAACGCGACGACTGGCGGGTCGAATCCTGGCAGGAGAAAGGCACGCATGCAGAATGCGCAGCGGATTTTGTAAATTGGAATCCTCTGGTCCACGAAATCATCTCAAAGGTAGACCAGCCCTATAAATGGGCGCTAATTAGCCGTTCGCCCTTGCAGACCTGGTCAAAGGGTCGCGCAACATTGCTCGGCGACGCCTGTCATCCCACCATGCCGTTTCTGGCCCAGGGCGCAATCATGGCGCTCGAGGATTCAGTCGTCCTGGCGAGGGCTTTGGACACCATTCCCGATGTGGAAGAGGCGCTCGTTCGCTATCAGAACGCTCGTGTCGAGCGCGCGACAAAGATTGTCAACGGTTCGAACGAAGCTGGCAAGCGCTTCCACAACCGCACCCTTGCCGATCCGGTGGCGGCAGTCGAATTCATGGGACGTGAATGGGCGCCCGACAAAGTACGCACGCGCTACGACTGGTTGTTTGAATATGACGCGAACGCGGTGGCTCTTTGAAGTTCAACGGCCACAAAAAATACTAGAGCCTCTCATGTGGGCATAGCCCCATTGAGTTTGCATTGCGTTGTCGATTTGATCCCAGTCAGGTTTTCGCGCTAACAGCTTACCTATCTTCAACCAAATAAGACTTACGGAGAAATATCTATGGCCGCCAAACCCAAACCGCCCTTTCGTGCCGATCAGGTCGGTTCGCTCATCCGCCCCGATAATGTGCGCAAGGCCCGTAAGGATTTTGAGGCTGGCAAATTGCCTGAGGCGGAACTGATCAAGATCCAGCAGCAGGAAATTCCCGCCATTGTGAAATTGCAGGAAGACATGGGATTCCGTGCGGTGACTGACGGCGAATACAATCGCGGCGGCTGGCAGCGGGATTTTCTGGTGGCGTTTGAAAACGTCGCCATGGTGCCGTCCAAAGTGCCGGTTCGCTTTCACAACAATGAAGGCGTCGTGCTGCAGCAGCCCCCCTCGATCGCCGTCACCGGCAAGCTCGCCCGCACCAAAGGCATTTTTGTCGACGACTTCAAATATCTGAAAACCTTGACCAAGGCGCTGCCGAAAGTCACAATTCCCTCGCCAACGATCATGCATTTCCGTGGCGGTCGCGAGGCGATCGACAAGGCCGCTTATCCTACAATCGAATCCTTCTATTCTGATCTCGCTCGCGTTTATCGAGAGGAAATCGCCGATCTGGCAGCAGCTGGCTGCCGCTATTTGCAAATTGACGAAACTAACCTCGCCTATCTCTGCGACCCCGCCCTGCGCGCCCACGCCCAGAGTATTGGCGAGGACCCGGATCAATTGCTGGCGACCTATGCCAAACTCCTGAATGACACGATTGCGGATGCGCCAAAACTCGGCATGACAGTTTGCGTACATCTATGCCGCGGCAATTATGCCGGCGCCTGGGTGGCCGAGGGCGGCTATGAGCCCGTTGCGAAATCCTTGTTCCAGGACATGAATTTCGACGGCTATTTTCTGGAATATGACAGTGACCGGGCCGGCGGCTTCGAGCCGCTGCGACATCTGCCCAAAGGCAAGACGGTCGTGCTGGGCCTCATCACCACCAAGAGCGGCAAGCTTGAAACCAAGGATGTGATCAAGCGCCGCATCGAGGAAGCGGCGAAAATCGTTCCGCTGGATCAGCTCTGCCTCTCGCCGCAATGCGGATTTGCGTCTGGCATCGAGGGCATGGCGATGACAATCGAGGAAGAGCATGCGAAACTACGGCTCGTAAGCGAAGTCGCCCGCGAAGTCTGGGGCGATGCGTAGGAATCAACAGGCGTTATGCCGGAAAATGCGCAGCATTTATCCGCGATCGCCCGCGGCTCAGAAATAAGACGATCCCGGATTGCCTTCGGCATCCGGGATGACACTCGCGAATTATAGCAAAGGGTTCCGGACAAAATGTTTCACATTTTTCCGGGGTGATGGACTAAATCGGAGGCTCAAATGGCAGAATTCGTCGCAGGTTTTGGATCCTCGCACAGCGTTATGCTGGTCTGCGAACTTGAGGATTGGCAGCGCGGTTTCCGCACCTTCGACCCCAAGGGGACGTTCTTTGATCGTAAGGGAAATGTCGTCACCTATGATCAATTGCTGAAGTTGGCTCCGCCCAATGCGCCGGAACTCGTGACCGATGAAGCCATTGCTAAACGCTTCCACTCTGTTCAGGCCGCCATCGAAAAAATGCGTGTCGCAGTGCAGGCTGCCAATCTGGATGTCATGATCATCTGTGGCGATGATCAGAATGAACTGTTCAGCAAGAACATGCAGCCGGCCATTGGCATCTTTCATGGCAAAACCGTTCGCAATCCAGTCAAGAAGCAGCTACCGCCCGATGCCTGGTACAAGATCGCGCAAAACAAGCGTTTTGAGGATGGCGCCCCTGTCGATTATCCGGTGCATACGAAGCTGGCCGAACACCTCATCACCGGCCTATGCAACAAGGGCTTTGACATAGCCTCGCTTGGCGGTATGCGCGATGATCAACATATCGGCCACGCCTATTCCTACATTCACCGCTTCTATATCCAGAACAAGACATTTCCCATTGTCCCCATTTTCCTGAACACCTATTTCCCGCCGAACCAGCCAACACCGCAGCGCTGTATCGACCTCGGCAAGGCCATCGGCGCTTTGGTGAAGACATGGCCGGAAAACCTGCGTGTTGGATTCATGGCGTCGGGCGGCCTCAGCCATTTCCAGGCCGAAGAGGACCTTGACGACGCTGTGATCGAGGCCATGCGCAAGATGGACCTGGATTTTCTGGGCAATCTTGATGTGAAGCGCCTGCAGGCTGGTTCATCGGAAATCCGCAATTGGCTCGTGCTGGCCGGCGCCTGCCCGGATTTCGAAATGGACTGGGTGTCCTACAACCCGGGCTATCGCACTGAAGCGCTGACGGGTACCGGGCTGGGTTTTGCGACTTTTTATCCCAAAGGCAGCAGCATGGCGAACGCGGCAGAATAGCTGTCCGGGATGTTAGCCATTTCCCAAGCTGGACTTACCCAAACCGTTGCATTTTCCGCGCGGTCCGGCCATTGTGCGGCTGGCGCTTAGCTGTCCAGGCGCGGCCGGGAGACCAAACCCAGCTGGGCAGATATGACGAACCAACAACACGTTGCTAGAGAGGTTGCCCAAGATGATCATCGACTGTCACGGCCATTACACTACCGCGCCGCAAAAGCTTCAGGCTTGGCGCGACCGCCAGCTCGCCGGCCTCGCCGACGGCAACCGGACACTGCCCGGTCCAGCGCCTGTTATTTCCGATGATGAGCTGCGTGAAACCATTCAGGGCAAACAGCTCAAGATGCAGCAGGATCGCGGGAGCGACCTGACGATCTTTTCCCCTCAGGCCGCAGGCATGGCGCACCATGTAGGTACGCAAAAGACCTCCGAAGATTGGGCGACAGTTTGTAACGACCTGATCTATCGTGTTGGCGAATTGTTCCCGAAGAATTTCATCGGCGTTGCCCAGCTGCCGCAATCACCGGGCGTCAGCCCCGCAAATTGCGCCAAAGAATTGGAGCGCTGCGTCAAACAACTCGATTTCGTTGGCTGCAACGTGAATCCCGATCCGTCAGGCGGCTATTGGCAGGACCCGCCGCTATATGATCGCTACTGGTACCCGCTGTGGGAAAAGATGGTCGAGCTGAACGTGCCCGGCATGATCCACGTTTCCTCTTCCTGCAATCCCTGCTTCCACGCCACCGGCGCCCATTATATTAATGGCGACACGACCGCGTTCATGCAATTCATCCAAGGTAATCTTTTCAAGGATTTCCCGACTCTGAAGTTTATCATTCCTCATGGCGGCGGCGCTGTTCCGTTCCACTGGGGCCGTTATCGCGGCCTGGCGCAGATGCAAAATCGTCTGCTCAAGGACCACCTGATGAACAACGTCTACTTCGACACCTGCGTCTATCATCAGCCCGGTATCGACCTGCTTGCCAAGGTTATCCCCGTGGACAATATTTTGTTTGCCTCGGAAATGATCGGCGCCGTCCAGGGTATCGATCCGGAAACGGGCCATAACTACGACGACACCAAACGCTATGTGGATGCGCTGCCGCTGTCCGCCGAAGACAAGAAGAAGATTTTTGAGCTGAACGCGCGCAAGGTCTATGGCCCGCTCGACGCTGTGCTCAAGAAGCGTGGATTGATCTGAGAAAAAGCGTCGGCATCCCGGGCGCCAAAGGCGATCCGGGATCGCCCACAACATATAACGCAACGATCCCGGGGAATCGCTGTGCGGTTTACGGGATGACACAAAAAACATTAATCCCGGATCATCGCTGCGCGATGTCCGGGATGACATTTTCCAATATAAACTCGAGAGGAAACCATGGCTGAGAGACTTAATGCGGTCATCCGCGCACTTGAATCGGGCAAGCCCGCCTTCGCGACCTTCTCCCCCGCCACGCCCGACGCCGCTATCGGCCTGCAGGGCACGAAATATGATGGCGTGGTGTTCGAGACCGAACACAACGTGTGGGACGGCATGAACGTTCGCCATGCTTTGCAATATCTGATGAACCGCGGCGAAATCGCCAAGTCGGGTTCGATTGCGCCCTCGATTGCTCCGATCGTTCGCATTCCCCCGAACGGAGCGGAAATGAACCAGCATTTCTCCAAGCAGGCGCTGGATCTCGGTGCTTACGGCATTGTCTGGCCGCATGTCAGCACCGCCGAGCAGGCTTACAATGCCGTCTCGTGCTGCCGTTATCCCACCATGAAAGACCACAAGCTGCACGAGCCCTTCGGCCAGCGTGGCGATGGACCCACCAGCGCCGTGCGCTATTGGGGCATGAGCCAGCAGGAATATTACAAGAAGGCTGACGTCTGGCCGCTCAATCCCGAGGGAGAAATCTTCTGCATGCTCATGATCGAGGACCTCGAGGGCCTGCACAATCTTGAGGAAATTCTCACCAAGGTGAAGGGCATCAGCGCGATCCTGATCGGCGAAGGCGATCTCTCCCAGGAGCTCGGGTATCCCCGCCAGTACGAGCACGAGGTCGTGCTGAAGCACATGGCCGACATTGTGAAGATCGCCAAGGAGAATAACGTGGTCGTCGGCCATCCCCATGTCGACGCCAAGAACGTCGAGCGGGTCCTCAGCGAAGGCTATCGTTTCCTGATGCCGGCAGCCGAGCGCACATTCGTCGGTCTCAACAAGGGCCGTGAACTCGCTGGGCGGTAATCTCAGTTCGTGGCATCCCGGACGGCGAAGCCGATCCGGGATCGCTTGCAATCCTAGAATTAAACTATCCCGGACAAACGCTGCGCGTTTTCCGGGATAACACTTTCCGGAACATCATGCCCCACTTCCCCGCCACCGGCCCCGTTACTCTCCGCACCAACCTCGCCGCTTCGCCGACAGCGAAAGCTGTCAAAGCAGGCGAAGTCTCATCGCCGCTGGTCAATTTCGATTTCTGCGGGCCGGAGACCGCCAACCAGGGTTTCAAGCCCATGGTGCGTGAGGGCAAGTTCGATGCGGGTGAGCTCGCCATCGTCACCTATATGCAGGCGCTGGATTTCGGAAAGCCGCTGGTGCTGCTACCTGCCGTGATGGTTGGCCGCTACCAGCATCAGTTCTTCGTGTGCCGCAAGGAACGCGCGCCGATGGACCCCAAAACACTCGAAGGCAAGAAAGTCGCCGTGCGTTCCTATACGCAAACAACGGGTGTCTGGGTGCGCGGCATTTTACAGGATGAATATGGCGTCGATCTCTCAAAACTGAAATGGCTGTGCTGGGACGATCCGCATCTTGCTGAATATACAGATCCGCCAGACCTTGTGGATCGCGCGCCGCCGGGCAGCAAGTCGCTCAACGAACTGGCGCTGGCCGGGGAGGCCGACGCGGTCATCCCCGCCGCCGATCTGCTCGCCAATCCCGAAATGGCGACGGTCATCGGCAATCCCGATGAGACCGGGCGCAAATGGGGCGAGAAATACGGCTGCGGCCACGTCAATCATTTCTTCGCCGTGCATAGCGCGCTGCCGAAGGAGCGCCCGGATGTCGTGAAGGAAATCTTTCGCGTGCTGAAAGATAGCAAGGCGCGTGCGGGCCTGCCCAAAGCCGGTGAGATCGATCAACTACCCTTTGGTGTCGAGAATTGCCGCAAGTCGATCGAACTGATCGCACGCTATGCCTATGAGCAGAAGATCGTCAAGAAGCTGTATAAGATCGAAGACCTGTTTGACGAGGTGACGATCAGTCTGACGTGAAACGGGCGGGACTGGCGACATAATTATTCACGCCCTCCGAGTTCTTGATATTCGCGGGTCGGCCGTATTTTTGCGCTTGTCCCAGATATTGCCTGCGGCGGACCGGAATTTGGTTCTTTTCTATTTCCACCCTTTGTGTATGCTGTACGCGGCTCTAGCCGCTCTTTTCGTGTCGCGGCGTAGATCGTCTTCGGCCCCCGGAGCGCTACTAAATGGACAGTCTTCTCGACGGCCAGCGGGTTCTCTGGGGGATTGGAACGCCCCGCACCATGAGGCCGCACTGGGCCCTTTGTGAGCTTGCCATTCCATACGAGACACGCGCGGTTCGAACGCGCTCGCCAGAAACGCAAACCAGCGATTTCGCGGCGTTGAATGTCCGGCGCAAGATTCCAGTTTTGCAGGATGGGGATTTCATTATTACGGAAAGCGCCGCCATCGTTGCCTATTTGTCGGATCGCTACGCCACCGAAGGCAACGCGCTTTTTCCTGCAGGCATAGCCGAACGCGCCCGTTGGCTGGAGTGGTGTTTTTATATTATGACCGAACTTGACGCAGCTAGTTTGTACATGGTCCGGCGGCATGTCGGATTGAAGCACATCTATGGCGAGGCACCGGTCGCTGTTGAGGCTGCCAAGTCTTATTTTTCAAAACAACTTGTTACTGTCACGGAGCGCCTTACGGCAGGCGAGCCCTATCTGATGGGTGAAAAATTTTCATCGGCGGATATTCTTTTGACGACCTGTCTCACTAATGCCATTTCCGATGAAATACAGCTGCCGAAAATTTGCATGGATTATCTGGCGTTGACCACGCTCCGCCCGGCTTATCGCGCCGCGCATGCGACAAACCATCCTTAAGCACGGGGTTGCGGCACAGACCCAAATTTTCGACAATGGGGTTGCTTCAGCATTTGGGGAACGCCAATCATTCGCTACCGGCGCCGAAAATGCAGCCATGGAGAGGCATAATGATTTTCCGCGCTATTGCGAGTTTCGTTGCGGCGGCTTTCGCCCTGTGCCCTTTCGCAGCACTCGCCCAGGACAAGGTCAAAATCGCGATCATCGCAGCCTCTTCGGACATAGGCTTCTACACAGCCGATGCAAAAGGCTGGTTTAAAGACGCAGGCGTCGAGATTGAATTCATCCGCATGGATTCGGGCGCGCGGATGATAGGGCCGATGGCCTCGGGCGATATCGATGTGGGCACAGGCGCGATCTCGGCTGGATTTTACAATGCCGCCGAGCGCGGCATCAAATTGCGCATCGTCGCGGACAAGGGCCGCAATGTCCGGGGCATGTCCTTCCAGGGTTTTGTCGTGCGCAAGGATTTGATGGATTCCGGCGCGGTGAAATCGCTGGCCGATCTGGTGGGGCGGACCGTCGCACTGACTGCGCCCGGCGGCGTGGATTCCTCTACGCTCGACCGCGCGATGCGCGTGGCAGGCAAAACATTTGATGACGCCAAAACTGTGTTCCTCGGTTTTCCCGCGCAGATGGCCGCGTATGAAAACAAGGCCATTGACGCCAGCATCATGCCGGAACATTTCCGTTCGCAAGCCATCAACAAAGGCCTTGTAACGGAGCTGACGCCCATCGCATCTTTCCGCGACAACCAGATGGTTGGCATCGTCACCTTTAGCGAAAAATTCGCGACCGAACGCGCGGACATCGCCCATCGAATGATGAAAGCCTATGTTCGCGGCGTGCGTTACTACGTCGATGCGATCAAGGATGCGAAACTCGCAGGTCCCAACGCGGAAGACGTGATAGACATCATCGCGCGTTATTCATCGCTGAAAGACAAGGCCGTCATTCGCGAGATGATCCCCACGGCCATGGAGCCCGATGGTCACGTCAATTTTGAAACACTTCAGGAAGATCTTGATTTCTTCAAAGCCAAAGGCATGGTGAAAGGCGAGATTGATCTGAACAAGATTGTGGACCGCACGTTTATTGATCGCGCCATCAAGGAACTGGGGCCATACAAGCGAGTGCAATGAGGTCATACGTGATGAGCAACACTTCAGGCCGGCTTCTTGCGCGATTCCAGAAACGCCTCATGTTCTGCCTTGAGATCGCCTGAGAGCGCCTTGGCGATCAGCGCGCGGGTCTCGGCAATACCATAGAGCGCAGCGAAGGAGCCGAAGCGCGGGCCGCGGTTTTCGCCGAGCAGCACCTGATAGAGCATGTTGAAGAAATCGTTTGATACACCGGGCCTTTCAGGCGTGGCGCCCTTGGCTTTCAAATCCTGATAACGCGGCGTTGGGCGCGCGACATTGTAGATTTCAAACTGAATATCTTCGGCGGTCGCGCCGGCAGGCAGCGCAGCCAATGCGGCATCCAGCTTCTGCAGTACTTCACCTTCTACATCATCAGCGAGACGATAGGTTTTGGCTGGCCGCACAAAATCACGGAAATAATTGATCGCGTATTTCACCAGCGCATCAAGGCGCGGATGGGTTGCGGCGGACACGCCGGGCGCATAGCGGCGCAAAAATGCCCATACAACCTGTGGATCTTCGCTGTTGGCGACTGCGACGAGATTCAGCAGCATGGCGAAATTGACTGTCGCCGCAGGCGCATCGCCGCCCTGATGCAGCACTTCGGGATGCGGCGGATTGCCCGCATGAATATGCCAGACCGGATTGCTAATCCGCGCCTTCGAGTCCTGCTTTTCATAGCCGGAAAGAAATTGCAGATATTCGTCCACCGCACGCGGGATAACATCGAAATAAAGTCGCTTGGCCTCGCGCGGTTTCTGAAACATGAATAGAGCCAGCGTTTCCGGCGCGGCATAAGTGAGCCATTCGTCAATTGTCAGGCCATTGCCCTTCGACTTTGAAATCTTCGCGCCTTTGTCATCGAGAAACAGCTCGTAGTTAAAGCCTTCTGGAGGTTGCTTGCCAAGGCCGCGCACAATTTCGCTTGAAAGCTTGACGGAATCGATGAGATCCTTGCCTGCCATTTCATAGTCGACATCGAGCGCATACCAGCGCATGGCCCAGTCAGGCTTCCATTGCAGTTTGCAATGGCCAGATGTGACCAGCGTCTCGAACGCTTCGCCGGTTTGCGGATCACGCCATGTGATCGTTCCCGCATCCGGGTTCATCGCATCCACGGCCACCTGCATCACATGGCCGGTTTTGGGGTGAATGGGCAGAAACGGTGAATAGGTCGCCGCGCGCTCTTCACGCAAGGACGGCAGCATGATTGCCTGCACCTTGTCGAATTTGCGCAACATGTGCAGCAGCGCCGCATCAAAGCGGCCGGATGTATAATAGTCAGTCGAAGACGCGAACTCGTAATCGAAACCGAACTGGTCAAGAAACGCACGCAGCATCGCGTTATTATGATGCGCAAAACTCTCGAACTTGTTGAATGGGTCAGGCACCTGCGTCAGCGGTTTGCCCAGATGCTGCTGCAGCATGTCCTGATTGGGCACATTGTCAGGCACCTTGCGCAAACCATCCATATCATCGGAGAAGGCGAGCAGCCGTGTCTTGATACGCCCTTCGGTCAAGGTCTCGAAGGCATGGCGCACCATGGTCGTGCGCGCGACTTCGCCAAACGTGCCGATATGTGGCAGGCCGGAGGGGCCATAGCCCGTTTCAAACAGCACCTGGGTCTGGCCGGTCCGTTTCACCCGCTCCACAAGTTTGCGTGCCTCTTCGAACGCCCAGACAGGCGAGGCGGCGGCCAGCGCGGCGAGTTCGGCGCTGCTGGTGGAAACAGAGGCTTGAGCCGTCGGGGCGGCGGATGACATAGCAAATTCCCTGGCTGGTTGAGCGGCGTTGGCGCGCTTTGCCTCTTTTACCGCAGAGATCGCTTACCGCAAACCAAATCGCGCAACCCATTTAAGCAGGACATTGGCCTCGTTGTTTCAGTTCGCGCGGTGACGCGGCTTTTCGCCAGCCCGTGTTCAGTCTTCAGCCAGTTGTAGGGATTGCGGAAGAAGTCCAGCAGCGCCCACCAGGCGGCGATGGTCGTCAGCAACCAATAGGGAAACAGCAGCACCATCGCTCCGGCAATAAACATCAGTTTGCGCCGCCGCAGCCCAAGCCAAGCCGGCCAGAAAGCCGAGAACACGCCCGTCAGGCCGACGAAACACCAGCACGTGCTTGCCACCAGCTGCATCGGCGTTTCGGGTGTGAGCATATCGCCAAAGATCGCATCGTGTACAAATAACAGGGCAAAGATGGGCCCCAGCATCGCCCCGGCCAGAGTGCCGCCCACATGCAGCGCCGTGACAAGCGCTTTCACACGCCCCATTCCCGTCAACTCAGCGCGGGGCTCGCGGGTATGAACGAACAATGTTTGTATCCAGCCTTTGAACCACCGCCGCCGCTGGTTCATCCAGCCGCGCAGCGTCACAGGCGCCTCTTCGAATGTCGAGGCGTCCAGCACGCCGGTGGAATACCCGAACCGGGCCAGCCTCAAACCAAGGTCAATATCCTCCGTCACATTCCAGGCGTCCCACCCGCCTGTTGCGCGCAAGATGTCCGTGCGGAAATGATTTGACGTTCCCCCGAGTGGAATCGGCGCGCCCAGCGAAGCCAGGCCAGGGTTCACCACATCGAACAACGCAGCATATTCCAGGGCAAAACAGCGCGCGAGCCAGCCATCGCCGAAATTGTCTATGGCGAGACGTCCCTGCAGGCAGGCGACACGGGCCGGTAAGGCTGCAAACTGCCCTGCGGCTTCGCGCAATTGACCGGGTTCGGGAATATCCTCGGCATCGAATACGCAAGTCAGGTTGCCCCGGGCCAGCGCGAGGCCGATGTTCAGCGCCCGCGGTTTGGTGCGTGGCTGCCCGTCCGGCGCTGAGATAATGCGGAAATATCCAGGCAGTTTGAGTGCTTCCAGGGCGCGCCGGGTTTCATGGTCGTCAGCCTCTACGACCATGATGATATCGAGCTTGCTGGCGGGATAATCGATCCGCCGCAGGGCCGCGGTCAATGAGGCGGCAACCTGTGCCTCGCGGTAAAGCGCGACGATGATTGTAAAGACAGGCAGCTCCGCCTCACTCATGACCCGCTTGGCGATGGCAGGCAATTCATCACAACTGGCGGCGGCCGCAAACAATCGCACCACGATAGCTGCAGCGAGGAAAAGGCTCACGAGTGTTGAAGCGAGCAGCCAGACCACACCGCCTACCGCAAATAACAATAGGAACACGGAAAGCCCGCAAACAAGGCCCGCCAATATCCGGCGCACATTTAGGGTGCAAGCTGAAAACTGGCTGCCATGCAGGCGCGAAAGACCGGCGTTTGCGCCAGTTGTGATTTCATCGCGGCGCGCGTCGAACACCAGCCGCGCAAGATGTGCCGGCGTGGTGATGGCGAAGCGATCACGCGGCAGCGCGCCCCGCCTGTGCAGCGTCAGAAGTTCGTCAATCCGGCGTCCTTCCGGCGCGAGCAGCCAGGCTTCTTTGGCAGAAGGGTCTGCAAAGGGGGGCAACGCCCGCTGCGATCGCCTGGGGAAACCGTGTATCGTCTCCCAACGCAACATCATCTTCAAAAAAGTGCAGGCCCAGATGCCTCGCGAGGGCGCGATAGTAATCGTCTTCCGCCACCAGCCCGTTTGCAATAAGCGCCCTTTCCGGGCGAACGTCTGCGCGCGCCGCTTCGGCAGACGCCTGCATCAGGACATTCGGCGACACACCATAGGACGAGAGAAACGATAGGGCGGGATGCAGTTGTGTTGGCGATCTGGCAGCATCCCTGCGCTCAATCAACGGGCCCGGATTTGAGGGAGCACCGCGCGCTCTGCCAGAAGGTTTGTGATCAATGGGGTAATCGACTAAAGACACGCAATAACTCCGACGCAATGGCACAGTGACTGGCAATGACTAAACAGCTGAAACCTAGCACAGGAATTTTCGGCCTGGCTACAGGTAAAATTTGCGCGGGCTTGTCGGCGATGGCTCGGCCCACTGTGGTGATGGGCCTTGCCGCCATCTTGCTGCTTCCCGCACCCGCGCCAGCACAACAGGACTGGTCGCGCGCCGATGGCGTGCCTGCCTTTTGGGATCTCCAACGCCGCATCGAAAAGCCTGACACAACGTTTTTGCGTATTATCCGTTTCATAACGGACGATAATTATCCACCATTTGGCTTCCAGACCCCAGACGGCGCGCTGACGGGTTTCAATGTAGATCTGGCGCGCGCAATTTGCGACGAACTGGCGATTTCCTGCACCATTCAGGCGCGTAGGTTCGACACCATCACAGCATCTATTGAAAAAGGTGACGCCGACGCAGCTCTTGCGTCCATCGCGATCACGCCGCAGGCGCGCTTGGCTGTCGATTTCACAGCGCCCTATTACCGGACACCGGCACGCTTCGCCGCCACGCGCAGTTCCGCGCCTGCACAGATGCGCCCCTCAACATTGGCGGGCCGAACAGTTGGCGTGGTCGCAAGTTCGGCGCATGAAGCCTATCTCACAAAATACTTTGCCAGCGTGAAACCCAAAGCCTACCCGAATATTGCGGCGCTTTTGGCAGCCTTGAAAAGCAACGATGTCAACATTGTATTTGCCGACGGCATCTCTCTGGCAATCTGGCTCAATGGCGCAAATTCCGGTGGTTGTTGCGAGTTTCGCGACGGGCCTTTCACCGAAAGCGCGTTTTTCGGCGAAGGGGCGGGCATCGCCGTGAACAAGAAAAATCTGCAACTGCGGCAGGTGCTCAACTATGCGCTGGTGCGGCTGGCCGAACGCGGTGTCTACTCGGACCTTTATCTGAAGTATTTTCCCATCGGCTTTTATTGAATATGCAAAGCTCCGGGGACTTGTTGGCGCTTCCCCGGTAAGTGCAATTTGATCTGCATCGTCGCACCCGTTTCATATTTGAGCTTTGATGGGTTATGAAATTGATCGAATTCACGATCGCAGCCTTGGCCATCGAACTCATGCCGGGCCCGAATATGGCTTGGCTCGCAGCGCTCTCCGCCGCACAGGGCCGCCGCGCCGGGCTTTACGCTGTTGCGGGTATTGGCGCGGGGCTGGCTTTTTATGGCATTGCGGCAGCCGCCGGTTTGGCTGCGCTTGTAACGGCTGCGCCAATTATATTCGAAGTGCTGCGGTGGCTTGGATTTGTTTATCTGCTTTGGCTCGCCGTCGATGCCTGGCGAAGCGCAGCACCCGCAGATGCGGCCATGAAGGGCGTTTTAACTTTGCCACCCGGAGAAATCACGCTCGCGCGGCAAGGATTTCTCATCAACGTTCTCAACCCCAAGGCTGGAATGTTCTATCTCGTCGTGCTACCAAGATTTCTGGATGCAGGTGCCGAAAGTACAGTTTCGAGCAACCTCTCATTGGTGGCGATTTATGTTTTTATTGCTACGTCAATTCACGTTGCAATAGCCGTTGCTGCCGCAGCCTTTGGGTCAGTTTTGCCACCGGGGAGCAGGAGCGAAATATTCGTCAGGCGTACACTTGCCCTTGTGCTGCTGGGAGTTGCAATCTGGTTATTGATAGACACGCGCCCCAGTGTCTGATCCGCAGGATTCAAGAAGTTCTATTGCCGCGGAGCTTGGAATTGTATCAAAGATACCGTTGCAACTCGGCGGCTGCTTCTTTCGGTGTGCGGTTGATGTTGAATGCATTCACGAAGCGGCCCTGCTTGTCCATCAAGTAGATGATTGTCGAATGGTCCATGCTGTAGCTGCCAGCGTCGCCGGGGATTTTTCTGGCGTAAACTCGGTAGGATTTCATCACAGAATCTATGGCAGGACGCTCGCCTGTTACGCCAGTGATGCGTTTATCGAAATTGGAAACATAATCCTTCAGCGAGGCGGCTGTATCGCGCTCGGGATCGACTGTAATGAAGAGCGCCGAAATTTTCTTGTCTTCGCCCAGCGCAGCAAAAATATCCGAGATCTCGCGCAGCGCAGTCGGGCATACATCCGGGCAATTGGTGAAGCCGAAGAAGACCAAAAACGGCTTGCCGCGCAAATCTCGATCGCTGATCGGCGTACCTTCCTGGGAGGTCAGTTCGAACGGCCCGCCTATCGCCGACAGTCCCTGCCGTGATCCGCCGGGATCGCGCAGCGTGATCCAGGCTGTGACAGCAAGCAGCAGCACGCCCAGAGAGAGGCTGATGGCGGGAACGATCATTCGGCGTTGGGCGGGGGTCATGGCGCTCACGGGGCTGCGGTTCAGGCCAGAGCTTTTAGCACGGGATCGGAGCGCGATGTCGCGTCAGCTTGCCGCGCTTTCGGAAACCGGAGGGATCAAAAGCAATTGGCTGCGGCAGTCAGTAAATTCATGAACATCGATGGCCCGAACCGCCACCACATGAAACCGCCCGCCATAAACATCATGGCGATGCCGCCAAAGATCATCCCGAGCGCCAGCCGTGAGGCCCGCCCTGTGTCCTGATCTTCCTCTGTTTCAACCCGGTGCGTCATGCCTGCGCTTCGTAAGAACTACTCGACAACACCATCATACAACAATTTTCTCGCGCCCACACGGGTCAATTTTCTTCTATTGGCCCAAATCCGCACCGAGCCGCCGCATGAAGGCAATACAGGCTTCCAGCTCCGCAATCTCTATAAATTCATCAGGTTGATGTGCTTGATCGATCGAACCGGGACCACAAATGATCGTCGCCACTTTGCCAGCCTGAAAACGCCCACCTTCAGTCGCATAGGAAACGGCAATCGTGCGATTGGAACGGGTGAGTTTCAACGCCAAGGTTTCGGCGTCCGATCCCGGTTCAGGGGCGAGGCCCGGCACTTCGATTTCGGTCAAGGTTTCGATCCGCGCGTCCGGGGCGTAGCGTTGCAGCCTTGGGAGCAGTGTAGAAGCTGCGAACGCATCAAGCCGCTTGCGCGCCCAATCGATGGCGACGCCCGGCAAAGGCCGGAACTCCCACTGAAAGCTGCATTCCTTGGCCAGAATATTGCGCGCAGTACCGCCGTGTATGACCCCAACGCTGATTGTGGAGAAAGGTGGGTCGAAACGTCCAGCGGGATCGGGCGCTGCGGCAAGCTCCTGTGCTAACGCATAGAGTTCATTGACCAGCGCGGCTGCGCCCTCGATAGCGTTGGCGCCTAGATGAGGCTTTGATGAATGGGCTTCGTGGCCGTGCACTGTAGTGCGGTAGGTCGCCACAGCTTTATGCGCGTCTGCAACATGCATCTGTGTGGGTTCGCCGACAATCGCCGCTCGCGGCATCGGCAGGTCTTTGCCGAAGCGCTTGATTGTATCGACAGGCCCCAGACATGTCGTCTCCTCATCATAGCTGAGAAGAACATGGACAGGCCTTTGCAGTTGGGCGGCCTTGAATTCGTCGATCATCGAAAGCGCGACAGCATCAAAGCCTTTCATGTCGGTCGAGCCGCGGCCATAGAGGCGCGTCCCCTCACGGCGCAATACGAAGGGGTTGGATGACCAGGTCTGGCCTTCTACAGGCACCACATCAGTGTGGCCGGAGAGGATGATGCCCCCATCGATCATTGGTCCGACGGTGGCGAAGATGGCGGCCTTGTCGCCGTCCGCATTAGGGACAATGACGTAGGGCACATCTCTTGCGCGCAAATAATTTTCTATGAAGCGGATGATCGGCCAGTTCGATTTCGAGCTTTCGGTATCGAAGGCTACGAGCTGCGCGAGCAATTCGATGATCTCGTTCAACCTGTTGTCCGCGGCCTGCACCATGGGTTTAGCAGCCTGTTTGCATCGGGAAGGTCAGATCGCAACGCCATGGGCGCATGCTAGTTGAGCACACGTTTCGCGTGGGGACTATCGAGCGAAAAAGCTGGAACAGCAACATCAAAGGGCTCGCCAGCTTCGTCCACGAACCTGTAGCTGCCTGCCATGATCCCCGAAGGCGTCGTCAAAGGGCAACCTGACGTGTAGTTAAAACTCTCTCCTGGCGCGAGTGTGGGCTGTTCGCCAACAACGCCGGCGCCGCGCACTTCCTCGAGTCTCCCATTGGCGTCTGTGATACGCCAGTGGCGATGGGTCAGCTGCGCTGTCTTGCGGCCAAGATTGGTGATTTCGATCCGGTAGGCCCAGAAATACTGGCCACGCTCGGGCTGGGAGCGTTCACCCATAAATTCGGGCTCGACGACGACACGGATATCGTTGGTGACTGATTTGTACATGGAAGCATTTTGGCTGATTGCGGGGCTTTCGTCGAGAGGCCAGGCATTGCATAGTCGGGGAAAATAGGAGGAGACCCCATGCCAATCATGAATTTCGGTCAGCCCGGCGACGGCATCATCCAGACCGCCTACATCGTGGAAGATATCCGCGCGGCCATGGATGTCTTCACAAAACATCTGAATGTCGGACCCTGGTTCTGGCGCGAAGGCGGCGTGTTTCCCTGGCAGGTCTATCGCGGAAAACCAACAGACGTCGAATTGTCCATCGCCATGGGCTATTCCGGCTCCATGCAATACGAATTGATCCAACAGCTCAACGATGTGCCGTCGGTCTATATGGATGTGGTGAAAAAACGTGGCTATGGCCTGCATCATTTTGGCGTCGGTGCGCCAGATTATGCAGCTCGCTGCACTCATTACGCCAAGGCCGGTTTCGAACTCGTCTATGAAGCGGAAGTCTCCGGCGGCAACAAGGTTGCCTATTTCGATACAATGGATGTGCTTTCGGCCTATTCGGAAGTGATCAACATGTCGCCAGGGACCGAGGCGATGTTCACGCGCTTTCAGCAAGCCTCCGTCGGCTGGGACGGTTCCGACCCCATCCGTAAGCGGCCGCCATTGCAGGCGAAAAGTTGAAGGCGCAATTGCGCAGCATCCCATAAGATAACCAGGTGAGGATTTCCGGATGATCACATCTTTGCGATTTGCTGCGATGGCGCTTGCTTTGGCAGCTGCCTGCCCCGTCTCGGCACAGACATTTCCCGATCGCCCGGTCAAACTCATCGTTCCCACGGCGGCTGGCGGAGCGATTGACCTTGTCGGACGAAGTGTTGCTTACGAACTTTCAATTATCTGGGGCAGACAGGCGATTATCGAAAATCGCCCGGGTGCTGGCATGGCCATCGGTGCGACAGCTGTCGCGCGCGCTACGCCTGATGGCTATACACTTCTTGTTGCACATGATGGCGTTGTCGCGATGGCGCCCGCCTATACAAATAACCTGAGCTACGATCCGTCGCGCGACTTTGCGCCGGTGAGCGTTGTGGCAAGCCTTCCGCTTGCCGTCTATGTGCATGCAAGTCTCCCGGTGAAAAGTATCGCAGAGCTTGTCGCCTATGCTAAAGCCTCACCGGGAAAACTGAACCATGGCTCCGGTGGCCCGGCTTCCCTATTGTCATTCGAGTTGTTCAAATCGATGGCGGGCGTTCAGATCGTCAATGTGCCGTTTCGAGGCGCCGCTCTGGCCGTGAATGAGTTGATGGCCGGCAACATTCAGGTCGTGATTGCTGATGTGGCTTCAGCCGCAGCGGCTATACAATCGCCGCAGGTTCGCACGCTGGCGGCAACGACAATGAAGCGGCTGTCCATGTATCCGGACTGGCCCACTGTCGATGAAAGCGGCGTTAAAGGGTACGAAACTTCGTCATGGATTGGTGTTTTTGCACCGGCCAAAGTACCGCAAGATATTTTGCGAAAGCTGGAGGCCGATGTCGTTGCTGCCGCAAAGACGCAAGGATTGCGTAAACGCCTCGGTGAACTGGGCATGGAAGTCGAGGGCATGAGCTCGGCTCAAGTGAGTCAATTGGTCGCGGCGGACTTCGCAAAATGGTCCAAGCTTATTCGCGAACAAAACATTCAGATCGCGCAATAGCCCGGTTTGATTCATCTTTTTTTAACCAAGCGTTTTCCGCCTGTTATTCGTACCGGCGCATTTATGCCGCATTTTAGGGCTTTCTCCACAGGAATGGCCTGTTGAAAACGCGTAAGAAGGCCGTCTGACTCTTGCGCCAGATTCAACTGCTAGTGTAGGTATTCATCCGTCGGCTACGACATTTCGTGCGGCGGACCTCAGCAGCGAGTTTCCTTGCGTATCACCGGCGCCTTTCATGGCAGGCGGCGGCGCATGAAGGATTCTCGAAACGGACCCGGAGGAGAAACTGGATGTCCTGGAATGACGAGCGCGTCGAACAATTGCGCAAAATGTGGATGGATGGCCATAGCGCCAGCCAGATCGCCGGTGAACTCGGCAATGGCATCACGCGTAATGCTGTGATCGGCAAGGTGCATCGGCTGGGGCTGTCAGGCCGTGTTAAAACGGCATCGAGCGCGCCTTCGCGTCCCCGTGTTCAGCAGCCGCGCGCACCCCACCCCAACGTGCCGCGCAGGCCCGCGGATGGCGGCGTGAGCGGTAACAATGCGCTTGCATTTAACTACCGTCCCGCACCGGCGCCCAAACTGGTGGAAGACGTTGTTGTTCCCATGTGTGATCCGGTCACCATCATGGAATTGAAAGAGACCATGTGCCGCTGGCCACTCGGCGATCCTTCAACGTCGGAATTCCGTTATTGCGGCGGCAAATCCGATGTCGGCGTCACTTATTGCCCCTATCATGCGCGCATGGCCTATCAACCCGTACAGGATCGCCGGCGTGAACGTGATCGCGAACGCCGCGCCCAACTGGTGCAGCAGACACGTATGGCGAGCTGAGTTTTATGGCTTTGAAATAAAAAAACACCGGCTTCTCGGCCGGTGTTTTTTATTGTCGGTCTCACATTTTGAAATGCTTTGATAACTTCAGGCTCTGGCCCTGATAGTTTGAAACCGCCGTTGCGCCGTAAAGCATTTCCGGCTGGTCGGCCATTTCTTCATAAACAAGCCGGCCGATAATCTGCCCGTCTTCCAGCACGAACGGTACTTCGTGGCTGCGCACTTCCAGCACACCGCGGCTGCCGGGTTCGCCACCCGGCGTATGGCCGAACCCTGGATCGAAGAAACCGGCATAATGCACTCGAAATTCGCCCATCGAAGGATCAATGGGCACCATTTCTGCCGCCAGTTCAGGCGGTATCTGCAATTTCTCGTGCGAAGCCAGAATATAGAACTCATCGGGATCGAGGATCAACCTGCGATCATCGCGGGCGTGGATTGGCTCCCAGAAATCACGGATTTCATAAGCGCCGACCCTGTCGACGTCGATCACATCGGTGTGTTTCTGGGCGCGATAGCCAACCTGCGGTCCCAGCATTTCCCGGCTCAGCGCAACACGTAGATTGAGCCCATTGCGAATATGCGGCTCGCCTTCCACAAGCTTGCAGCGGCTTTCATGCCACTCGCGCAGCGCCTTGTCCGAGAGCGTAAAATCGGTCAGGCGCAATTGCGCGGAGTGGCGGCGGCGGAAGCGGATCTGGTTCAGGCGCGATCCCTTGCGCAAGCGCACGCTGAAAGAGCGCGGCGAAATCTCCGCGAATAACGGGCCTTTGTATCCCGCTTCAACCTGATCAAAGGCTTCGCAATGATCTGTGATGAGGCGTGTGAAGATATCAAGCCGCCCCGTTGAGCTTTTGGGATTGGCGACCGCGGTGAAGCTGTCAGGCAGATTGAGCGTCTCAAGCAACGGCACGACATAAACGCAGCCGCGTTCAAGGACTGCACCTTCATCCAGCGAAATTTCATCATACTTCAGCTCGGCTAATTGTTCGGAAACCGTACGCGCCTTGCCGGGCAGAAAACTGGCTCGTACGCGCCATGCCTTGGCGCCTACCCGCAGATCAAGGCTCGCCGGCTGTATCTGCGCGTCTGTAATGGGTTCGCTGGAACGGATGATCTCGCGATGAATCATCAGTTTGATCTTCTGGCGCGCCAACAGGCCGAAGCGATGGCCAAAATCGCTGTCAGGCGCGAATTCTGGCGCAACTGCTGCCGGAGACGGAACTGGGGTTTTGGGAAGAGCACTCATTGTTTTGTCCGGGGGATGGGCAGCGCCTGGCTGCTATTTTAGGCACATTATAGCGCGTGTCCCCGTTCGCGCTGGTTCATTCGCGCAATTGTTCACAGCTTCCCGGCAATTGACCCGCTGGCCCCCGGCGCGTTACATTGGTTTCGTGGTCATTTGAGCCGGCCGGCTTGCCGCCACGTTAAACAAGGGGCTAAAAGGCCGTGGCTTAGCTGGCTAAGCGGCGGATTTTGGCCTGGCGGGGTGGAACCCCAGCCGGGCTTTTTGTTGACCGGATGTGTGGCGCCTCGCGCCGCGCGATAGAGGAGCTGAAATTATGGCGAAATCTCCCACTGGCAAGCGCGCGCCTGAATCCCTGCGCCAGGCGACCCGCCTTGTGCATGGTGGCACGTTGCGCTCGGAATTCGGCGAAATGTCGGAAGCTATTTTCCTGACCCAGGGTTTTGCCTACGATTCCATGGAAACTGCCGAAAAGCGCTTCACAGGCGAAGAGCCCGGTTATCAATACGCGCGCTTTTCCAATCCGACCGTCACCATGTTTGAAAAGCGCATGGCCCTGCTGGAGGGCGCTGAAGCTGCGCGCGCCACGGCCAGCGGCATGGCGGCTGTAACCGCCGCCGTCATGGGGCAGGTGAAGGCTGGCGATCACATCGTCGCCGCAAAGGCGCTGTTTGGTTCATGCCGGTTTATCGTGGAAGAACTCGCGCCACGCTTTGGCGTGGAATGCACGCTGGTCGATGGTGGCGATCTCGAACAGTGGCGCAAGGCGATGCGGCCCAATACAAAGACAACCTTCATCGAAACGCCGACCAATCCGCAGCTCGATATTCTCGACATCAGGGCCATTGCGGATATCGCGCACGCGGGCGGAGCAACGCTCGTGGTCGACAATGTGTTTGCAACCGCGCTGCTGCAAAGCCCGTTCGAATATGGCGCCGATTGCGTTGTCTATTCGGCGACCAAGCATGTGGATGGCCAGGGTCGCTGCCTGGCCGGCTGCATCCTCGGCTCTGAAAAATTCATCATGGACAATGTGCATAATTACCTGCGTCAGACGGGCCCTGCATTGTCGCCGTTCAATGCCTGGGTGATGGTCAAATCGCTGGAAACCATGGGGCTGCGTGTGCATCAACAGGTTGCTAATGCCGTGCAGATTGCAGACTTTCTGGCTGAACAGAAGGCCGTCAAGCGCGTACTCTATCCCTTCCGCAAGGATCACCCGCAATATGAACTCGCCAAACGGCAGATGAAGGGCGGCGGACAGGTTGTGGTGTTTGATCTCGCCGACAAGGCCGCCACGTTCAAATTCGGCAACGCGCTCGAAATCATCAAGATTTCCAACAACCTTGGCGACGCAAAAAGTATCCTTACGCATCCAGCCACAACCACCCATCAACGCATCCCCATGGCCGGCCGCCTCGAAATGGGCATCGGCGAGGGCATGTTGCGCCTGAGTGTGGGGCTGGAGGATGTGGAGGATTTGAAGGAAGATCTGGCGCAGGCGCTGAAGGTTTTGGGCTGAGGGGCAGCGATAACCTTTCGTAAACCACACCAGCGGCGCATGGGCGAATGTAACGCACGGTCAACACGTTCTGGCTACACTGAGGATGTTCTTTCATCCGTGTAGCCAGGAATTCCATCGTGCCAATCCTGTCATTGTTTCTTTCATTGGATGGCCGTATTGGCCGCTTGCAATATTTCCTGGGCTGGCTTGTACTTTTGATTGCGGCCTTTGTCATTGCGTTCAGCGCGCTTCCACCGCTGCGCAGCGAAGACTTTCTTTCCCCATCCGCCTTCGCGAACAGAACTCCATCAATTGGCTTTCTTTTCGCACTTCCGTTTTACTATTTTCATTTTGCTGTGGCCATCAAACGGGCGCATGACTTTGGCCGGAGCGGCTGGTGGCTGGTCGCGTGGATGCTGGCTTCAACAGCCGCTCTGATTTTAGAGCATCGTACGTTTAATCGGATGCATACCTCATCGCTTTGAAGAAGTTCCAGCATTCATTTTCCTTGAACAGGAGGCATATGTCGCCAAGCGTTCTCCATAGGGCGTCGAAAGTTCGCGCTTGGGCCTTTCGCAGATGGGCCT
>CANJJI010000012.1 GCA_947474545.1 Beijerinckiaceae bacterium | reverse complement strand
GGGCAGATCACGATGCGCAAAGTCGATGGCTGGAAGACCCTCGCCGACAAGCCATCGGATCAACCCATTGACCTCGCCGCATGATCGGATAACTTCATGAAGCTGGAGATCGCGTTAGCCTATTCCAACCACCTTCGCGACGGCACCATCCACGCCGCGAACTCGGGTTGGCTTATTACAGTTTGGCGAGGCTCGCCTATACAAACGGAGCCATGGACCTCGGCAATCTTGCCGAGGCGCATGCGCGCCAAATGGGCCTCGTGGGACAGCCCGGAACAAAGTTGCACTCACTGGTCGCGTCCCTGGTAGGGCTTTCCGGAAAACAACGTCTGTCCAAGTTTGTGAGACGAACACTGCAGATGCGCTGAGAGGCGTGTTCACTTTGGCTGCCGGTTCAGCTAACTAGTTCTCCCATCACGGTCGCAGACAAGACCGCATACGGGGAGGCCTCATTGTCCGAAAATTCGCGGGTGCTGATCGTCGGAGGCGGGCCAGCGGGGCTTGTGATCGCGATTGAACTGGGACGGCGGGGCGTGCCTTGCACGGTCTTTGATCTGGGCAAAGAACCGCCGAAATTCCCCAAGGCCAATTCAACGACATCGCGGACGATGGAACACTTCCGGCGGCTAGGGTTGTCGGCGGAGATCCGCACACTGGGGCTGCCCTCGGACCATGCGCCTGACATTTCCTACCACACCCATTACGCAGATTATGAACTGGCACGGCGGCGCTGGCCGACCTGGGCGGAGATTTCCAAGCAGCCCCGCCCCGCCGATCCACGCTGGCCAACGCCCGAGCCCATGCACCGGGGACAGCAGACGCGCGTCGAAGCGGTGCTCCGGCAAAACGCAGCAAGTTTTCCCAGCATAGATCTCCACATGGGCTGGAAAGTTGAATCTGTTACGGAAACTCAAAGCGGAGTCTCCTGCGTTGCGAGCCCGATAGACGGCGGCGCACCGGAGACGTTTAAGGGGGATTATCTTGTTGGCGCGGATGCGGCCCGCAGTGTCGTGAGAAATTATCTTGGCGTCGAATATGAAGGCGTTGGCGCCGAAGACCGGGAGTTCCTCGGCGGCCGCATGCTGGCGACTTGGCTGCATATGCCGGAGTTTTACAAAACCGTCACCTGCGAACGCTCCTGGCAATATTGGGCGATGAACCCGCAGCGCTTTGGCGCATTGATCGCTATCGATGGCAAAGGCGAATTCGTCCTGCATACCCAATTGCCAAAGGGCGTAACAGGTGATCTCGACTTTGCGCGCCGTGCAGTCGAGATAACTGTTGGCCGCCAGTTCAATTATGAAATTCGCGGCATAGCCGAGTGGATGGCGGGCTTCATGCTGGTCGCCAAAAAGTATGCCTCAAAACGCATGTTCCTGGCTGGCGACGCTGCGCATCTTTTCACCCCGGCGGCGGGACTTGGCTACAACACAAGCGTCGATGATGCCGCCAATCTCGGCTGGAAGCTCGCCGCCGTCTGTCAGGGCTGGGGCGGCCCGCATCTGCTCGAAAGCTACGAGATTGAGCGCAAACCGATCGCACATCGCAATACCGGCTTTGCCGCCGGCATCGCGGATTACTTCAAGACGATCAAAATGCCGCCCGCGCTTGAACAGTCCGGGCCGGAAGGTGATGCAGCGCGCACGGAATTTGCGATCTGGCTGAACGAAGTTGGTGAGCGCGAGTTCGATGCGCCCGGCATTCACTTTGGCGCATTCTATGCAGATTCTAATATAGTCGCGCATGAAAGCGGACCACGCCCGCCCGACGATCCCCATTGGTATGTGCCCCATGCGCGTCCCGGCGCACGTGCGCCTCATGCCTGGATGGCGGATTTTGTCGCGCTCTATGACCGCCTCGGCCGCGACTTTACATTGCTGAAACTCAACACCGTTGCCGATACCAGCGCGCTGGAAGCCGCAGCCTGGGCGCAAAATATTCCGCTCGCAGTCGTTGTGATAGAGGATGCCGCCGTGCGCCAGCTTTATGCAGCTGATCTCGTCCTGATTAGGCCCGACCAGCACATTGCCTGGCGCGGCGATCAAGCGCCTGCGGATGCGGCTGCGTTGATGAGCAAAGTTGCTGGATTCTGAAGGGCAGCATTATTTTAAGTGACGCACATCGCTAATGCGTCAGCATTGGCAATTCAAAAATCCGCAATTCGCCGATGGCGCCGCCATAGGCTGGTTTGAAGTCGGGATCTGCCAGACGTGCTTGCGGTAGCCGCGTGATGAGTCGCGAAACGGCAATCGAAATGGCAAAGCGCCCAAGCCTGTTGCCAACGCACAGATGTGGTCCGGTCCCGAAGGATAAGATGCGGCGGGGGTTGCGGCGCACGTCGAATTTCAGCGGATCGGGAAAGGCCAGCGGATCAAGATTGGCCGCCTGCGGCGAGGGCCGTACAACCATGCCCTTGCGAATACGGGTGCCGCCGACCTCGGTGTCGCAAACGGCGACTCGCGGAAAAGTGAAATAGCCCCCCGAGGCAAAACGCAGGCATTCTTCAATGCCAATGTTCATCAGCTCAGGCTCCTTCTGCAGGATCGCCAGCTGATCAGGATGGGAATAGAGCGCGTGCAGAACGCCCCCCATCGCGCGGCTTGTTGCGGAAAGCGCGGCGCCACAGACTGTAAAAGTCTGGTTGAACAACTCTTCATCGGTGAGCTTGTCGTCCAGATCGCGTGCTGCGATGAGCTGGCTGATGAAATCGTCGCCCGGACGCGCGCGCCGCTCCTCGATAATGCTGTTGACCATCCCACGCGCGCGGGCGAAAGCGGCGACGCATTCAGGCGGATAAGTCTCCCCGGCCTTGGTATAGGTAGTCAGCGGCAGGACTTCGTGCAGCGCCAGAAATACTTCCTTCTGCGCCTCGTTGAGATTGAGCATCGCGTCCAGCAGCGCGCCGACAATGATCATCGCTCCATATTCAGCCATACCATCGAAGGCCCGGCCTTTGGCCGCGATCTTGTCAATCATGTTATCGACAATACCTGTGATGCGCGCTTCAAGCCGTTCGAGATTGGTGGTCGAAAACGCGGGCATCAACAGCTTTCTGATGCGTCCATGCGCTTCGCCGTCGGTCTGGGCGAGCACCTGAATACCCATATACTTGTCGAATTTCTCAAAGCCCCGCCCTTTGGGTAGTTCGGATAAAAAGCGCTCCGTATCAAGGAAAACTTCGTTTGCGTCGGCATAGCGTCCGCAGATCACCTCGGTATATTCATTGCCGACAATATAGAAAGGGTCGGCCTGCGCCCAGCTGGCGACAATCTTGCGCGCATTCTGTTTGAATTCCGCGCTGGCAAAATCGACAGTGCTGATCTTGCTGCGATCGAGTTCGCCCATTACGGTCATTTTACACTCCGGAGTTTCCAGTCCCTGTTTTGACGTCAGTCTAGGCGAGGCGGGCACACCGCGCAAATTAAGCAGACCGTACCTTGGTAAAATCCATCACGAAAAAGGCGGAGGCCCATGGATCGCGCGCAGACACTCGCTGACTGGCTGTACGGCCAGCATGCGGCCCGGCAGGACTACCATTCGAATGAAGAGATCAAGGCCGGAGGGCTGGATCTCGCTTACGCAGTGCAGGACCATCTAATTGCAAAACGCGCTACCGCCCGGAACGAAAGCGTGGCCGGTTACAAGATCGGCGTCACGACGCCGCGCATGCAGGAGATGGTGGGGCTCACCCATCCCATTGCCGGCGCAATATTGTCTGGCGGCGTGATAAACGCGCCAGTGGAATTGCGCTGCGCGGATTTTGTGAGACTGGGCCTCGAATGCGAAGTCGCCGTGCAGCTGAGAACGCCGCTGGATGCGCGAAACGGGCCGCTCGCGCGCAATAAAATAACTGCTGCTGTTGGCGTTATTGCCGCCGCTTTTGAAATCATCGAAGACCGGAACGCCGATTACAAATCTCTGGACATGCCGAGTCTTGTTGCGGACGACAGTTGGAACGCGGGTATGGTTGCAGGCGCACCTGGCCAGCTGATTGATCTAGCAGACGCGCCAGGCCGCCTTTCGGTGAATGGCGCGCTTGTCGACACCGGCAGTACGGCAGATGTTCTCGGGCATCCGCTCAATTCAATCGCGTGGCTTTGCGAGCATCTGGCGCGCCGCGGGCAGCGGGTCGAAGCGGGGCAATGGATCATGACCGGAACCATTATTCCCACGCGGTTTCCCAAGCCCGGCGATCACTATCTCTTCGAAATTGAGGGGCTTGCACCTGTCGAAGTGAGGATCAGCTAAGGTGTCCTGCTGGAGTTGCATCGCCTGCCAAGGTCTGACACTCTGCCGCAAAATCCAGCATGGGAAGACGCCATGGATGAGGTCCTGACCCTGCAAAGGGCTGATGAACTTCCTTCCGATTATCGCGAAAGGCTCGACGCGCTGAGCCTGCTGCCGGCATGGACGCTGTTGCGCGCTGTTATGCCTGTCGGCGCAGCCGCGCCCAAGGCGATGGCGCACCAGTGGAGCTATGCGCAATTACGCCCGCTTCTGATGCGGGCGGCCGAACTCGTGCCGATGGAAAAGGCCGAACGCCGCGTGCTCGGTTATATCAACCCCGGCCTCGCGCGGGAGCGACTGTCAACGCTTCCTTCAATTTTCTTCGGCCTGCAATTGATCATGCCCGGCGAACGCGCGCCTAATCACAAACATATTCCCGCTGCTGCGCGCATCATCCTCGAAGGTGAGGGCGCGTACACGACTGTCGATGGCGAAAAGCTGCGCATGGAAGAGGGCGACGTGGTGCTGACGCCGCCCCTGCACTGGCACGATCACGGACACGAAGGAAAGGAACCGGTTGTCTGGATGGATGTTCTCGATCATCCGCTCGCTGTGCCGATGGATGTCTCTTATGTGCTGCCCGGCAAACTTGCGGAAAGCTATAACGAACAGCCGGATGCGGCTGACACTGTCTATTCCTGCCCCGGCCTCGTCCCCTATCGTAAGCCCGGTGCGCTGGCGCCGCTCTATCCCATGCGCCGTTTCCGCTGGCAGCGTGTGCGTAAGGCGCTTGCCGCCACGGGCGAAGTCACCGTGCGGGAAGAGCCGGTGCATTTGCGCTATTGCAATCCGGAAAATGGCGAAAGCATCATGAAGACGCTGGAATTTTCAGCCCGCATGATCCGTCCCGGCGAAAGCTTCGCGATGCAACGGGCGTCTGTCAATCGCATGTTTCAGATCATGGAAGGCGAAGCTCGCATCAAGGTCAATGAACATGAATATGGCTGCGAAAAGCACGATACCGTAAGCGCTCCGACCTATTCGTCCATCTTCCTGCACAACCCCTCATCAACGAAACCCTGCTTTATCATCCAGGTGGATGATACGCCCACGCAAGTGAAACTTGGTTTTTACGAAGAAGTCGCCTGAAAGGAAAAGTCTGAAATGAATATCTGCCGCTTTAATAAGGATCGTCTTGGCGTCGTCGAAGGCGACAAGGTTTACGATGTCAGCGCCGCCTTGCGCGTTTTGCCTGCCTCCAAATGGCCGCCCCAACCCGGCGATCCCATCATGTTGCATTTCGACACGCTGAAGCGCGCAATTGCTGAGGCGCGACCCAGCGCGACAGCGCACGCATTAAAAGACGTCAAGCTTTACAGCCTGATTAGCGCGCCGAGCAAAATCATGGCCGCGCCAGCGAATTATGCTCTGCATGCTTTGGAAGCAAAAGATCCCGGCATTTCCCATGGCCTGCATGACAAGCAGCTGGAAGGCGTTGCGCGCCCTGTCGACAAACTCGGAATTTTTCTCAAGTCGAATACATCGATCGTCGGCCCCGGCGAAGGTGTCGCGTTAAAATTTCCTGAACGCCGCAACGATCATGAAGTCGAGTTGTGTTGCATCATCGGCAAAGGCGGCCGCGATATTCCGCGCGCGAAAGCCTTCGAACATATCGCCGGTTATTGCCTTGGCCTTGATATGACCGTGCGTGGCGCTGAAGACCGCAGCTGGCGCAAATCAGTCGACACTTACACGGTGTTTGGACCGTGGATGACCACAGCAGACATGGTCAAAGACCCCAGCAATGTGACGATCTGGCTGACGGTCAATGGCGAGCATCGCCAGAAATCCTCGACCGCGGCGCTGACAGTCGGCATCGCCGAGCTCATCGAAATGTGTTCAAGCGTCTACGAACTCTTCCCCGGAGACGTGCTGATGACCGGCACGCCAGAAGGCGTCGGTCCGGTCAAGCCAGGCGATGTCATGCTGGCCGGCTGCGCCGAGTTGGGCGAAATGCGCGTGGATGTTCGTGCTTATAAGCCGGGCGCCTGATCGCAAACAAGGGAACAGAATATGAGCGGGCAAAGCGACGCGGTAAAAGCGGCGATCCACGATCTCGTGATCGCCAATCACATTCTAGGCAATGAAGGCGTTGTCGACGCCTTCGGTCATATCAGTATTCGCCATCCCGAACGCAAGGATCGCTATTTTCTTGCGCGTTCGCGCAGCCCGCAGATTGTTGAAGCCGGCGACATACTTGAATTCGATCTGAATTCAAATTGCATCGACACCAAAGGGTTTCGCACTTATTCCGAGCGGTTCATTCATGGATCGGTCTACAAGGCGCGCCCGGATGTGAACTCCGTATGCCACAGTCATGCGCATGAACTGGTTCCGTTCACAGTGACCGATACCAGCATAAAGCCGGTGTGGGTGTTCTCCGCCTCTATCGGCCCTGAAGTGCCGATCTGGGAAATCCGGGATGATTTTCCCGATGAACCCGGCATGTTGGTGCATAACGACGGGCATGGTGCATCATTGTGCAAATGTCTTGGCGAAGGCAAGGCCTGCCTCATGCGCGGACATGGCGCTGTGATTGCAGGCGGCGATGTCAAACAGACCGTGATGATCTCGATGGGCCTCATGTACAATGCTGACATGCTGATGAAAGCGCATATGCTCGCTGCATCACGTGGTCAGAACGCCCAAATCAGATTTTTGAGTGAGAAGGAAATCAGATCCACGACAGACGTTCTTTACGATCCGCGTGGCCTTAACCGGGCTTGGGAGTTCTGGAGTCTCAAGGCAGGCTTCAAGACCGACACGAACGGCCCCGCCTCGTAAGAGCAGCGAAACCTTGCGCACAATTACATTTATTGCAAGGCGCGGATGTCTCTGATCCAGCGCCTTGCGGGGCCGCTTTCGAGCTTCCCGATGAGGGGTGCAAAGGCGCTGTGGAACGAGCCCTCATTTGGTTGTCGCACGATATTTACGCCCTGTTCTTCTCCCTGCCCGGTAGACAATCTGACCCAACGGTCGAATATCGGGCGCATGAAATAGCGCGCCTCCTGCGCCGCGCTGAACAGTGTCTTGCGATCGGCATCATCGAGATTGTCCCACGCCTTGAGTGATATCAATATCACGTCCGGTGAACGATCAAGATCTATAAATGTAATATGCTTTGCCGCCGCATGATGTCCGAGGCTGACATAGCTGGCTATATTGTCCAGAGCCCCGTCCGCCAATCCTGCATTCAACGCGGGCAATATATGGCTCACCGGCAATTGCATGGGCAGCGCCGATAGCGCCGTCAATATGTCCCAGCTAAGTGAAGACTGTTCGCAATTCAGACGCAAACCTGCAAGATCGGCGGCGGTATGAACCGGGCGAATGCGATTGTAGATATAACGGGGACCCGCATCCAGAAATGTCAGACCAACAAAACCTGCGGGGCGCAGTGCTTCGAGCATATCCCGGCCCAGTGACCCGTCGATAACATTTTGCAGATGTGTATCCGACTTGAAAATAAATGGCGTCATCAATGCGCCAAGTTCCGGCAGCAGATTCGACAGCGGCGCAACATGGACACGCGCCATATCGACAATTCCCAAGCGCAGTTGCTCCAGGACTTCGCGTTCGTCGCCCAATTGGGCATTGGCGAATATACGCACGCGCGTGCTGGAACCTGTCGCCCGCCGCATTGTCCGGTCAATAAATGACAACGCCTGAACAGTCGGATAATCTACGTCCCTGATATCGCCAGCCCGCAATTGGCGGGCAGCAGCCATTGCTTGCCCTGATAACATTCCGCCCGGAGCCGCTGTTGTCAGTGCGACAACGGCCTGCTGCAAAAATGCTCTGCGATCAATGGAGCCTGGCCGCATCAGTCGGCCCTTCTTTCAAAGGCGCGCAAGACCTCGTTGCCCCGTCTTACTGCTTCGTCCATTGCCGCTTGCGCCGTTTTTCGGCGTTCCAGGGCAGCCTCGATTTCTTCAGCCCATATGTTCCGCAGATCAACCATATCGCCCAGGCGCACGCCGCGTGAGTTTTCCGTTGGCGGCTTTTGCGTCAGCGATAACAGCGGCACTTCATGAAATGGGTTCGCCCGGTAAAAGTTTGACGCCTTGGTGGTTTCATAGGCGGCCCGTGTCACCGGCAGATAACCCAGCTGCTGATGAAGCCATGCCTGGCGTTCAGTCCCGGACACGAAGGCGAAGAACCTCGCGACGCCTTTATATTCATGTGGTGTTTTTCCCCGCATCACCCAGAGCGAAGCGCCACCAATGAGCGAATTTTGCGGCGCCCCGGTCACATCGGGATAATAGGGCATTGGCGTTGAACGAAACTTGAATTTCGCAAGCGCCTTCACTTTTCCATAAAAGCCGGAGGAACTCATGAGAATGGGACATTCGCCGGAGACAAACCGGTTTTCGCCCTCATCATTGCGACCGGAATAGTCAAAGATTCTGGATTTCTGTAGTTCCACGAGTTGTTCGATATGTTTTATGTGGAGCGGAGAATTCGTTTGCAACACAGTGTCCAGACCATCAATGCCATTCACCTTTGTCGCAATGGGAATATTATGCCAGGCCGAGAATTGCTCGACCATGATCCAGGTAAGCCACGCCGTTGAAAATCCGCAACCGGGACTGAAACTGGCCTGTAACTTCCGCGCCGCGTCAAACACCTGATGCCATCTCTCGAGTGGAGCTTTTTCGAGGCCGGCGCGTGCGAGAACATCCTCATTCAGCCACATGACTGCGGAAGACGAGTTAAACGGAAAAGACAACATCTCGCCATTCGCCGTCGAATAATATCCGGTAATGGCCGGTAAATAGCTCTTTGGGTCAAAATACTGGTTAGCGTCGCGCATCAATTCGTGCACGGGTTTGATAGCGCCCTGGGCATTCATCATCGTGGCCGTGCCCACTTCAACAACCTGCAGGATATGGGGCGCATCGCCTTTCTCGAAGGCGGCAAGTCCCGCATTCATCGTCTGGGGATAGGAACCTTTTGCCGTGGGCACTATGACAAATTCAGTCTGCGAAGCATTGAAGCTGCGGGCTATTTCCTCCACGGCATTCTTGTTGGCATCCGTCATCGCATGCCACCAATGTATCTCCGTCGCCGCCATGGCCGGGTGCAGGCCCGTCCACAACAATACAGTCAGAAATGCGCCTGTGAGACAGGACTTCGCATAGTGTGGAGCAGAATGTGTCATGGCCGCTCGTCTCCGGGTGGAGCCCATATCCAGACGCGCATCGGCGTGATGATGTTCTTGAGCTGGCGTTCACCGCCGTCATTGAAGCGCACCGAAGTCCGGCCACGAACGAATTGATAGGCCTGGTCGGAAATCGAAACTGCGCCGGGGGTTGCAGTTTCCTGTACGCGCACCGCCAGCGTCACGCCTTCTCCGGCACGATCATTCTGGTTCAGGACCACGTCGCCCACGGCTATGCCTACACGAAACACAATCTTGCCAAACGGGAGCACAGTGCGCGGATGCGGCGTCATTGTGGTTTGGAACCACACAGCCCACTCAACAGAATCTACGACGCTGGCGAAGTCCACCAGCGCGCCGTCGCCAAGCATTTTGAAAAGCGTGCCGCGATACTGCAAAAGGCTCGGCGTTATGATTTCGCCGAAAATGGCGTCGAGCGCTGCAAGAGTTGCTGTTTCATCTTCCTGGATAAATCGGCTGAAGCCGACAAAATCAAAAGAGACGATGGAGGCAAGCCGCCGTTCTGCGACACGGGCCGGCGAAAATTTAAGACGCCGTAGGACCGACCGTATCCGCGCGAGGAGCTCCCGCAATTCACAAGGTTTTGCGAGGTAGTCGTCAGCGCCGAGTTCGAGGCCCACGACCCGGTCTATGGTGCTGGCGCTCGCGGTCAACATGATTACGGGAATTCGATATTGTTCTTTCAGGAACCTCGTGATCGACAGGCCGTCTTCTTCTGGCATGTTAAGATCAAGCACAATCAGATCAGGCGTTTTCTTGCGTAACTCTTCGCGCAGTTGCGAACCGCCATTGCAGAGTGTTACGTTGAACCCATGCATCCGCAAATAATCGCCCACCATGTCGCGGGCGTCTGCTTCATCATCGACCACAAAAATATGCTGAACTTCGCTCATTTCGCCATACCGGAATTTGCTATCTTGAGTTTGATCGAGAATGTCGATCCGCGGCCAGGTCCGGCCGATTCAGCGCTGATGGCGCCCGCATGCAAATCGACGATCCGCTTTGCGATCGCCAACCCAAGTCCAGTAGACGGTTCTCCGCCTGTCGGCTGAGCTGAAAGGCGTTGAAAGCGGCCAAAGAGCCGCGTCTTGTCGTCGGGCAGGAGGCCGGGTCCGCTGTCGCGTACGCGCAGCACGGCTTCGCTGCCTTCGCCCGAAATTTCCACTTCGATACTTCCTCCCGGTACGCTGTATTTGATCGCATTGCTGATAAGGTTATCGAATGCATCCCGCATCCGGTCGATATCACAATTCACAATCAATCCGGTGTCAGCCTTCACCGTCATGGTCTGGGATTTGCGGTCTGAAAGTGGGCGGTTGGCTTCCACCACGTCACGCGCAAGCGTGCCGATGTCTACATCTTCGCAACGCAGACTGATATCATCGTCGTCAGTCATGGCGCTGGAAATCAGCTCCGTGACCATGCCCGTGAGACGCTGCGCACTATCCCTTATATGGGTGATCTGCGCCGACAATAAGTCGACATTGTGCTGCGGCTTGGCAAGCAGTTCATTAACGATTTCAGTTCGCCCGAGGATCACTCCGAGTGGATTGCGGATGTCGTGCGCCACCATTCCCAAAACTTCGCTCTGGAATGCGTTGGCGCGCCGGGCGCGCAGCCATTGAGCCTGCAAACGGGCATTCGCCATGGTCAGCTCGCGTGTCCGTTGCGCGACACGGCGCTCAAGCGAACTATTGGCTGTCTGCAATTGCTCGTAAAGCACGACGTTATCGAAGGCGGTCGACAACCGCCCGCAAAATATCTCCACCAGGGCGCGATCCGTCTCTGACAACGTCTTCTTGACTTCAAGCACGACGATGACTTCGCTGCCTCCGGACGTACTGATATAAACAACAGATCTGCTGTCGCTGAATTCTGTCAGCCGGCGCTGGAAAGCGCGTTGAATGAGTGCACGGACATCCTCGTCCAGCCGTTCCGGCGCCGTCGCCGCCGCGGACTTGCTGTAACATCCCGATGCCGCCAGAATCGAAAAGCCTTGGGGTTGCTGATTTTCATCCCGCAAGACCAGCATTCCCATGCAATCGGCGGCCAGAAGCGAGGAAAGCTGTGTCAGAACGCCTTCTGCAAGCTTCTGCATCGATTTGAAATCAAACAGGGTCGAGGCGGCGTCAACAATGATTTCCAGGCCTCGCCGGGTCTCGGCCATTTTCTGTAATTGCTGATAGCTCCGCAGCGCTGCGGTGATTGCCGTGAACAGCCGGTCTGCCGTCAATTCGGTCTTGGCCTTATAGTCATTGATATCGTAGTCGACGATAACGCTGCGTTCGGGCGCCTGTCCGGGTTGGCCAGTCCGCAATATGATTCGGACCATGTCATTCTTGAGCTGCTTTCGGATAACGGTGACGAGGTCGAGCCCTGCCGATTCCGATTCCATTACGACGTCCAGCAAGACGACCGCGATATCGGGGTTGGCCTGCATCAGCGCGCGCCCCTCCTTTGCGGAGAAGGCTGACAACAGTTCGATGCCCTGGTTCAGCAGCCTGTAGTCGTAAAGCGCATATCTGGTTCCCTCATGCACTGCAGGATCGTCGTCGATAATCGCGACTTTCCAAGTCTTGTCAGGGCGAGGCGCAGGCCCATCCTCATCGGAAAACAGGATCACATCATCAGAATCGGCCATCTTCAACCTTTCGCTGAGATCTTGCTTTGAGCTTCGTCCGGCGCATCGTCCTTTACCACACGCGGCAAGGTGATAAGGAAACGCGTACCGCCGCTTTCACTGCTTCTGAGTTCAATTTTTCCGCCAAGCTTCTGCGTGATAATGTTGTAAACAATGTGGAGGCCAAGGCCGGTTCCCCCCTGGCCGCGCAGCGTTGTAAAGAATGGATCGAAGGCATGCGCGCGCACATCTTCGGACATTCCCGCTCCATTGTCCGAATAATCGATCAATACATTATTCGGCCCGCGGGGCATGGTCCTGATTTCAATCGAGCCTTCGCGACCATCACGAAATCCGTGCGTCACAGAATTGATGAACAGGTTCGTCAGCACCTGCCCATAAGGGCCGGGATAAGAATCCATTTCAATGCCGGGGGCGAAATCAAGGACGAGTTTGAGCTGCTTGGTTGCCAGGCCGGGACGCAGGCTCGCGACGATCTGTTCTGTCGCTTCCCGTAAATCGAATTTTCGTTTTTCCGCATGGCTGCGATCAACGGCCACTTGTTTGAACGATTGTATCAACTCGCCCGCGCGATGCAGGTTCATTGTCAATTGTTGCGATGCGTCTCTGGTGGATTCCACAAATTCCGTCAGGCGCGAGCGCCTCAGATCTCCCGACGTCAGTTCGCGCGCAAAATCTTCGCACCGGCGGGCCAATGTCGAGGCGACCGTCAAACTGATGCCCACCGGATTATTCACCTCATGCGCGACCCCGGCGACAAGCCCCCCGAGCGCAGCCAGTTTCTCCGCTTCGATCAGGCTTTTTTGCGCCTCGCGCAAATTGGTGAGCGTGGATTCGGCGCTTTCCTTGGCGGCCCGCAGTTCGCCCTCCGCGCGCAGTTTGGCAATTGCATTCTGACGGAACACTTCGATGGCCCGCGCCATCGCGCCCAATTCATCGCGTGCATCCCCGCCTTGAACCTTTGCATCGAGCTTGCCGCGCACAATCGCACGCATGGAATTCATCATGTCGGTCAACGGCAGGCTTACAGTGCGTGCGATAGCCGTGCCGAACAGGGCAATTATCGCCAGAAACGCAATAGCGATGACAGCGATCTTCGCATAGACGTCGTTCAGCGCGGTGTTCAAGCGCCCCTGAACCTGCGCCTCGGTCTTGCGGATCCGTTCGGTGAGCGCTGTTGTCGTCGCTGTCATCTCGGCCTGGCTGCGATCAACGCTGTCACGTAAAAGAATTGCCTGGTGGTCGAACAGCTCGGTCAGCTTCTGCATGCTCGCGCGGAATTCCGAGATGCGCTGCCGCAAGGCGCCCAGCGCCGCGCGTTGAAGATCATTTGCGGCAAGATCCAGCATGACCGGTAAGGTACGCTCGATCATGTCGAGCCCGTTGAACGCTTCCTGTGCAGCATTGGCCGAATGAGAAAGATAATAGGCATTGGCGGCGACAAGTGACGCTGAAAAGGCTTCACGTGAACGGCCCAGCGGCGGTTTGACCAGCGCGTCGGTTCCAAGAAGCGTACTTTCGATGATGGAATAGAGGCCGGAAATTTCGCGCGCCGTCTTCAGAACCTGGTTCTCGTAAGTCTCCGAAATTTCAACGCGCGCTTTCCGCAAATCATCAAAGCCCGCGACCAGCCGTTCTGTATTCGTGGCGAGCTGCTTCACCGGTTCAGCCAGCGATGGATCGATGTTGCCGCTGGTGGTGAGCATACCTGTCAGGGCGCGCCGCCGGCGCTCGATTTCTTCGAGCACATCGGGCGCGGGTTGGGTGAAATATCGATGGATAAGGCTTTGCAGCCTGCCTGATTCGGTTTCGATTGCGCTCAGCAATTGTTCGGACCGCCGTACTTGAATCAGTTCACCCCAGGCATTTCTAAGCTGGTTGGCGCCGTCCAGGATCAGCAACGTAAGAAGCAACACCACAGCTGTATTCAACGCGGCAATGGAAAGTATACGCCAGCGTATCGGCAGCTTACGCAACAGGCTCCCAAGCCCGAACATGCCCGGATCGCTCCGGTTGCTTCCGCTGACGTCATCGCTCATCGTTCAAGGCACCTCGCGAATAAGTTTCATCATCCGTCCGATACGTGGATCCGCTTCCGCAGCTGTATGAATAGAGGCCATGGCATCGACAAAAGGCTGGCGGTCGAACTCGCTGACAACAGTGATCCCCTCGCTGATGGCAAGTTGCCGGGAACGTTCTTCCCATGCCTGCCATTGTGTACGCATATACATCGCAGAATCCATTGCCGCTATCTTGACAATCCGGCGATCCGCCACGTCAAGGGAATCCCATGCCGGCTTGGACATGAGAAGCAGCTCCGGCGCCATCGTATGCTCGGTCAGAATATAATATTTGGCGGCCTTGAAATGATTGGTCGTGACGTAGGAAGGCCAATTGTTCTCGGCGCCGTCAACAAGCTTTGAAGTCAGGCTGGTCAACACCTGACCATAGGAAATGACCACCGGCGTTGCACCCATGGCCCGCACCATTTTTTCCGCCAATTCAGATTGCTGAACACGAATACGCAGGCTTTTCAGATCTACCAGCGAGCGGACCGGTGTGGTCGTATAAAGCGAGCGTGCGCCGGAATCGTAAAATGCAAGACCTACAAAGCCATAACTTTCCAGTCGCGCCAGAATTTCCTCTCCCACCTGTCCGTCGAGAACCCGATGCTGGTGGTCGATGGATTTGAAAAGGAATGGAATCGTCAGAACCCCGAGATCGGGCACCAGTTGCGTCAGGGGCGCGGCATTGATCCGGTTAATGTCGATGGCGCCTGAGCGGGTCTGGGCAATGGTCTCGTCTTCCTCGCCCAATTGCGCCGAGTGGAAGACTTTCACGCTGTGCCGTCCACCTGTGCGCTCAACGAGTAGCTTGTTCATATGTTCAATAGCCTGAACGGTCGGATAATCGGCAACCTGATTGTCAGCAGCCCTGAATTCGCGCGCAAATGCGCCCCAGCTACAAATCAAGGCAAGAACGATCGCGGGAAAATGGAATTTGCTCAGCAGCTTTCGGAGCGTCATGACGAACCCCAATTGTCCTTACCGGTCATAGTCGATCTCCGGCATTCCGCCGATCTGCGTGGGCCATATGTTAGACCTCGCTGGCATCCGGTTCATAGTCAATCCAGATAGACATATTATGATGCAGGCCTGGTTCCGGCCGCGCGTTTGCAACTCAACATCAATGGCCAGGCAGATTACGCGGCCCGTCACAATACCCGCCAGCGGCGTTACGTCCACAGCCAAAGCGGTGCATTGTCAAATTTTTCTGTCACAAATATATGAGGGGCAAGCATTTTAACCGAATGCGGAGGACCGGGGCCGGGCGGACAGCCGCCAGGATCACTTCTTCCGCCCTGTTTTATCCTTTCCTGTCCCCGGAACTACGATCAGGGGTAGTATTAGCGTTCGGGCTCGCATTGACTTGGCCCCGGCAAACCCCTTATAAGCGCCGCACAATTCCGGTGGCGCTGCGCCACCTGTACCGGTGTGGCCGGGCCGGACTTTGTGTTTTCACCTGGCAATCGCCTGGCGCAATCACAGGACGGCGCGGACAGGCCGGTTTATCCATGTAAATCAGCTATCGGCTCGCCAGCTTTGCAGGCGTTGCCCCTTAACCGGAGTAAATCAAGTGAAACGCACTTATCAGCCCAGCAAGCTCGTGCGCAAACGCCGTCATGGCTTTCGTTCGCGCATGGCCACTGTTGGCGGGCGCAAGGTCATTGCGGCACGGCGTGCACGTGGCCGTAAGCGTCTATCGGCCTGAGCGGACTTTTTCTGTCACCGGAGAGCGGGCAGATGCGCAGCGCGGGTCCTTCCGGCGCCGGTCCATCGATAATCCCTTACCCGGCGAAAACCGCTGGCCGGCTCAAGAAGCGGGCCGAATTTCTCAGGGTTGCGAAGGGCCGGCGGTTTTTCACGCCGGCCTTTGCCTTGCAGGCGGCCCAGCGACTGCCCGACATGGCTGCGGAATTGCCGCGCTTTGGCTTTACCGTCACCAAGAAGACCGGCAATTCGGTTGAGCGCAATCGGATCAGGCGGCGGTTGCGGGAAGCCTTGAAACAGACGCGGGCGATGGACGCCAGGCCCGGATGCGACTATGTCATCGTTGCGCAGCGCATGGCGCTGGCTCGCCCTTTCGCGGATCTGGTGACCGATGTCGAAAGGGCTGTCGCGGAAATCAACGCGAAACTTGGACGTAAGGCTTCGCAACCACGAACGTAAAGACGACCGGACAGCACTGCGTCACGCAGGGCAACCCTGGTACAGATCGGAACAGGCATTGGGCTTATGAGAGACGACCAGAAAAATCTTTTCCTTGCCATGGGTCTGTCGTTGCTCGTCATAGTAGGCTGGCAATTTTACTTTGGCCCGCCCAAGCCGGTAGCCCCCAAAACAACAACAGGGCAGCAGCAACCATCGGCACAGACACCTGAAGCAGGAGCGCCAGCTTCACAGCCAGCAGCTGGAACACCTGCCTCGCCAGCTGGTGCATCGGCCCCGGCAGCTCCCGGCGCTGCCGCTATTCCCGTCGCACCGGCTGTCCCCGTTGTGCTCGATCGCAATACCGCACTCGCCGCAAGCCCCCGCATCCGCATCGATACGCCTTCACTCTCCGGGTCGATTTCGCTCAAGGGCGGCAAACTCGATGACATCAGCCTGAAGGCCTATCGGGAGACCATAAAGCCCGACAGCGACATCATTCACCTGCTTTCGCCAACCGGCTCGGCGGATCCTTATTACGTAGAGACAGGTTTTGTCTCCGCTGACATCAAAATAGCACTGCCCAAACCTGACACGCTCTGGACAAGCACCTCTTCCGACCTGAGTCCCGGCAAAACGGTGACGCTGACGTGGGACAATGGTCAGGGCTTGTTGTTCACCCGCACGTTCTCGGTCGACGAAAAATTCCTCTTCACGGTCAAGGACAGTGTTGAAAACAAGTCCAGCGATACCGCGATCCTCCATCCCTACGCGCTGGTCCATCGCATCGGAAAGCCGAAGACTGATGGTTTCTATGTCTTGCATGAAGGTTTGATCGGCGTCATCGGCGATTCCAAGGTTCAGGAAATCACCTATGACGCGATTGTGAAAGAAAAGGACGGCGCCCGCACAATGAAGGGCACCGGCGGTTGGATCGGCATCACAGACAAATATTGGGCTGCCGCGATCATTCCGGATCAGGCCGCGCCGTTTGAAGGACGGTTTTCAATCGCTGGAGCGACTTCGCCGAAGCCGGGTTATCAGACCGATATCTTGGAGGCGCCACAAACTATAGCACCGGGCGCGAGCGCCGCCGCCACGCACCAGATTTTCGCAGGAGCGAAAGAAAGCCAGATCATCGACGGCTATCAGAAGCAGCAAAACATCAAGAATTTCGATCTGATGATCGACTGGGGCTGGTTCTATTTCATCACCAGGCCGCTGTTTGTCGCGATTGACTGGATTTACAAATATGTCGGCAATTTCGGCGTCGCCATCCTGTTGATCACTGTACTGATCAAGGGGGCGTTCTTCCCGCTCGCCAATCGCAGCTATGAATCCATGGCAAAAATGAAGGCTGTTCAGCCTGAAATGAAAGCCATGCAGGAACGCTACGCCAACGATAAGCAAAAGCTGCAGCAGGAAATGATGGCGCTCTACAAGCGCGAGAAAATCAATCCGGTTGCAGGCTGCTGGCCGATCCTGATCCAGATCCCCGTGTTCTTCGCGCTTTACAAGGTGATCTTCATCACCATCGAAATGCGCCACGCACCGTTCTTTGGCTGGATCAGAGATTTGTCGTCCGCCGATCCCACCAATCTGTTCAATCTGTTCGGATTGCTGCCGTTCGATCCCACCCAGCTTCCTGCGGTTGGCCCCTATCTGCATATCGGCGTCTGGCCGCTGATCATGGGCGTGTCGATGTTCATCCAGATGAAGATGAACCCTGAACCGACCGACCCTGTTCAGAAAAGCATGTTCGCCTGGATGCCTGTTATCTTCACGTTCATGCTGGGCTCATTCCCGGCTGGGCTCGTGATCTACTGGACGTGGAACAATCTTTTGTCTGTCAGCCAACAATATTTCATCATGAAAAAACAGGGTGTGAAGGTGGAACTGTGGGACAATCTGTCGGGCCTGTTCAAGAAGAAGACGGCCTGAAGCCGGACTTTGTGGAACGTGGACGCCTGCTGTTTGCGGGCATCTGCGAATTCTTCTGGGCGTCTTCGGCTGCCGGAAATCTGCCACCTGAAAGCGTGCAGGAATTTGCCTTTGCGGGCCGCTCCAATGTAGGCAAGTCCTCGCTGCTCAATGCGCTGACCGGTCGAAAGGCTCTGGCCCGAACCTCGCATACGCCAGGCCGTACGCAACAGCTGAACTTTTTTGCCATAGGCGGAATGCCCGGCGAAGAGAAGCTGCGGATCGTCGATATGCCGGGCTATGGTTATGCAGCGGTCTCCAAGGAGAAGATCAGCGGCTGGACCAAACTCATGCATGAATATCTGCGTGGCCGCTCCACGCTGGCGCGCGTCTATGTGCTGATCGACGGCCGCCACGGGCTCAAGGAGTCCGATCACGAAATGATGACCCTGCTCGATAAATCCGCCCAATCCTATCAGGTCATATTGACCAAGAAGGACGAAGTGAAAAAGAGCGAGGTGGACAGCCGCATCGCAGAAACCTTGGCCGGACTGCAAAAACACCCTGCCGCCCACCCCGAGGTCATTTTCACATCCTCTGAAACCGGCGATGGCATTGCCGAACTACGCGCTGCGATTGCCCAGCTGGTGGGCGAAAAGGGGCTTTGATCTGGCGGCCCAAGCCTTTAAAACAGCGCCGTCAACCGAGCCTGGAATGTTTTTCATGACCGAGAAGCCCACAGCCACGCCGCAGGAGCGCGCCGAAATCCTCATGCAGGCGCTGCCCCATATGCTGCGTTACGACGAATCGATCATTGTCGTGAAATATGGCGGCCATGCCATGGGCGACGAGAATGTGGCGCGACAGTTCGCGCGCGACATGGTGCTGCTGGAGCAGTCCGGCGTGAATCCTGTTGTTGTACACGGCGGCGGGCCGCAGATCGGCGACATGCTGAAAAAGCTCAATATCAAATCCGAATTTGCAGCAGGGCTGCGCGTCACCGACAAGGCGACCGTGGAAATCGTCGAAATGGTCCTGTGTGGGTCCATCAACAAGCAGATCGTCGGCTTTATCAACAATGAGGGCGGGCGCGCCATCGGCCTGTGCGGCAAGGACGGCAACATGGTTATCGCTGAAAAAGTCAGCCGGACCATCCGCGATCCCGATTCCAATATCGAAAAGCATGTCGATCTCGGATTCGTTGGCGAGCCCGCCAAGGTCGATACGACCGTACTCGATCAGGTGCTCGGCCGCGATCTCATTCCCGTTCTCGCGCCAGTTGCTTCTGGCGCCAACGGCGAAACTTTCAACGTCAATGCGGACACGTTCGCAGGCGCGATTGCCGGCGCATTAAAGGCCAAACGTCTCCTGTTCCTGACAGACGTTCCCGGCGTTCTCGACAAGAACAAGCAGCTGATCAAGGAATTGAGCGTGCGCCAGATCCGCGACCTCATCGCCGATGGAACAATCACTGGCGGGATGATCCCCAAGGTCGAGACTTGCATCTATGCCATTGAGCAGGGGGTTGAAGGCGTCGTCATCCTCGATGGCAAATCGCCCCATGCGGTTCTGGTGGAGCTTCTCACTGACCATGGCGCAGGAACGTTGATCACACGGTGAGCGAACCTGCATCAGAGGAAGTTGGGATGGGCGCAATCGCGGACGCCGCGCGTTTCGCCCACATAGACACCTGGGTGTTCGATCTCGACAACACGCTATATCCCGCCCATTGCGATCTGTGGCCGCGTATCGATATGCGTATAACCTATTACATGTGCGAGATGTTTGGGCTGGATGGAATTTCCAGCCGCGCGCTGCAGAAATATTATTATCAACGCTATGGCACCACGATGCATGGTCTGATCGAAGAGCATGGCATTTCACCCGATGGCTACCTGCAATTCGTGCATGATATCGACCGCAGCGATATTGATCCCGATCATGCGCTGGCGCGCGCCATCGCAGCTCTGCCCGGGCGACGGCTGATCCTGACCAATGGTTCGCGCGATCATGCCATGAAAACCGCAGAACAACTCGGCCTCGGTGGATTGTTCGAGGATGTCTACGACATCGTTGCTGCGGACCTCGTTCCCAAACCGCATCCGCAAGTCTATGCGAGTTTCTTCGAGCGGCTAGGCGTCGATCCCATGCGGGCCGTGCTGTTTGAAGATATCGAACGCAATTTGCTCGTGCCGCATCAGCACGGCATGAGAACGGTGCTTGTCGTCCCGAAATCAGGGACGCGGGACCATCGCGAAGACTGGGAAATCCTGCGCGGGCAAAAACAGCATGTGGACTTCGTAACCGACGATCTTTCAGGCTTTTTGGGACGCGTGACGCCTTCCCATTGACCTCACCCGCCCAACCCGGCATATCTCCGCGCAAATTCTGGCCCTTGCGAGATCAATCCATGTCCCACGCCGCACTTGAAAAAACCATCAACGACGCTTTCGCCAATTCCGCCTCTATCAACGCCCAGACCAAGGGCGAAGTGCGCGATGCTGTTGAGGAAGCACTGAGCCTGCTCGATTCCGGCAAGGCCCGTGTCGCTGAGAAGGTGGCCGGCAAGACTGGCCCGGAAGCTTGGCAGATCAATCAATGGCTCAAGAAGGCGGTGCTGCTCTCCTTCCGTCTGGAAGACAATGCACCCTTCATGACCGCGCCCGGCGCAGGCGGACAGGCCTTTGGCTTTGACAAAGTGCCGCTGAAATTTGCCCATTGGGATGCAGCGACATTCAAGGCAGCAGGGTTTCGGGCCGTGCCCGGCGCCGTCGTCCGCAAATCTGCATTCATTGCCCCCAATGTCATCCTGATGCCGTCCTTCGTCAACCTCGGCGCCTATGTGGACAGTGGCACGATGGTCGACACATGGGCGACCGTGGGCTCCTGCGCGCAGATCGGCAAGAACGTCCATCTGTCCGGCGGCGTTGGCATTGGCGGCGTACTTGAGCCCTTGCAGGCGAACCCGACGATCATTGAGGACAATTGCTTCATCGGTGCGCGCTCGGAAGTGGTCGAGGGCGTGATCATCGGCGAAGGCTCGGTGTTGTCCATGGGTGTATTCATCGGTTCTTCCACTAAAGTCATCGACCGCGCCACCGGCAAGGTGCACATGGGCTATGTGCCGCCCTATTCTGTTGTGGTGTCAGGCTCCATGCCCGGCAAACCGCTGCCGGACGGGACCCCGGGCCCTTCGCTTTATTGCGCGGTCATCGTGAAGACAGTCGATGCGCAGACCCGCTCAAAGACGGGCATCAACGACCTGTTGCGCGATTAATGGCCGGCATATTCAGCGCTGAAGGTTTTCGCTTTCTCTATCGTAATGATGAGGGAGGGCTCAGCCGCGCGGCGTGGTGGAGCGGGCTCATTCCGCTGGCCTCCGTGCTTGTCGTGATGACCATCGTCTGGCTGGTGCTGGCTCCCTGGGGGCAGCGAGGCCTGGATCAGAGGGCCTTTCTCGATCCGATGACGACCCTCGCTTATGGTTATCTGGCGGTCTACGCTTTTTCGATCATTCTGATTGCGGTCTGCTACACCAACCTGTCAGCAAAACGCCTGCGCACACGTGGGCGGATGCCCGGTCTAGCCGGCCTGTTGCCGCTGGCCGCATTGTTCGCCGGGGCTGCGCACTGGCTCTATCCCCGCGTAACAGAATCGATGCCCTGGGCGCTGGTGGCGGGTTGCGATGTGGCGCTGGCTGCTGTTGTGATCTGGCATCTGCTCGATCTTGGAATTCTCGAAAGCCAAAATCCGGCCTGACATCATTTGCCATTCCGGCATTGCCGGTCCTATGCTTCCGGAAAAATCCGGGAGGGCTGCATGGCGTCAAGGTGGGCGGTAGCGCTGGCAATGTTCTGCGCGAGCATGCTGTTGCCAATTGGCGCAGGCGCGCAGGAAGATTTTTTTGCGAGCAAGACACTCAAGATCGTTGTCGGTTATCCGCCCGGATCGACATTCGATCTCTATGCCCGTGCGCTCGGCCGTCATATGGGACGGCACATTTCCGGCCAGCCCACAGTCATCGTTCAGAATATGCCCGGCGCTGGAGGTTTGAACGCTGTCCGCTTCGTCGCGAGTGTCGCTGTCAAAGATGGGCTGACACTCGCGTTGTCCAACCCGCAAAGCACGACAGCACCGCTGCTCGACCCGAAATCCGCGAATTACGATCCGCGCAGATTCAACTGGCTTGGCAGTCTCTCCGACGACACAACTGTCTGCGCATTCTGGGCCAAGGACATCAGGACTGCGGACGATCTTGGCAAACGGGAAATCGTCATCGGCGCGACGGGCAGTACCGGCGGCTCGGCTATCGATGGACGATTGCTGAACGAGTTGTTCGGCCACAAGTTCAAGATCGTCACAGGCTATCCTGGCATGATCGAGGTTCGCCTGGCAGCTGAACGCGGCGAAGTCGATGGCCAGTGCGGCTTGCCCGGCTCGACGATCAAGATTGACCTTCTGGAGCAGGTCGCCAGCGGAAAGATCACAGTGCCTGTGCAACTGGGTTTGCGATCGAATCCCGATCTGCCTGACGTGCCCAACCTGCTCGACCGCATTTCCGCTCCTGAAGAAAAAGCCGTCTTCCGGCTCGTGTACGCGCCATTGAGCTATATGCGGCCGGTGATGGCGCCTGAAGGCGTGCCGCTGGATCGCATTGGCGCTTTGCGATCCGCTTTTGCAGCGACCCTGGCGGACAAGACATTTCTGGCGGAAATGTCGGCGCTCAAGCTCGACGTGCGGCCGGTATCTCACGAGTCCATCACACGCCTGATCTCCGAAATTTACGACACCCCGAGGCCGGTCGTGGAGCGGGTACAACGACTCCTGGGTGTCGAAGGCCGCTGACCGGAGGCTCTGAAACATTTGAAACCTATGGCATCTTTATTTGACGCCTGCAGCTCCAACTGCCAAGCATCGAGATGCGGGGTTACAACGGAGATGAATATGGACTGGCAAAATATATTTCTGACCTATGATGGCCGGCTCAACCGGAAACCTTTCTGGATTGCCAATTTGATTATGTTCGTCGTCAACCTTGTTGGCACCGGAATAGGCGAAGTCATCGGCGGCGCATTCGGCAATCTCATCCAGATCATCGTTGTGCTGGCGACGCTTGTGCCCAGTATCTTTGTTGCCATCAAACGCTATCATGACCGCGATAAATCCGGCTGGTGGCTTTGCATCAACTTCATCCCGCTGATCGGCTTCATCTGGTATATTGTGGAAGTTGGTTTTCTGCGCGGGACCCAGGGAGCGAACAAATACGGACCGGATCCTCTGGCTGGGTAATCACTCGGCAATATGCTAGAGCATCGCAGCGGCCTGCTTCGGACCGCTGCAATGCTGGACTGATATGAACTGGTATCACCTGTTTTTCTCGCTGCACGGCAGAATTCCCCGCCGCCAATTCTGGATCGGCGTGATTGCGATCATCGTTTTCCAGCTGGCGGTGCAAGTGCCGGTCATGAGCAGTTTCGCCATCGATCCGGACAAAGCCATTCCACCGCTCTGGTTCCGCAATCTGTCTCTGTTTCTCGATGTCATTTGTGCATGGCCGCTCTTTGCCGTGCTCGTCAAACGTCAGGAAGATCGCGATCAGACGCCTCACCTGTCCTGGTGCTTTATCGCGCTCTTGTTGCTGTTCTCGGTGTTTGAAACATTCGCGCTGACCCAGGAGAGCGGGCAATATACGCCGCTCGGCTGGGCCACTGGATTGCCCCTGCTGGGCGTCATCGCCATCGTCATTTTCGAACTGGGATGCCGGGCGGGAACGCCGGGACCTAACCGGTTTGGACCGGAACCCAAATAGGCCAATGTCAGACGTACTATCTCTTACCCGTGATCTCATTCGCTGCCCGTCTGTCACGCCCGCCGATGCCGGCGCGCTTGGGCTGATCGAAAATATCCTGAAAGCGGCTGGTTTTGAAACTCACCGTGTCACATTCAGCGCTGAGGGTTATCCCGATACTGACAACCTTTATGCCCGCATCGGCGATGGCTCACCCTGCCTGATGTTTGCAGGTCATACAGACGTTGTGCCTGTTGGCGACGCCGCCCATTGGCGGTTCGATCCCTTCTCTGCTGAAATCGCCGAAGGCATGGTGTGGGGACGCGGCGCGGTCGACATGAAGGGCGGCGTTGCCGCCTCCATTACTGCAGTGCTGGATTTTTTAAAGACCCATGTGGAGTTCAAGAGCTCGATAGCTTTCCTGATCACCGGCGATGAAGAAGGCCCCGCCGTCAACGGCACGATCAAACTGCTGGAATGGGCGCGCGCGCGCGGCGAAAAATTCGATCAATGTATTCTGGGCGAACCAACCAATCCCGATCATCTCGGCGATATGATCAAGATCGGACGGCGCGGGTCTCTATCGGCGACACTCACTGTGCATGGCAAACAGGGACATGTGGGATATCCGCATCTAGCCAATAATCCCGTGCATCACATCATGCGCCTGCTGACGACCTTGCGCGCCACGCCACTCGATAATGGCACTGAGCATTTCGATGCCTCAAATCTGGAAATCACGTCGCTGGAGACAGGCAATCGCGCTGTTAACGTCATTCCCGCAGAGGCGACCGCACGCTTCAACATACGCTTCAACGATCTGTGGACGCCTGAAACACTGCGTGCAGAGATATCGCGGCGGCTGGAAACGCTGAACGACCGTCCAAACTATACTCTGGACTTCGCGCCCACTAATGCCGTGGCTTTTCTGACCAAGCCGGGCAAATTCGTCGGCATGTTCGCGCGCGCCGTGGAGGCGGAAACGGGCCGCAAGCCGGTACTTTCGACAACGGGCGGCACATCAGATGCGCGGTTCATCAAGGATTATGCTGAAGTGCTGGAGTTTGGGCTCATTGGCCAGACCATGCATGCGGTGGATGAGCGCGTGGCGGTGGAGGATCTGGAGAAGCTGGCGGCGATTTACCGTCGGGTTCTGGCGGATTATTTCAGCTGAATCCCGCCATTCTCCCGCACCCCTCACTTCTTCCCGCCCTTCATATAATCCACCAGAAACGCACGGGTCTTCGGATCGAGATTCATATTGGCGCGTGTGACTTCGGCGACATTTTCTGTCGCGATCCAGTCCGGCACAAAGTTGAATGTCTTCATGGTCTCTTCGGCGAAGGCTTTGTCTGTAGCGAGTTTACCGATGGCTTCGCGCACGGCCGCGACCGCGGCGGGTGGAGTACCCGGCGGCATGATGACCTGGCGCAGCATGCTGTTGGAGAGAAGAACACCTGCCATATAGGCTTCCCAGAGCGGGCCTGATGGCGGCTTGCCCATGACCTTTTCGTAGAATTCGTTGAAGGGGAGGATGTCCAGCCCCTCCATCTGCTTTGATTTGTAATAGGCCTTGCCGTCATGGAACGGATCGAAATAAAGCGGCACGGCCTCGCCCTTGTCGATCAGGGTTGGAATCACCAGAGCGCGAAAGCCCGGCGGTGATTCAGAAAACATGCTGACTTCGTTTTTCTGCAGCGCTAGCCGGACAGCATTGTTGCTCTTGTAGCCCGTCACCCATTTATATTTGACGCCGAGCAGATCGAGCGACAGTCGCATCAGCAAATCCTTGGTGTTATCAGCACCCAGCCCGCCTGCAATCAGGTCTTCCGCTTTAAGGATATCTGCAGCCTGATTGAGGCCGGGTTTCACATCCTTGCGGGCGTAATACACATTGGTCCCGGCCTGATGGGCGACGAATTCATAAGTCTTGAGATCGACGCGCCGCGACAAGGGTTCGATGGCGTTCTGGAACGCAGCGCCCGTCACGAAGCCGATCAGCGTTCCATCCTTAGGCGCGATTTCGCCAATGTAATTGATGCCGACAACGCCACCCGCACCATCCATGTTCTGCACGATGACGCCGGAATTACCCTCCAGATGCTTGCCGAGATAACGCGCCATCATCCGCCCCTCGATATCCGTGGGGCCGCCGGGCGCAAAATTAATCAGCAGGGTAATGCGCTTGTCCTTGTAGTAATCGCTGGCCATTGCCGGGACCGCAGCCAGCGCTGCCAGTGCGTATGCGCATACACGTAATGTCCACTTGCCCATGCCTGCCTCCCCTGTTGTGTCTATTCCAGAATCGCCCGCGCTTTTGCCGCCAGATGCTTTGGCGTTGCCAGTACGTCAGCCACAATTTTCTGCATGTCTGCGCCTGCGACGGGATCGACATCCATCTTCAGTTTTTCGGCTTCCTTCAGGAATTCCGGATCTTTTGTCATGGACAGAAACGCCGCGCGCATGACCGCTAGCCGTTCAATGGGCACACCACCTGCAAATGCGAGCGGCGTGCCAAGGCGTGTGCCCGATATGATGAGATTGACGACTGCGCGGTCGTCGTCCGACTTCACGAGGTCCGTAACGGCAGGTATTCCGGGCAGATCGGCAGGCTTTGGGCCCATATAGGCAAGCAGTTTGACGTCGCCGTTCTTAAGCCATTCAGGCCGCGTCGTCTTCCAGCTCGACCAGAAATTATAGCGCGCCTGCACTTCGCCGCGCTCCATGGCCAGATTGATTTCGTTGCCGCCCTTGTAGCCGGTCACAATCTTGAACTTTGTGCCGAGAAATTCATTGAGCATGACAGTCATGGAATAAGTGTCGGCTCCGCGCGCACTCGCTCCTGCGATCAATTCCATGCGTTGCGCATCCGCAATCGTCGAAGCTCCCGCGGTGCGCCAGACGGACATCACGCCTGCCAGCGGGGAGATCGAGCCTATCCAAAGGAATTTGCCGAGATCGGTACGGATGGCGTCGCTGCCGGCAGCCTGCATAGCGGGAAAGTTATTGCCAATGATCCCCATGTTCGCGCCATCCTTTGGCGCGACATCGGCGAGATAGGACACCATGCTGACGCCACCAGCGCCGGTCATGTTCTGAGGCACGAGCGCAGGATTGCCGGGGATATGACGGCCGATGTGGCGCGCCACGAAACGGGCGCTCAGATCATATAATCCGCCGACGCCAACGCCGATAAACACATTGACGGACTTGCCGCGATAAAAATCTTCAGCCGATTGCGCAAGCGCGGGCGTCAGAATGCCTGACAGCGGCAAAGCCAACATTACGGCGGCAAGTCCCTTCACCGGCTCCCTCCCCTTTTAAAGTGCAGGCACGCCAAGTCCCTCACGCGCGAGTGCTCTTTGTACTGCCGGCCGCGCCAGCATGCGCCGGTAATGCGCCTCGATATTAGCGGGCATGTCGTAGCCCACCTTCTCCCTGGCCCAATATTCGATGAAGAAAAGTGAGGCGTCGGCGATGGAATAAGCGCCGGTCAACCAGTCCTTTTCGCCCAGAGTTTGCGAGAGTACGCCGAGGCCTTTCATCACGATTTCCTTGCCGCGCGCGCGTATCGCTTCGTGCGTCGCCTCGTTCTCGCTGAAACTGCCGGGCCGCCATGCACGGGCAGCGCCCTGCATGTGAATGGTGCCCGCGATATAATCTAGAATTTCCAGGGTACGGGCCCGGGTTTCATAATCGCCAGCGAGTAGATGAGAGTCCGGGTTAGTGAGCGCCAGCCAGAGCGCGATTGCCGGAACCTCCGTCAACAACGAACCATCGTCGCGCAGATAGGCGGGCACCTTTGCCTTTGGATTGACCTTCAGGAATTCAGGCGATTGCTGTTTTTTTGCGCCGAGATCCACTGCCTCGTCCTCGTAGGACAGGCCGGTCTCTTCCAGGATCACACGGACAGTGATCGAACAGGTTGCGGGCCAATAATAGAGTTTTGGCATCATGGCCTCTCAGGCGAACCCGTCATATTTGCGCGACACTTGCACGGACGGGCGCTGTTTCATGCGCTCATAATGGGCGGCCACATTGGCGGGCAACGTGAAACTGGCGCGCTCGACGAGCCAGACCTCGATGAAATAGAGCGCGCAATCGGCGATGGAGAAATCGCCCAGCAACCAGTCCCTGCCGGTCAGCTGCTTGTCGAAAAGCGCGAGACCCTTGTCGAGAATTTCCTTGCCGCGGGCCTTGATCTTGGGATGTTCGCTCTCGATCTCGGTGTAGGTGAATGTGCGCCATAGACGAGTCCAGCCCTGCATGTGCAGGGTGGCCGTGCAATAAGCCATCGCTTCCTGCGCGCGCACCATACCCTCAATGTCGGCAGGGACGAGCTTTTTATCCGGATTGCTGAGCGCCAGATACATGGCGATAGCGGGCCATTCGGTCAAAACCGAACCATCGTCCCGGATGAGGGTCGGCACTTTGGATTTGGGATTGATCGCGATGAAGTCAGGCTTGTATTGGGCCTGATTGGCAAAATCCATTTTCCGGATCTCGAATGGCTTGCCTATCTCTTCGAGAATGACATGAATACCCATCGAGCACGTACCCGGCGCGTGGCAAAGTGTAGGCATGGCAGTTTCCTCCCCTTCGGCCGGAACGGCAGGCCGCCCGGCTTTTCGGCCGCATCATGAACGCGGCGAAGGCCTGTGGCTAGGCTAAACCTGATAAATTATCCCGGGCATGGCCTGCAAAGCCGGTACGCAGCCCATAGCCTTGGGTAGGCCATGAGCCCCAACAGCCAGCCAGGAAAGGATCAACCTATTCAGCGGGGACCTTTGCGGCCTTGTCGGCAAGAAACTCGCCATTCTCATCCACGCCCATCGCGCGGTTGAATTCCTCGCGGATTTCCACCGGCAGGCCGGCAAGAAACGGGAACCGCTTGAGTCCGTTCATCAATTGCGGGTTCTTTTTGAACTCGGCCCGTGTCAGGCCGCTGCGATAGATGTCGCGGTTGGCGTTCGGTAGATCGACAAATTTTGCGGTCTCCGGATCGCGGATCGTCCCCTTGGGATCCTTGCCCTGTTTAACCGCTTCCAGCTCTTCAAAGAAGCGGTTGCGGATCATGGATATGCCACGGTCGCTCGCGCCGAGCGTTTCCTTGGTGCGATCCGAGATAATCCCCTGACCGACCCAGGCCACGATATCCTGATTGATGACATGGCTGGTAATCCAGCGCCCGTTCGGCTGCTTGATCGGCGAATGCCATGTGGGAATGCGCTTTTGTATATAGGGTTCCTGCTCAGCAGGCACCTGCGAGGAGAACCAGGTTACCGAGAGCGTATTCTCATCGTCCACCGGCACGCGCCATTCATAATGGCCACCAAGATAGAAGCCGAGCGGCCACAGGAACATGCGCCCGACAGTCCAGAGAGTTGAGCCATCCGGCTGTCCCTCGCGCACGCGGCGATAAACAAACCCATGCTCGACTTCGTCGAAGGCGACTTTCAGATGTTTGGTTGCATAGGGGCCGAGATCGCCCTTCTGGCGGATCGACCAATTGTCATGCATCCATTCAAAATGCACAGGGTCTATGGAGTTCTCCTGACACTGGAACCAGTTGCAGGGAATGTCGCTCAGGGCGACGTGAACGAAATTATTCTTGCGCGCGAAGGGTTCATGCACCGGAAGCTCTGGCGCCGGCAGCGGGCCCATATAGGTCCAGAGGAGGCCGCCCAATTCCTTCACGGGATAGGCCTTGATCTTGCATTTTTCACGCAAGGGATTTTTTGGATTGGCGGTGTCCTCGAATGGCTGTTCGATGACCTGCCCGCTCTCGTCCATTAGCCAGCCGTGATAATTGCAGCGGATGCCTGTCTTCTCGACAAAGCCATAGGAAAGATCGGCCCGGCGGTGTGGGCATTGCCGGTCCACGAGTCCGAATGTGCCCGACATGTCCTTGTAGAGCACGAGATCTTCACCGAATAGGCGGATCGGCTTCATGTCCTTGTCGTCGAATTCGCTGGCGCCGCCGATGGGCGTCCAGTAACGGCGCAAATATTCGCCCATCTCCGTGCCTGGGCCGACGCGGGTGAGAAGCTCGTTCTTTTCCTTGGTGAGCATGAGTGCCTCCTTCAGTTTTTCTTATTTTGCTCCAGCAGTCTCTTTCAAGGCAAGGAAATTGCCGTCCGCGTCAATGCCCATGGCGTCACAGAATTCTTTGCGCACCCGTTCCGGTTGTCCCGCATTCCACGGAAAACCCTTCATCCGCTTCGAATAATAGGGGTGTTTGGTATATTCCAGCATGCTTTTGCCCGCGAGAAATGGCTTGCGTTCGGCAATAGGCAAGGTCACCAGCTTGGCGGCTGCGGGATCGCGCAGGACGCCCTTGGGATCTTTGCCCTGCTTCACCGATTCCAGCTCTTCGAAGAAGCGGTTACGGATCATCGCGATTCCCTTGTCGCTGGCGCCCAGAGTCTCCTTCGTGCGGTCGCCGATACGGCCCTGGCCAACCCAGGCGACAATGTCCTGATTGATGACGTGGCTGGTGATCCAGCGCCCGTCCGGCCCGGTGATCGGCGCATGCCAATGGGGAATGTGCTTTTGTACATAAGGTTCGCGCTCTGTGGGAACGCGGCACCAGAACCAGGTAACGCTGAGTGTATTCTCGTCATCGACAGGGATTCGCCACTCAAAGTGTTCGCCCAGATAGAAGCCAAGCGGCCAGAGGAACACGCGCCCTATGGTCCACATCTCCGCCTGTTCGGATTGCCCTTCGCGCACACGCTTGTAGACAAAGCCTTCCTCGAATTCGTCGAAGGCCACTTTCAGATGTTTTGTCGAATAGGGAGTGAGCTGCCCCTTCTGCCGCAGCGACCAATTGTCATGCATCCATTCGAAATGCACGGGATCAATTGAGTTTTCCTGGCATTGCAACCAATTGCAGGGAATATCCGAAGTGATGACTTCACTGAAGCCATTGCCCCATGTGAAGGCTTCATAGACAGGCAATTCCGGCGCAGGCAGTGGCCCCATATAGGCCCAGAGCAGGCCCGCCAACTCCCGCACTGGATAGCCTGTGATCTTGCACTTGTCCCGCAAGGGGTTCTTGGGATTGACCATGTCCTCGAAGGGTTGCTCGATGCATTGGCCGGTCTCGTCCATGAGCCAGCCATGATAATTGCAGCGCAGACCTTTTTCCTCGACAAACCCATAGGAAAGGTCGGCGCGGCGATGCGGACAATGGCGATCAACCAGGCCGAATGTCCCGGATCTGTCTTTGTACAGCGCGAGATTCTCCCCCATCAGGCGGATCGGCTTGACCTCGATCTCGTCGAATTCAGCCGCCCCCGCAATGGGCATCCAGTAGCGCCTGAGGTAATCCCCCATGGGCGTGCCGGGGCCGACACGGGTCAGCGTCTGGTTTCTTTCTTCGCTGAGCATTTGTGACTCCGTCTAATTTAATTCCAGCTCAGGTCATGCAGTGTGAATCCTTCCGGATGCACCATGTCTTTATTGACCTTCAGCACCTTGGTATGGGCATAGACCGCCGGATTAGCCACCAGCGGCACAACATGCAGCAACTCATTGTTGCGATCATTCATTTCCTTGTAGATGACCTTGCGCTTTTCTATGTCCGTTTCGCGCAGGCCTGCAGAATTAAGTTCCTGCATGCGGGCATCGCCAGAATAGTCGCGCACCCCGCCTGCAAAATAATAGCTCACGGTGGAGGAGGCATCCAGCGTCGCCTGGCTGGGAATGAACGCGACCAGCGCATGCAGCTTGTTATCGGCCTGTTTGCGGCGGAAAGCCGCAAAGGTCTGCTTGTCCACGCTCGCCCTGATGCCGATCTTACGCAATTCGCCCGCCACAGCGTCGGCGAGTTCATAGGCGCTGGGCAGTGCGCTGATCTCGGTCTCGAAGCCGTTGGGATAACCGGCTTCAGCCAGCAGGGCTTTGGCTTTTTGCAGATTGTATTCCGGCAGTTTGCGCGACCAGTCGCAACCCAGCTCATCGGACACACACAGCGCCTCGACGCCGTAAATCTCTTTACCCCCGGGCATGACCGCCCGCGCAATCGATTCGCGATTCAGGGCCATGGTGGCGGCTTCGCGCACTTTCTGTTTGGACCAGATGCCAAGCTTGGTTCTGTCAGCGGCGTCCATCATGAAATGCATGATGCCGAAGTCGCGCACTGCGGACATCGCTACATCGGGGTTGGCAGCAAAGGCGTCTTCCATATCCTTGGTCTGCACCCGCATGAAATCGACGCCGCCCGCGAACAATTGCGCAATCTGCGTCTGCACTTCGGGCAGGGGTATGATTTCCGCCTTGCCGATGGTGGCCGCCGGTTTGCAAGTGGATCCGTGCTTGTAATCCTCATAGCGCGCGAGTTTGACGCCGGTCAGCGGATCGAAGTTCGCCACCCGGTAGGGACCGGTGCCATAGGGAGTCTTGCGGCCATAGTCGCTTTTGTCCGCCAGAGCCGCATGAACTTTTGAATTCACAATGGGCGAAGATGTGGAAAGCCGCACCATCGCCAAAGGCATCGGCTGTTTGGCCGTGATGCGCACGGAATACGGCCCGGTTTTTTCTGCCTTGTCGATCCAGCCAAGCTGATATTCATTGGGCGCAAAGCGCAGCTTGCTCTCCGGATTGATGGCCCAGTTCAGGGTATAAACCACATCGTTGGCGGAAAATGCGTCGCCATTATGAAACTTAATGTCATCGCGCAATTCGAATTCGAAGACGGTCGGGCTGACCACCTTCCAGGATTTTGCGAGCAATGGCGTGAATTCGCGCTTCTTGCGATCATAACACATGAGTGTGTCGTAGATACTGGCCGTGAAAAACGGCATTTCCGGCTTCTGGTCGTCATAATAGAGTGTGGTGGAAACCGGATCGATCACTGCGATGCGAACAGTGTCGGCAACCTTTTGCGCAATCGCGGACGATATCATGCAGGCAGCACCCGCAACGGCGAAGACCAGATGGGCAAAGCCGCGCCAGGGACGGGGCGTCGTTCGAATGCTCATGCGTTAAAGTCCTCCCGGGTGCGGCTGCTTGTATCAGGCCATCATTTTCCCTCGCAATTGTGCCGCCCGGTCCATCGCCACGCAAGCTAAAATTGACGGGAAATGACTTGCGCATTGAAATGGCGCGGGTAGAGTTAGCCTAGGCAAAGGCGGATGGGAGTCTGCCGCCTGGCTGGGGAAGAGATAATAAGACGGCGCCAAGCCGGAACTACAAGGGAGGCGATTCTGTCAGGCGCATCGGCGGGCTATATTTTTATCGTTGGAACTGGAGCCTCACCGCTTCGCGTATTATTCCATGCGGTGTCCGGCTGGCGGAGTGTGGCATGGTGAATTTTCTCATTCGCCGCCTGATCATTGCAATCCTCGTGGCGATCACGGTCTCCATCGTTGGTTTTGCGCTGTTGCGCTTTTCCGGCGACCTTGCGGCGCTTCTGGCAGGCGAGAACGCCACGCAGGAGGATATTGCGCGCATCGCCAAATCCTATGGGCTCGACCTGCCCATTTATCAGCAATATTTCAACTGGGTGATCAGTGCGCTGCAGGGCGATCTCGGCAAGTCGCTGTTCACTCATGAACCGGTGGCGGAGCTGATCCTCAGCCGCCTTGGCGTCACGGCCACGTTAGCTTTCTCCGCCTTGGCGCTGGGGTTGCTGATCGCGATCCCGCTGGGGGTTCTGGCTGCTGTGAAGGCCAACACCTGGGTTGACCGTAGCGCGCTGGTCTTCAGTGTGGCGGGTCAGGCCACGCCGAATTTCTGGTTTGCGCTGATCCTGATCTATGTTTTTGGCGTGTGGTGGCGGCAGGCCAGCGTGCTTGGCTACAAACTGTCGGAACTCTCGATATTCGGGATGCAGCTCTCAGGCCTGCCGATTTCCGGCAGCGCGACATGGCAACATTTCATCATGCCGGTGTTGACGCTGGCAACGACGATTGTTCCCGCGTTGATGCGCCTGACACGCACCGGAATGATCGAGGTTCTCTCGTCCGATTATGTCCGCACCGCGCGCGCGAAAGGCCTCTCGCAACGGTCAGTGTTGTTCAAGCATTCCCTGCGCAACGCCATTTTGCCGGTCGTATCGCTGGCGGCTGTGCAGCTTGGTTTCCTGCTGGGCGGTTCAGTGATCGTGGAAACGATTTTCGCGCTGAACGGCGTAGGTTTTCTTGCGATACGCTCCATTGAGCGCATTGATTTTCCGGTCGTGCAGTCGATACTTGTCTGCCTCGCCTGCACTTATATTTTCCTGACGTTGTTGTCGGATATTATCAACGCAAAGCTTGATCCGCGCGTGCGTCTGTCATGAGGAAACCAGCATGACCCTGGCCGATATTACATCCGCGCCGCCCGCCAGCATGGCCAAAGCCGCCGACGAATTTGCGACTCTCGCGCCGTCGCCTCGCGAACTCATGCGGCGCAGAGCGAAATCCCATATCGGCTTTTTGACCGGCATGGCGATCATCCTGTTCTTTATCATTCTGGCGGTCTTCGCGCCGCTTCTTGCGCCGCACGATCCTTATGATCAGAACCTGACAGCACGGCTGCTCGATCCGGTCTGGGGACCGAAGGGCACTTGGGCCCATATTTTCGGCACCGACGCGTTCGGCCGCGATATTCTCAGCCGGCTGATGTATGGCGCGCGCCTTTCGCTCATGATTGGGTTCACTGCGGCGGCCATTGCCGGCGTGATCGGCGTTACACTTGGCATTGTCGGCGGTTATTTCGGCGGCAGGGTCGATGCTGTCGTGGTCTACCTGACCAATGTGAAACTGGCGCTGCCTGTCATCCTTGTGGCGCTCTCGATTGCCTCCATTTCCGGCGGCTCGATCATCGTGCTCATCCTTGTTCTTGGCCTTTTGACGTGGGACCGTTATGCCGTTGTCGTGCGCTCACTGACCCAGCAATTTCGCGATCAGGAATTCGTGCTTTCCTCGCTGGCGGCGGGCGCCTCCCATGCCCGTATCATATTTCGTGAAATCCTGCCGAACCTGACCAACCAGATCATCGTCGTCGCCAGCCTCGACATGGCGATCATCATTCTCATCGAGGCCGCTTTGTCTTTTCTCGGCCTGGGAGTGCGGCCTCCGACGCCTTCGTGGGGGCTGATGGTAGCTGAAGCGCGGGCGGTGATGTTCTTCAAACCTCACCTGATCATGATTCCTGGCGCCGCCATCTTCCTGCTGGTGATCGCTATCAACATGGCGGGTGACGGCATTCGCGATGTGACCTCGCCGGAGGGACGGGGATGACCAAGGCGAATTCCTCAAACGCCCCGGGCGGCGAAGCCATCATCGACGTGTCTGGCCTGAGTGTCGATATTGCGGTTCCTGCTGGCGCGCTGCATGCGGTCAATGATGTCAGCTTTTCGGTTGGTCCCGCCGAAACCTTGTCGCTGGTGGGGGAGTCAGGCTGCGGCAAGACCATCACGTCGCTGGCCATCATGCGGCTGCTGCCGCGCGCAGCCAAACTGACGGCGAACCATATCCGCTTTGATGGTCAGGATCTGTCCAGGCTCAACGAACGTGAGATGACGCGTCTGCGCGGTAACCGCATGGGCATGATCTTTCAGGACCCGATGACGTCTCTCAATCCGGTTTACCGGATCGGCGATCAGCTGGAAGAAGTCTACATGCGCCATCGTGGCGCGAGCCGGAAGGAAGCGCGCGAACGGGCTGTGTTCCTGCTGGAAAAAGTCGGCATCATCAATCCCGGTCAGCGTCTGACGCAATATCCGCATCAGCTCTCAGGCGGTCTGCGCCAGCGCATGATGATCGCCATGATGTTGATGTGCGAGCCCAAGCTGCTGATCGCCGACGAGCCGACGACGGCGCTGGACGTGACTGTGCAAGTGCAGATTTTGCAATTGCTGCGTTCGCTTCAAAAAGAATTCCGTATGGCGCTCATCCTGATCACGCATAATCTCGGTGTTGTCGCGCGCATGGCTGACAAGGTTGCGATCATGTATGCGGGCCGCGTCGTCGAACAGGGCAGCGTCGAGGATGTGTTTGACCGCCCAACGCATCCTTACACACGTGGCCTGTTGCATTGTATTCCCCGCCACGGATTGACAGCGGGCCATGATCGCCTCGGCTCAATTCCCGGCATCGTGCCCTCGCTGGTCGGCAATATCTCTGGCTGCAGCTTCCGAAACCGTTGTTCGTTCGTCCACGACGCCTGCGGGACAGGCGATGTGCCACTGCGCCCGGTGAGTGATGTGCATGATTATCGCTGCCTCTTGAGCCCGGAAAAGTTGGGCGAAACCCAACAGGGAGTGGCCGCACAATGAACCAGGTCTCCGTAAATACAGAACAGCCGGTTCTTGAAGTTCACAACCTCACGCGCGTGTTTGAAATTGGCCGCAGCTGGCTGAAAGAGGGTAAGCCCTTACGCGCTGTTGACGGTGTATCGCTGACGGTAAAGCGCGGCGAAGTTCTCGCCATTGTTGGCGAATCCGGTTGCGGCAAGACCACGCTCAGCCGTCTGATGCTCGGATTGCAACAACCCAGCACCGGCGATATTCGCGTTCTCGGCGAGCCTCTGGTCGGCGTTGATCGCAAGGCGTTTGCCCGGCGTGTGCAGCCGGTGTTTCAGGACCCTTATTCGTCCCTCAATCCACGCAAGACCATTGGCGAAATCGTCGGCGATCCCCTGATCATCCATAATATAGGCACGCCTGCGGAACGGCTTGCGCGCGTCGAAGCGGTGATGGAACAGGTGGGCCTGCCGCGCCGTTTCATCCATTCCTATCCAAGCCAGATGTCCGGCGGCCAGCGCCAGCGCGTCGCTATCGCGCGCGCACTGGTAATGAAACCGGAAGTTCTGATCTGTGATGAACCGACATCGGCGCTTGATGTTTCGGTGCAGGCGCAGATCTTGAATCTGCTGCAGGATCTTCGGCAGGAATTGAACCTCACCTATATCTTCATCAGCCACGATCTCTCTGTTGTCGAATATATGGCTGACTATGTTGCGGTGATGTATCTGGGTAGATTCGTCGAGATAGGCCCAGCAAAACGTGTGCTGAGTGAGCCCAAACATCCCTATACCCAGGCGCTTCTGGATTCGATCCTCACGCCGGACCCGCACAAGGGATTACCGAATCTCAACCTTGGCGCAGGCTTTCCAGATCCATTAAATCCGCCTGCAGGTTGCCGGTTCCATCCGCGCTGCGTAAAAGCCATGCCAGTGTGTGCGACGGTTATGCCGAAGTTGTTTCACATCGAGGATACCGACGTGGAATGCCATTTGTATGATGGCGTGAAAGCCTAAACAGCGACAGTCTTCTCCATCAGCAGCTTCCCTAAAGCCGCAGACTCCGGATCAGCAAGCGCCGCCGATATGGCGCGGCGCAACCGAGAGGCTTCCGTAGCTTCGCGTCCTGATTTCATCGCAGGCGTTACAATCCCATCAAACACAGCGGCATAATTAGTCTTGCCGCGCAGATGCGTTTCGCCATAGCCCTTGAGCAGGCGCGGCAATTCCGCCAGAGCGCCGGCAAATTCAGGCGAACGCTGCAGCGCCGATTGCATGGCGTCGAGCCATGTCTCGATTTTCTTTTGTTCCACGCCGTAGCGCAGGGACTTACGGCGAATTTTCCGTAGTGACGCCAGCAGTTTCAACATCAGAAAACCAGAAATACTCGTCGTCGAAAGATGCATGCCGCGCCCCATCAGTGGCAGGCTCTTGCCCTGTTCAAGGCGCTGCATGATTCTTGCTCCGATATTTACAGGCAACATATCCGCCAACTCTTCCGCGCCCGGTTTCAGATATTCTGTGACTTTTAAAATCTGATCCGGCTGCATTTCGGACTCGGCTCGTATGCGCTCGAAACGGGCTGGTCTCGTCTTGAGTTCGGCGACACGGGGTATGTCCTCATAAGCCATCCAGAGCGCCAGCCGCCGCGCGCCTTCCTCCAGAGCGTGGGACATGCGGGGATCGCTCACATCACCAGTTGCTTTCACCAGCTTGCGCAGGCGTGCGGCATAAAGATCGGCGTATTCCCTATCCTGAAAATCCTGAACCCGCGCAATTCCATGCGCGATGATTTCCTGCGAGGAGGCGGGCAGGGCGGAAAAATCGGATGGAATTGCAGCAGGCAGTTTCGCCTCTGCCGCAGCAGGTTCTGGCGTCGCCGTACCAGCCACTCTAGCAAAGGCCGCGTTAAATCCCTTCAAACTTGCCGCCGCGCCCCGCTTGCTCTGGCGAATAATTTCTTCGCAGATCTTACGCGGCCAGGGAAAAGCGCCCGCGCCTGCAAGTGCGCCGAACATGGTTGCGCTGATGACTGTGCCATTTTCGCTGGCGAGCTGTTCCAGGTCTAGCGTGTGATAGGTTTTCGACATGCCCCGCGCTGCATCATGGATGCGGTTGTCATCGAAACGACCGTCTCCCATCTGCATCTTTTCCATCGTCGTGTAGACACGGCTGGAGGACGAGATAAGAACAGTACGATCCGGTGAAACAAACCCCCGTTCGAGGATACGCGCAGTCTCAAGCAACTCGCTGGATGCAAGCACATCGACGCGCCCGGCCGCAGGCACCAGGGCGAAGATGGGTTCAAGCCCTTCGGGCGCAGGCTCGGGCAACAGTTCTATATAATAGCTTGTAGCGCCGGTGCGCTGCGCAACACCTGGCACGGATGTCGCCTGTGCAGGAAGGCCCACGCGCGCAGCACATTCAGTGATCCATTCCGACAATACGCCGCCACCTTCGCCACCAAGCGCGCAGATCAAAATTGTTCGGGGTTTCACGGCGGCCATATCATGCTGCTCCCGTGACAGCGCCGCGCAGTTTCGCCATCGCGCGATCAACCGGGCCGGGATTTGAAATAATATCGGCGCGGAAGAATGAAGGACAAAGCGTTGCGGCATGGGCATTTTCGCCGCACAAGCCGCAGCCGACGCAACCATTGGTCACATGCGCCACGGGATCAGTCTTCAATGGATCAGTGGCTGGTTTCACCGTCAAAGTAGGGCAGCCGGACAGCCGTATGCAGGAATGATCGCCCGTGCATGTATCCTCATCCACACCGTAACGCGTGCGGACCACGCGCCTGCCTTCGGCAATCGCTTTGGCGCGCATGGGCTTCACACGGCGCTGGCGTTCGAGCTGGCACTCGCCTTCCGCCACAATCACCTTCAGTCCGCCTGTCTTGGTCGTAATCGCATCCTTCAAGGTTTCACGCATATCGCTGACGCGATAATTATGGACAGTGCGCAACCATTTCACACCAAGTCCGCGCAGAGTGTTTTCAATGGTCATTTCAGTGCCGGTGGCGCTGGACCCTTCAGCAATCTGTTTGCTGGATGATTCTGGCGACGACACGAGGTCTTGTGTTCCGGTGGCCGATGTATAGCCATTCTTCATGATGACAAGCACGCGATCTCTGTCGTTCAGCATGGCCGAAGTTACGCCTGACAAGAGTCCATTATGCCAGAACCCGCCATCGCCCATGATGGCGACGGGACGTTTTGCGGAAAAGCCCGCAACGCCAGCGCCGGACGCCAGACTCATGCCATAGCCGAGAATGGAGTTTCCAAACCCAAAGGGTTCATAGGTTGCAAGTGCATGGCAGCCGATATCAGTCGAGATATGGACCTTGCCAATGTCCTGCTGCGCCAGTTTAAGCGCAGCAAATACGGGACGTTCCGGACACCCAATACAGAAATTGGGCGGGCGCGGCGGCAGCGGAATCTGCAGCAATTGCGTTGCCCTGGCGCGCAATTCCGCTGCCTCCTGCGCAAAGGCGCCGGCGCCAGAAATATCGATGGCGGGAATATATTGCGCCAGCACCTTGGCGAGACCTGCGAGAATGACTTCGGATGTATATTCACCCGCCATTTGAAAAACACCCTTGCCGTGCAGGGCTGTATTCACATCGGCGCGGCGCAGGATTGAATTGATCTCGTGTTCGATGAATTCCGGCTGGCCCTCTTCGACGATCACCACCGCCTTGCGGCCCGCCGCGAACTGAACGATCTCATCGGGCACAAGCGGATAGACGACATTCAACGCAAGAATGGGGATATCCGTGCGCCCATAGGCGTCAGCGAGGCCGAGCTCCTGCAGCGCGCGGATCAGGCCATTGTAGATGCCGCCTTGAACGATTATGCCGACATCGCCATGCTTGCCGTCGAAAAGCTCGTTGAGCTTGTTATCGACGATGAACTTGCGCGCGGCTGGCATACGCACTTCATATTTCAGCTTTTCATGGCGATAGGTAACCGGTGGATGGGCCAGCTTTTCATAAATGAAAGCGGCGGGCTCCTGCTGCAATTCCCGTGCTGAAATACGCGGCGCAATGTTCTTCTTGGTCTTGAAGGAACCGCGCACATGGCAGGCGCGTATGCGCAATTCCATGATGACGGGAGAATTGGAAGCTTCAGATAGTTCAAAGCTTTTTTCGACCATGTTGACGATTGTCGGAAGATTGGGGCGTGGGTCCACCAGCCACATTGCTGATTTCATCGCAAACGCGTGGGTGCGCTCCTGAATAACGCTGGCCCCCTCGCCATAATCTTCTCCGACCACGATCAATGCGCCGCCCATCACGCCGGGGGATGACAGATTCGACAATGCATCCGACGCGACATTCGTGCCGACGATGCTTTTCCAAGTCACGGTGCCACGCACTGGATACATAATCGACGCGCCGAGCATGGCTGCGGCGGAAGCCTCATTTGTGCAGGGCTCCACATGTACGCCAAGCTCTCCCATGAGGTCCTTGGCCTGAACCATGACGTCAAGCAGATGTGAGACGGGCGCACCCTGATAGCCCCCCACATAGGTGACGCCCGATTGCAGCAGCGCCTTGGTCACGGCCAGAATGCCCTCGCCGTGAAAGGTTTCGCCTTCGCCGAGCTTGAGTGATTTGATTTCGTTGGTGAAAGAGACTTCCACGATATTTCCCCGCTGATAACCTGGCGCAACTTTCGCCCGTCAGTCCGCGCAGGTCAATCTTGAACCGCCCTCTGTGCTCGGCGGATTTTCCTGCTTATGATGCTGCCCACCAGCGCGGAGCCCCCCAATGAGCACTCTTGCAGAACCCGGGATCGTTGAAGCCAGCCTCTCCTTCGCCATCGACAATGGCGTGAAACCTGTTTCGCAGACCTATGGAGAAGGAAGCACTGTTCACACCTACCTTGGCGCTTACGAGGACCGGTTGACTCCGATCCGCGCTTCCCGCGGCCTTGCAGGCTCCTTCACGCTGGATCGCGAAGGTTTCCGTCTGGCGCGCCATGAAACAAAAGTCCGCGATTTCTATGATGAAGATGAGGTTCGCAGCGTCTATTATGCTGAGCTGGACGCTCTGGTGAAAGCCGAAACCGGTTGCACGCGAACCATCGTATTCGACCATACTCGCCGGGCCGGCGATGAGGAGATGCGCGAAGCGCACAAGATCAGAGGCCCGGTGCGCACTGTGCACAATGACTACACCGACTGGTCCGGCCCGCAGCGCCTGCGCGATCTTGTGCCGGACGAGGCAGAAGAATTGTTGAAACATCGCCTGCAGGTTGTCCAGGTCTGGCGCGCCATTCGCGGCCCCATCCTGCGCGATCCCCTGGCTCTCTGCGACGCCCGGAGCATGTCGCCGAAGGATTTTATCGCCGCCGAGCGGCGCTTTCCCAACCGGGTCGGTGAGATCTATCACATCGCGTATAATCCCGCGCAACGCTGGTATTACGTGCCGGAAATGACGCGCGATGAAGCATTGGTTTTCAAATGCTACGATTCCCACAAGGACGTCGCGCGATTTACGGCCCATGCGGCGTTCGAGGATCCAACGTCGCGACCTGACGCTCCGCCGCGCGAAAGCATGGAAGCGCGGATATTAGCGATTTTTGCGCCCCTGTGAGCTACCGTTATCCCGGACGCCGAGGGCGATCCGGGACCTCAAGGTTATAATTTTCTGGCGGTCCCGGATAAATCGCTTCGCGATTTTCCTGGATGTCATAACGGCGTTACGCCCCCACAACTCCCGCATATGCCACCCCGCTGAGGCGGTGCATGTCGTATTTCCAGGTCACGAGATCATCTGCGTTAAACTGATTGAGATGCGAATGGCCGCAGGCGCGCGCCATAACCTGCATCAGCTCCACGCTTGCCTCGAAGAAATTATGCAATTGCCGCGCGGATTTTTCGACCACAAGCCGGGAAACAAGCTCCGGCTTCTGCGTGGCTATCCCCACGGGGCAATTGTTGGTGTGGCAGGCGCGCATGCCCAGGCAGCCGATGGCTTGCAGCGCTGAATTGGAGACCGCCACCGCATCCGCGCCCATGGCCATGGCCTTGGCGAAATCCTCTGCGCTGCGCAAGCCGCCTGTAATGATGAGAGTCACGTCCTTGCGCCCGGCACGGTCGAGATGGCGTCTGGCGCGGGCCAGTGCGGGGATGGTCGGCACGGAAATATTGTCGCGGAACAGCAGCGGTGCGGCGCCCGTACCGCCCCCACGGCCATCCAGAATGATGTAGTCGCATGTGACTTCGAGCGCCGCATCGATGTCTTTTTCGATATGTTGCGCCGAAAGCTTGTAGCCGATGGGGATGCCGCCGGTGCATGCGCGGACTTCATGGGCGAATTCGCGCATGTGGCGCGGCTCGGTCCAGTCCGGAAAGCGGGCAGGGGAAATGGCGTCCTGTCCCGGGTTCAATCCGCGAACGGCGGCGATTTCCGCCGACACCTTGTGGCCCGGAAGATGGCCGCCTGTGCCGGTCTTGGCGCCCTGTCCGCCCTTGAAGTGAAACGCCTGTACGCGTTCCACCTTGTCCCAGGAAAAACCAAATCGCGCCGAGGCCAGCTCATAGAAATAACGGCTGTTGGCCTCCTGCTCTGCAGCCAGCATGCCGCCCTCGCCCGAACAAATGCCGGTACCGGAAAGCTCGGCGCCGCGCGCCAGCGCGACCTTCGCGGAGGCCGAAAGGGAGCCGAAACTCATGTCGGAGACAAACAGCGGGATTTTCAACCGCAGCGGCTTTTGCGCATTGGGTCCAATTACGACATCCGTGCCGACGGGATGATCGTCAAGTAATGGAGCCTTGTGCAATTGCGCCGTCACAAACTGGATATCGCTCCATTCGGGTAATTCGCCGCGCGGCACGCCCATGGCGGCGACAGCGCCATGGTGGCCGGTTTTCGTCAGGCCATTGCGCGCATAGGACTGGATCGGATGCACCAGAGGTTCGACGGGATCGGCGTGGGTTTCGGCATAAAGCCCGAGATAGTCATCGCGTCTGTAGGGCTGCGGGTATTTCTTCTCCCAGGCGGCGATTTCATCTTCGTCGACAAGGACTTTTCCGCCCTCAACCCAGCCGGAGAATTTGTGCAGCACTTCCTTGTTGGCGTATTCGCTCACGCCAGTGTCATAGCGGTAATCCCAGTCGTGTACGCCGCAGATAAGATTGTGTCCGTCTATATGGCCATCCGACAAAAGCGCGCCGCGATGCAGGCAGCGGCCATAGAGCACGGAGACTTGATCGTCGTACCGGATCACCACAAGGTCGACATTGGCGGCCAGCGCATAGGCGGGCTTGCGATCAGCGAGCGTGTTCCAGTCAGCAATGGCGATCTTGTGCATTTTGAACCTGTCCGTTGGCGCATTGTTACAAACATATCGCATGTACAAGTTACATAAACTTTTCAGTGAATACATTCTACTTGCCGGGTTGTGCCCTTATCATGGGGGAAGGACGGCAACGGCAACGGCCTGACCTAGGAAAAACACAATGAAACCAATTGAACCTATCGTTCCAGTGCCAGATATGGATTGGCGTCGCGTGCTCGCCACAGGAGTATTGCCGGAGGGGCGGGTGACAAGCGTCACCGCAGGCGGGCGTCAATTAGCGCTGATCCATTTCAGTGGCCAGTACGCTGCGATGGATAACCGCTGTCCCCATCAGGGCGGGCCTCTCGGAGAGGGTTCTATTGAAGCTGGCCCCGAAGGACGGTGCTGGCTCCGGTGCCCATGGCATGGTTGGGATTTCGACCCGCTCACTGGGCTACCGCCAGGCGGCCACGAGGATACGGGTCAAAAGATGTACCCGGTCGAGGTGCGCGAGGACGGTGTCTACGTTGGCCTGGAGCCCGAAAAGCCGCGCGTCCCCACGGTCAGCGACGTCATGGCGCAAACCATGACGGCCTGGGGCGTCTCGCGTGTTTTCGGAATGGTGGGCCATTCCAATCTTGGGCTGGCCGAAGCGCTGCGGGCGCGCGAGGCGGCGGGCGAGATGAGCTTTGTCGGCGTGCGCCACGAGGGCGCGGCGTCCTTCGCCTGTTCTGGCTATGCCAAATTGTCAGGCCGTCCGGCCGCCTGCCTGTCGATTGCGGGTCCGGGCGCGACAAATCTTTTGACTGGACTGTTTGACGCCAAGGTCGATCGCGCACCTGTCCTGGCGCTGACGGGTCAGGTCAATGTGCAGGTTTTCGGGCCAGGAGCGTTTCAGGAAATCGATCTTGCGTCGGCCTTTGCGCCTGTGGCGCGCTTCAGCCAGACCGTCCTGCATACATCCAATCACACCGAACTGATCAATCTCGCCCTCAAGACGGCTATTGTGGAGCGCGACGTTGCGCATCTTATCTTTCCCGACGATGTCCAGACTTTGCCAGCGGGAAAGCAGACGCCTTCGAGCCCGCGCGGCCGGATGGCTGGCACGGACATAGCGCCGCCACCTGACGTTTTGCTGCAGGCCTGCAGCATGATTGCCGCAGCGCGACGGCCCGTGATTGTCGCCGGTTATGGCGCGCGCAGTGCGATGGACGACATTATTGCCCTAGCCGGGCGGCTGGGCGTGCCGGTGCTCACAACCTTTAAGGCGAAGGGACAAATCAGCGACCGGCATCCGCTTGCCGCTGGCGTTCTGGGCCGGTCAGGCACCCCGGTGGCGAGCTGGTTCATGAACGAAGCTGATCTGCTGCTGGCGTTTGGCAGTTCCTTTGCCAATCACACTGGCATTGAGCCGTCCAAATCGATCATTCAGGTCGATTTCGAGCGCATGGCGCTAGGCAAATTCCACCCGGTTACGCTGCCGGTCTGGGGCGAAATTGGCGTCACCGTTCGGGCCATGCTTGAAAAATTGTCCGGGCATGGCAGCTGGGTCGATCAGGCGCCGGAGCTTAGGCAGCGCGTGAATGATTGGCGCCGTGAAAAGGAATCCCGGGCTGCGGATGATCAGGGCCGCGGCGTTTCCTCGGCGGCGATTTTCGCGGCGCTGACCCGGTGCGCTCCGGCGGATGCGGTCATTGCCGTGGACGTCGGCAATAACACCTATTCTTTCGGCCGTTATTTCGAATGCGCGGAGCAGCGCATCCTGATGTCCGGCTATCTCGGCTCGATCGGCTTTGCTTTCCCCGCCGCCATGGGCGCATGGGCTGCTACCCGCGACTTCGCGGAATATTCAGGCAGGAAGGTGATTTCCGTGAGTGGCGACGGCGGCTTTGGCCAATATATGGCTGAATTCACCACGGCGGTTAAATATGGCATGAACATCACGCATATTCTGCTCAACAATTCGGAACTTGGCAAAATTTCCAAGGAGCAGAAAGCCGGCGCCTGGCCAGTGTGGCAGACCTCGCTGCAAAATCCCAGCTTTTCGGCCTTCGCGCGCCTATGCGGCGGCAAGGGCATCCGCGTAAATCAGGCGAAGGATCTTGATTCGGCGATGCTGGAAGCTCTGGCGTTTCCTGGACCCTCTCTGGTAGAAATCATGAGCGATGCGGAACTTGTCTGACTTTCATTTTCCCTCCGGAGCCCAGCGATGATCGCGGGGCAATGGGTGATTGTTGCTGCAACAGCCTGGGCGCTGGCGGGCGGATTGACGGCCAGCGTGTTCCTGCTGTGGGGCCTGGACAGGATCGACCCTGGAGCAAAACACGCCTATGCCTTCAGGCCGCTGTTGCTTCCTGGCATTGTCCTGCTATGGCCGCTGGTGCTGGCCCGTTGGGCTGGGCTCGAAAAAAGGAAATAGCCATGCTTCCCTCCCATCGCGCCCGGCACCGGGCAAACTGGCTGGCGCTTGCCATTCTGCTGCCGCTCATTCTGTTGGCCGGCGCTCTGGTGCGCCCGGAAGCCATCGAAAAGGCGCCGCAAAGGCTCGACGCCAAACCGGCGGGCAAATAAATCATGAGCGCGGGCTATGTTCCGGTCATCTGGTTTCGCACCAAACTAATTTATGATGCAGTCCTGATTGCATGGGTGGGAATCTATATTCTTACTTTTGTCCGTCTGGTCCCGATGCTGCAGCCAGCAGGTGTGGATGTTGACGATGCAATCAGGCGCATGCATGCCTTCGGCACATGCGCCTTCTTGATGCTGAGCTTCGTCCTGTGCATCGGCCCGCTGGCGCGGCTGGATAAACGATGGCTGCCATTGCTCTACAACCGGCGGCATTTCGGGGTGATCACCTGCGCGGTGGCGCTCGCGCATGCATGGCATGTGCTGGGCTGGTATTTCGCCTACAGCAACATTGATCCCTATGTAGCGTTGCTGGCGAGCAACACGAGCTATTTTCAGCTGGCGGGATTTCCCTTCGAGATTTTCGGTCTGCTCGCTTTGGCGATCATGTGTCTGCTGGCCGCCACGAGTCATGATTTCTGGCTGGCCTTTTTAAAGCCCGCGCTTTGGAAGGGGCTGCATATGCTGATCTATGCGGCCTATGGTTTGATTGTCGCGCATATTGCCTTTGGCGCCTTGCAAACTGGAAAATATCCCGCGTTGGCGATTTTAACAGCGTTCAGTGTGAGTGCAGTGACCGGATTGCATCTGGCTGCCGCCTGGACCACACACAAGGATGTTCTGGAAACATCAACAAATGCAGCGCCAGCGGAATGGATCGCGGCGGGTCCCGTCAATGCAATCACAGACAACCGCGGCAGGGTGGTGCGCCTGCCCGATGGACAGAACGCCGCCATCTTCCGTCATGATGACAAACTCTATGCGCTGGACAATGCCTGCGCTCATCAGGCCGGTCCGCTCGGTGAAGGCTGTGTCATCGACGGCGTGCTGACCTGCCCCTGGCATGGTTATCAATATCGCCTTGCTGACGGCTGCGCCCCGCCACCCTTCACAGAAAAACTCTCGACCTACAGATTGAAGCTGCAGGATGGTGTTATTTTCATCGACCCGCGTGCAAATGCGCCCGGTACTCCGGTAGAGCCGGTCCGTATAAAGGGAGTGGACGCATGAGCAGCCCTCCTGAATTTTTCACCGGCTACGGGGAAGTCCCGCCGGCATTGTCGCGATTTCTGGTCAAGGTCATCGTCGGTTTGCTCGCGAGTTCATTCGTGCTGGCGCTGATGCTTGGTCTGGGTGTGCAGGACCGGGGGGATGGCCGCTACAGCGGCGAAATTCGCGCGACCGGTGTATTGTTCAATCTCCCCTATCCCGTCTTGCGCCTCTTGCCCACGGCTGCCGACCCGCAAGGGCATACAATGCTCGTCGCCGGTGGCGGGAAGATTGGCGCCGGGGACATTGCGGATAAAGCAAAGGGCAGGGTCGTCGAACTGCGTGGCTTCGGTTTGAAGCGCGGCACACTCGACATGATTGTCGTTGATGAGGAATCGCAAGTGCAGCCCGCCGCCGCGCCTTTACCTTTGTTTGGCGCCCCCGTGCTGATTGGGCGGTATCTAATTGCCGGAGAGATATGCGATGGCAAATGTTATCCCGGTGGTATGAGGCCCGGAACTGGGCTCGCGCACAAGGCCTGTGCAAACCTCTGCATTATCGGCCGCCAGCCTGCGATTTTTGCAGCGCAGAGCCCCATTGAAGGGCAAAGCTTTCTTCTTCTTGCCAACAAGGACGGCGCCTTGCCTCCACCCGTTCTATATGATCACACCGCGCTGCCAGTGGAAATCGAAGGCGAAGTCATGCGCGCCGGAGACCTGCTGATATTTCATGCCGACTGGTCGACCCTTCGCAAACAATGAGGCCCCATGCCGGAATTTCTTTTACGGGTCATCATGGTGATATTGCTGTGCGTAGCAGCGTGGGCATGTTTCGAGTTTGCACCGCATTTCCTGGGCGCGGGCCTACCCGGTGAATTCCCGGTCATCCTGCCGCTTGTACTCGTGTTTGCCATTCTCACGCTGGCAAGCAGGGCGCACGAAATGTGGAAGCATCGCGATTAAACGCGAGTTTCGCACCGGCTGTTGACCGGGGTCAAAAACCGCAGTTTACCGCCGCAAATCTGTTGATCGCAATCAAAGCCAAGCCACCGCCCCCGCTGCAGAGTGATAATCACACAGCCAGAACGGGAGGCAGATCATGGACGATCAATTCAATATTCCGGGAACGCCCATATTCGACGGCACACAGGCCCGCAAAGGCTATGCGCTCAACAAGATGTGTTATTCCTTCAATGATGAATTAAACCGCAAAACATTCCTCGCCGATGAAGAAGCCTATATGCGCACATATGGCCTGAGCGAACCTCAAAAAGAAGCTATTCGTCATCGCAACGTGCTCGAACTGATTGCAGCAGGCGGCAACATTTATTACCTCGCAAAATTCGCCGGCATATTTGGGTTAGGCGTGCAGGATGTCGGCGCACAGCAGACCGGCATGTCGCTGGAAGCCTTCAAGGAAATGCTCACCGCACACGGACATTGAGCGAATAGTCTTTCAAGGAGAAAATCATGGCCCGCATCATAGGCGCAATCGCCACGTCACACGTCCCTTCGATTGGCGGAGCCATCGCCAAGGGGTTGCAGAAAGATCCCTATTGGAAGCCATTTTTCGATGCGTTCGATCCGGTTCATGACTGGCTCGCCCGCAACAAGCCCGACGTGGCTGTCGTTATCTATAACGATCATGGCTTGAACTTTTTTCTCGACCAGATGCCGACATTCGCAGTGGGTGCCGCCGAGTCCTATACCAACGCGGACGAAGGCTGGGGCCTCCCCGTGCGTCCGCCTTATGCAGGCGACAGCGAATTATCCTGGCAGATTATCGACAAGGTAATGGCGCAGGATTTCGATCTCGTGACGTGTCAGGAAATGCAGGTCGATCATGCCTTCGTAGTGCCCATGCAATTGCTATGGCCCGATGGCGGCGCAAAGGCGATTCCCGCTGTGCCAGTGACGATCAATTCGATCCAGCATCCGTTGCCCCGCGCTGAGCGTTGCTTCCGTTTCGGTCAGGCGATTGGTCGCGCCATTGAAAGCTTTCCGCGCGATTGTAAGGTCGTCCTGCTGGCGACTGGCGGGCTGTCTCATCAACTTGATGGAACGCGCGCCGGGTTCATCAACAAGGAATTCGATCTGTGGTGCATGGACAAGATCGTCAACGATCCCCAGGCGCTTGCAAGTCTCACGACAAAAGAGATTATCGAGAAAGCTGGATCGCAGGGCGTCGAACTTATGTGCTGGATCGCCATGCGCGGCGCAATGCAGGGCCATGTCTCGGCTGCCTTCTCAAAATACCACATCCCCGTTTCGAATACGGGCGGTGCGGTCATGGTCTTCGATCATGAGCCGGTTGTGCATAGGCTTGCTGCGGAATGATGGCCTCCGCAAGTGAACGCGCTCGTTCCCCGTTCGGCCCCGCTCGTGCGGGGCTATCCGGAATCAGAAAATAATCCTTGACAATACTCCCAATATAGACATATAAGCCTTCATCCCTGCCCAATGAGGGGATGATCATGAGCGGTCATATTGGCGGGCGGGGTACGGCCTCTGCGACTTGCTCTTACCGGGAGCAAGCATCCCGGAGCGGCCTGCCAGGATGGAAAGGAACGCAAGGGCCTTTCTGGATTCCCAACGCCCCAGCACTATGACTGCGGCGGCAAGTGGTCTGGCAGGAACCAAAAAAAGCCGGAACTACGGGACGCTGGCAAGCCAGCACCCTACTACCCCATTCACGGCGAACCAGCGTCCCATGGCCCGCATATCTCGCGTGCGTGCGCACGGCGGGGCTATTCGCGCAGGCAGCGTGGCGCTCCTGCTCCGCCCCGGTGTTCAGATAGGGGCCTGACTTCGGTCCGGGCCTATCGCCTGATTTTCGCGCTCTGTGCGCTCGCCCAGATCATCATCACAGCAAACGCTGCAAAGGCCAGTATAGCGCCCGCGAGATAAAGTGTTTCACCGTTCATTGTATATACCCCCGTCTCACGTTTCAGCCGGGGCATTTTCAGATAATGGATTTGCCTCAAGCTTTGCGCCAAAATTCCTGAGGCGAAAGCGGAATTCATTGATTCAAATCAAGCTATCAATGCGTCTGTTTGTCGTGTCGTATAAGGACTTCTTTCAATTCCCTTCAGTGCGGCCAATAAGATCCTGCACCCGCTTGCGCATGTCAGGCGGGAGTGAGGTGACCACATCCTGCACCCGCTTTTTCGTCGTTTCCGCATCTACAAAATCGATATACCGCTGGGTCTTTTCGCCTTCCTCCACGAAGGCAGGGTCGGTCAACACTGATTTCACGGCATTGCGCAAGATGGAAAGGCGTCCTGCAGGCACGCCCGGCGTCGTCACCAGAATGCGGCCGATATCTTCGACGGTGGAATGAAAATCGAAATACCAGGCCTGGTCGTCATTCAATTGCATCAGCTCAAAGATTGTCGGCGTCTCGGGGAAAAAGCGGGATCGCTTGCGCGCCATCGTCGCAATGATGCGCACCTCCGGCGATGATTTAACGTAATTTAATGCCGAGGTATCGGAGACGTAAAGTGAATCCATCTCGCCGCGCGCCACCGCTATGGCAATGTCGGCGCTGCCTTTATAACCCACGACAATGCGGCATTTCATGCGCAGCGCCTCGCAGGTAAAGGCTGCTCCGTCGGCGGAGCCGTCGGTGGGTGCGCTGCCAGCCCACATCAATTGCCGCCCCAATGCCAGTGCTTCCTGAGGGGTTTTGAACGTGGAACTTGGACCAGCCATCCAGAGCCAGGGCGATGAACTGACCGTGCCCAGATGTTCGAATTTTCCCAGATCGTAACGTGCGCCGGAAACACCCAGCAATTGCGCCAGCGAAGCTCCCACGCCTTGCAGGATCGTCAGCCGCAAGCCATCAGGATCAGTAGTGTACATGCGGCTTAGCGATGTCATGCCGCCGGCGCCAGGCTGGTTTTCCACGACCACGGACGCCTCCAGCGCCTTGCCCAGATGCGGCGCGATCATGCGGGCGTAGACATCGTAGCCTCCGCCCGGCCCGAAGCCGACAACAAAGCGCACGGTCTTGCCTTTGTAAAAACCTGATTCATCCTGTTGTGCAGCAACCGGCGAACAAACGACAAAAGCTGCAACAAACCCCGCGACGAGACTTCTCATGACGCCTCCCGAACCTTGCCAGGTTGAGCGCTTTGGCTCATTCTAAGCCTATAAGACCAGTGCGGGCGGCCAAGTGCAAGCTCGTCCAATTCAGGGCAGGATGATGGACAGGCTCAACACACGCTTCTTCAACAGCAACAAGTTCAAACTTGGTCTGTTCGCCATGAATTGTTCGAATGGTCTGACCATGACCAAGGCGCCGGAACGCTGGGATGCATCGTGGGAAAATAACGTCGCTGCGGCGAGGCTTGCTGACGAAGCCGGCATCGAGTTTCTTTTGCCGATTGGCCGCTGGCATGGATACAAGGGCGAGACCGATACCGAAGGTTCAACCTTTGAGACACTGACCTGGGCCGCCGGTCTTCTCGCCTCCACAAGGAATATCTGCGTCAGCGGCACGTTGCATGTTGCATTCATGTCGCCGGTCTTTGCCTCCAAGCAAATGGTGACAGCCGATCTGATCGGCAGAGGCCGTTTCGCGCTGAACATCGTGTCCGGCTGGAATGCCGGTGAATTCGGCATGTTTGGCACAATGCTCATGGAGCATGATCGCCGCTACGATTACACGGCCGAATGGGTACATGTGGTCAAACGGATCTGGAGCGAGGATAAACCTTTCGATCACGATGGCGATTTCTTCAAACTGAAAAACGTCTTGCTTAAACCCAAGCCCGCTGGCGGGTCCCATCCGTTGCTCATCAGTGCTGGTAATTCCGACAAAGGACGCGATTTCGCGGTCAACAATGTCGACTGCCTCTTCATCGCGATCCAGGATGTGAACACACTGGCGGAACGTGTAGCCGGCATCCGCGCGATACCCAAGGCATCACCTTATCCGGTGGGCATCTATGCCAGCGGGCACACGATCTTTCGCAGGACGCGCAAGGAGGCCGAAGAATTCTATCATTATATCGTCGACGAACATGGTGACTGGGAAGCCGCTGAGCACGCAGCGCGCATCAGGCTGGAAAACCGCGCCGACAGGGTAACCGATATTCAGGCCTTCAAGCGGCGGCTCATCAGCGGCGTCGGCACTTATCCTGTTCTCGGCGACTATGACGACGTGGCGCAACAGTTCAAAAACCTAAGCGATGCCGGGCTCGACGGCATGGCTGTAGGGCTTGTAAATTACGTCACGGAATTTCCGGCGTTTCGCGATGAGATTTTGCCACGCATGGAACGTCTCGGCCTTCGCGAACCCTATAAAACCTCGCAGTTCGAAGCAGCAGCGGAATAATCCTATTCGGCCTGATGACCTATATCC
>CANJJI010000011.1 GCA_947474545.1 Beijerinckiaceae bacterium | reverse complement strand
TGCCTCGCAGACCTGGCTGAACGATGTCGCCAGATTGATGAACGGCCGCCCCAGAAAAACCCTCGGCTGGAAAACCCCTGCCGAGGCCATGGCCGAAGAAATCAAAGCCTTCAGTTCAACCGTTGCACTTGATGTTTGAGACCAAGCTTTACCCAAAGCGGGACTGACACGAAGATCGGCGCCTTTGCCGTCTACACCATTGGCGGGACAAGCTCGCGCGGCGCAAAATACTCCGTAACCCGCATGGCGATTACGGAGAAGATGAAGCGCCCGGACATCAAGACAATGGCTGACGGCTTTCGCGGCACAGGCAACACGGTATCCAACGTGAGACTTCTCAACGGGCCTCTGGGCGAGGAAATATCGTTCGATATGGCTGCTGGCGCAGCGAATGCGTCTGTTCGCTATGTTTTAAATTCCGAGAGCCTCTTCACAATGATTGTCGAATGGCCGAATTCAGAATCGCAGGCGGTCGCGGGCTTGCGTGATCGCTTTTTTGACTCCCTTAAACTGACACCCGCCGCCAAATAAACCTGTGCTGAGAAAGCCAGAACTTTAACCACCACTTCAACGCAGCGATCGATAACGCCCAGCACGAAAGGTTTCGACTATGCCGGTCAAGTTCCATCATCTCCATCTGAAGGCGAAAGACCCCGACAAGACAGCGGCCTGGTATGGCGAGGCCTTCGGCTTCAAGGTGGTCGACAGGGTGGTGCGTCCCGTGGGCGATATCTTTATCACCTGCGCCGCCACTGATGGAACAACATTTGTTATCTCTGGCGAGAAGACGGGTGAAACCTTGCCAGCGGGCAATTCCGGTACGAAGTTCGGCCTTGAACATTTCGCTGTCGCTACCGACGATTTCGACGCAAGCCTCGCGCATGTGAAGGCCATGGGCGTGCCGGTGCTCGATGGTCCCATGGCGACGCCCACTGGCATTCGCATCGCCTTTATCGAGGCGCCAGACAATGTCCGTATCGAGCTGATGTATTTCCCGAAGTGAAGGCGAGGACGGGGGCGCACTCAGACCTTGGCTGCAGTGTTGCGCCCCCCAATCAGGCGTGTGCAGCCAAAGCTTGGCCATAATTTTGTTTACCTGGCGTGCGTTGCGGCAGAACCGGCGGCGTCCCGCCTTGTGTTAACCATTATTAACGCCCGCGATTTTTTCTGCGTGGCAATCCTTGACAGGCATAGGCCCAGCACTTATCTCCCCTCCCGACTGTTAGCACTCCTTCTAATAGAGTGCTAACAGCTTTCCAGTAGTGGCAGACAGGTGGTCCGGGTGAACCGGGCGTTCGCCTCGAACCGCCAAAACCGACAGGAATAAGTACAATGAAGTTTCGTCCCCTGCACGACCGCATTGTCGTTAAGCGCGTCACCAGCGAAGAGAAGACCAAAGGCGGCATCATCATTCCCGACACCGCCCAGGAAAAGCCCCAGGAGGGTGAAGTCGTGTCCGTAGGCCCCGGCGCCCGCGACGAAAGCGGCAAGCTTGTTCCGCTCGATGTGAAGAAGGGCGACAAGGTCCTTTTCGGCAAATGGTCCGGCACGGAAGTCAAGATCGACGGTCAGGAACTCCTGATCATGAAGGAATCCGATGTCATGGGCGTGATCGGCTGAGTGAGGAAGGGCGAATAGGGAGTAGCGAATATCGAATAGGTCTACCTGTTCGTTGCAGCAATTCCTGAACTATTCGCCATTCGCCACTCGCAATTCGCTTCTCAACCAAATCAAAGGAACAATTCAGATGGCAGCCAAGGAAGTAAAATTTTCCGCCGATGCGCGTGAGCGCATGCTGCGCGGTGTCGATATTCTCGCCAACGCGGTGAAGGTCACCCTGGGTCCCAAGGGCCGCAACGTCGTTATCGACAAGTCGTTCGGCGCTCCCCGCATCACCAAGGACGGCGTTACCGTCGCCAAGGAAATCGAGCTTGAAGACAAGTTCGAGAACATGGGCGCGCAGATGGTGCGCGAAGTCGCTTCCAAGACCAACGACACGGCTGGCGATGGCACCACCACTGCTACCGTTCTGGCCCAGGCGATCGTGAAGGAAGGCGCCAAATATGTCGCCGCCGGCATGAACCCGATGGATCTCAAGCGCGGTATCGACATGGCCGTTGAGGCCGCTGTCGCTGACATCAAGGGCCGTTCGAAGAAGGTCAAGGACTCGTCTGAAGTTGCTCAGGTCGGCACGATCTCGTCCAACGGCGACGCCAAGATCGGCCAGATGATCGCCAATGCGATGCAGAAAGTCGGCAACGAAGGCGTCATCACCGTTGAAGAGGCCAAGAGCCTCGAAACAGACGTCGATATCGTCGAAGGCATGCAGTTCGACCGCGGCTATCTCTCGCCCTATTTCATTACCAATGCCGAGAAGATGATCGCCGAGCTCGAGGACGCCTATATCCTCATCCATGAAAAGAAGCTCTCCTCGTTGCAGCCGATGCTCCCGGTGCTCGAAGCCGTGGTTCAGACCGGCAAGCCGCTGTTGATCGTGGCCGAAGACATTGAGGGCGAGGCTCTTGCCACGCTCGTCGTCAACAAGCTGCGCGGCGGCCTGAAGATTGCTGCAGTCAAGGCGCCGGGCTTTGGTGATCGCCGCAAGGCCATGCTGGAAGACATCGCCATCCTCACGGGCGGCCAGATGATCGCTGAAGATCTTGGCATCAAGCTGGAGAGCGTCACGCTCGCCATGCTCGGCCGCGCCAAGAAAATCCGCATCGACAAGGAAAACACCACCATTGTCGACGGCGCTGGCAAGAAGAAGGACATCGAGGGCCGCATCACGCAGATCAAGGCGCAGATCGAAGAGACCACTTCGGACTATGACCGTGAGAAGCTGCAGGAGCGTCTGGCCAAGCTCGCAGGCGGCGTCGCGGTCATCCGCGTCGGCGGCGCGACGGAAGTCGAAGTGAAGGAAAAGAAGGATCGCGTTGACGATGCGCTGAACGCCACCCGCGCTGCGGTGGAAGAAGGCATCGTTCCGGGCGGCGGCGTTGCTCTGCTGCGCGCCAAGGCCGCTGTCGCCAAGCTCAAGAGCGACAACGCCGACGTGCAAGCCGGTATCAACATCGTATCGAAAGCCCTGGAAGCGCCGATCCGCCAGATCGTCGAAAATTCCGGTGGCGAAGGCTCGATTGTTGTCGGCAAAATCACCGAGAACAAGTCACAGACCTATGGCTACAACGCGCAGACCGGCGAATATGTCGATATGCTCGCGGCCGGCATCGTCGATCCGGCGAAGGTTGTGCGTACTGCGTTGCAGGATGCAGCATCTGTCTCCGGTCTGCTCGTCACGACCGAAGCCATGATCGCGGACAAGCCGAAGAAGGATTCGCCGATGCCCCCGATGCCGGGCGGCGGCGGCATGGGCGGCATGGATTTCTAAAAAATCCATTCGCCCAAGATTCCAGAATCCTCAGGTCGCGCAGGCGCGACCTGAATGGCGGCATGGATTTCTAAAAAATCCATTCGCCCAAAATTTAAAATTGATACAAAATGTTCAGGCCGCGAAAGCGGCCTGAATTTGTTTGGCCGTCCTTGCTGCCTTATCGATTTGCGGTTTTTCAAGGAAACCTTTTCAGGCTGGATCGAGAAAAGCGCCCAATCCAGCTCGGTTTTTTTGAAATCAAGATTTCGGATGCATATGAAACAGTTTCATCCAGGTTCACGCGGCCGCCGCCCTTACCGGCGAAACTGTTTATAAGTCAACGTGTTTTTCTTCACGTCCGGCAACTCCAATCTGCATTTTCTCTTTGACTACGCATCTGTTTCTGCGCTGTAATTGGTTTGTCAGACTGCGGCAGGAAACGGAGCCGGCCAATACGCTCCGAAACGGTTGCAGGGATCAACGGTAAAGCAAAAATAATCAGGGAGCGCAAAATGAACTTCCCGCTTGCTGTTAATGGGGCGCGCTGACGCACTTGGAATGCAGGGGCTATGTTTCCGAGGGGCAAATAGATGACGAATAAAACACTCACCCGTGCCGATCTGTTGCAGGCGGTTTACGTTGCCGGGCCGGGGCTGTCCCGTGTAGAGGCAAAGGACATCGTCGAAACAGTGCTGGACACTTTGTGTAGCACTCTTGGTAATAACGAACCGGTCAAGTTACGCGGGTTTGGCACGTTCAACATTCGCGCCAAACGACCCAGAGTCGGACGTAATCCGAAAACCGGCGACGAATATCCGATCGCCGCCCGGCGCGTTCTCACTTTCAAGCCTTCGCCGAGATTGATTGCTGCTGTGAACGGCGAGATCGCAGAACCGGACGCCGATGAGGACGAACCGGCGGCAACTTCTCCCAAGATCAAGGCGGCAGCCAACTCATCGCGTGGCGACGTGATCAAAAGCGACAAGTTCTGACTTCTAGCCCGACAAACTCGGGGCCTGACGTGACGGACGTCCGCTGAAATATTTTTGCGCTCATGCAGCGGGAATATGGACGTTTGCGGCCCGCCTCTCCTGCCATCCATCGTGTTTCGACCACTTTCACCTGTGAAAATCTGAACCAACCGGCGGTTCGATCGCCGGTTTCCATTTGACGCGCGCTATGGACTATAAACACTGCGCATCGTGTTGGGATTCGCCTAAATCTCCGGAGCTGTTTATGTATATTCTGGCCCTCGCAGTTGCCGCCGCAGCCGTCCTGAGTGCGATCACGGGCGCACAAATGCCCGCCGAGGGCAGCTGGAGCGCCTATGGCGATCCGGCCATGTATGGTCTGGCATTTGCCGGCGCCATGCTGGCTGTGACGACCTTTGCAGCGCGCAACATATCTTCATTCCTCCGCATTTTTTCAGTCATTTTCGCGATCGAATATATATTGACGACGTTATCCTATCTGGCCGCTAGAAAGGGCCTGTGGCCAGACTCGCTAGCCGATATGCAGGTGCCCATGAGCCTGCCAGTCACCGTCGCTGTATTCGGTCTGATCGTCTGGCTGATTTCGTTTATTCCCGTTCTGCGGCAGATCACGGCCTTGGCAGATCCCTATTTCAGTTCGCAGGAAATGCGGACAGTCTCATTTGGCCCATTCGGCTCGGCCCGAATGAGCGAAAGCCGGCTCGGCATCCTGCTGATCACCACGCTGATCGTCATCAATCAGCTGCAGGTCGCCATCAGCGTGCGATTGTCTTTCTTCAATCGCGACTGGTTTGACGCTATCCAGAAAAAGGATGCCGCCGCGTTCTGGTCGTTGCTGCTCACTGTGTTCTGTGTCTGGGCGGCGATAGCGGTGGCCAGCAACCTGATCGAATTCTTTTTTGAATCTGTACTGAAAATCAGCTGGCGGCGCTGGCTGACACAGCGCTTCAGTGACAACTGGCTGGGACGCGGCGGTCTTTATCGCATGAGCCTTGTGGGAGACGGCGCCGACAACCCCGACCAGCGTATCGCCGACGACGTCAAGAGCTATATCGATAATACCTATTCCTATTCAATCACGCTGCTTGCCACGGTCAGCAATCTGGTTTCCTTCTCCATCATACTGTGGACCATTCCTGCTGATTTCGTTATTCCCGGAACGGATATCGTCGTGCCCGGTCTGCCGTTCTGGATCGCGCTGATTTACTCGACCATAGGGACGTGGCTGACACATCTCATCGGCCGTCCGCTCATCCGGCTCGACTTCATGAAAGAGCGATTTGAAGCCGATTTCCGTTTTACGCTGGCGCGGCTACGCGAATATAGTGAGCAGGTTTCTCTGCTGCGCGGCGAGCGTTCGGAACGCGACCGCATCAACAACCGGTTTGGCAACATCCTGCGCAATTATTTCGATATCGTCTCGCGACAATTGAAACTGTCGACGTTCACAAGCAGCTTCTTTCAAGCCAGCGTGGTCATTCCCTATGTGATCGTTGCGCCCTATTATTTTCTCGGCAAGATCTCGCTGGGTCAGATGTCGCAAACTGCAGGCGCGTTCGGACGTGTTGAGAGCGCAATGACATTTTTCATTGCCCGTTATTCCTCGCTCGCCGCCTTCAAGGCGGTGATCGATCGTCTAACCAGCTTTGGGGCAGCCATCGAAAAGGCCGCCGGTCTTGGCAAGACACCGCCACGTCTGGAAGCGGAGAAATCTGCGACACGCGATCTCACATTGCGCGACATATCGCTGACCCTACCCAACGGCCGCGAGATCGTCGCGCTTAAATCGCTTGATTTGAAAGCCGGTCAGGCGACGCTCGTCAACGGGCCATCGGGCTCGGGCAAATCCACGATGTTCCGCGCCATTGCCGGCATCTGGCCCTATGGCCGTGGCTCCATCGCCTTTCCAGCCGGAGAGGACGGCCATCCCATCGAGGTGATGTTGTTGCCGCAACGGCCCTATATCGCAGCTGGCACGCTCAAGCGTGCAGCCAGCTATCCCGGTATCGAAAGCGACTACACAGACGAACAAGTGCGCAATGCGCTGACAAAAGCGCGCCTGCCGATGCTGGTGGATCAGCTCGATGTGGAAGAGGCCTGGGGCCAAAGACTTTCCGGCGGCGAGCAGCAGCGGCTCTCAATCGCCCACGCGCTCCTTGCCAAGCCTTCATGGCTGTTCCTCGATGAAGCGACATCAGCGCTTGATGAAAAACTGGAAGGCGAAATCTATCGCATGCTCAAGGCAGAATTGCCGGGAACTACCATTGTCTCCATTGGTCATCGTTCAACACTGGTCGAATTACATGACACGCGGATAGAGATGCAGCCTGCCGCTAATGGGGTATTCACTCCAGCCGTCATGCCTGCCTGAAAAAACGCAGACACGCGAAAACCCTCCGGGGGTCGGACGTCCCGGAGGGTTCCCTCTTCCCGCCGGTGAGAGGCGGTTCGGCGGAAAATCTTTTAATCATTCAACTCAGTTGCAAACCCGCTGCGGGCGATAGCCAACGAAGTCGCCCCAGTTGTTGTAAACCGCGCGGCGCTCTGTCCAGCACTCGCCGCCGTACACAGGCGCGGCATAAGCGGGACGGGCATAGTTGTTGGCGAGGATCGCAGCGCCAACCAGACCTGCGGCTGCGCCACCGAAGAAGGCTGCATTGCGGCCCCAGCGGGCTTCAGCAGGTGCGGATGTTGCGGCGAGCGTGACGCCCAGGGTGAGGGCGGCAAAAGCGGTGGTGAGGGTCTTCTTTGCAAAAGTGTTCATGGTTCTCTCTCCTGTTTCTTGCCGGAGCGTCTTGCTCACCGGCGATGATTGGAGAGTAGGTCACACTTGCGCGAAAATATGTGCGGGGACGCACGAAGAGTAGATCGCCTAAAAAATTAAACCCGCGCCTGCAGCGCAGCTATTCTTTGCGCAGAGGCTTCGATCTGTCCCGGGGCTATGCGCCCGGCTGCAACAGCGGCCTTCACTGCCGCGATGGCCTTTTGTGGCAGCATGTCGTCGGGCTGCAGGGAATTGGAGAGCAGCACCAGATCATGTCCGGCAGAGACAGCCCGCACGATGGCGTCGTCCAGCGTGAAGGACGAACGGATCGCTTTCATGTCGAGATCGTCAGTCATGATCGCGCCATTAAACCCGATATCCTGACGTAGCAGCCGCACAGCGGTGGGTGAGAGCGTTGCAGGCAGGCCGCCTGTCAGTTTGGCATGGGTGAGGTGACCGCTCATCACAATATCAATCAGGCCGCGCCGGGCGAGCTCACGGAAGGGCACGAGTTCATCGGCCCGCCAGGTCGGCGTCAGATCGACGGGGCGATCATGCGAATCCACGAAGGTCGAGCCGTGGCCGGGGAAATGCTTGTGCGCCGTCAGCACGCCTTGCGAGCGGTGGCCTTCCACGAACGCGCCGGCATATTCTGCGACCGTCGCGCCGTCTTTGCCGAAGGCCCGGCCCCATTTATAGACGATAGGATTCTTCGGCTCGAAACCAAGGTCCACCACCGGGGCAAGATTGAGATTAAAGCCCGCCGCTTTCAGCTCGCGCGCCATCTGCGCATAAATCCCGCGCGCCTGTTCGGGTGTGTTGCGGGCGGCCACCGCCTGCGGGGCGGGAATGGCGGACCAACCGGTCTTGGCGCCAAGGCGTTGCACCGCGCCGCCTTCCTGATCCACCGAAATAAGCGGCTTGCCGGATCTCCCGGCGGAATTGAACAGCCGCGTCAGGCTTTCGATGCCCGGCCGGTTGCGCGTGTTATTGCCCAGAAAACAAACCCCGCCGATGCGCCCGGCCGCCAGATGCTGCGCCAGCTTTTGCGCGCCGGTGTCTGCGCTCGATGTGCCGGAAAATCCCAGTACAAGCATTTGCGCGATCATGCGCTCATCGGCCTGCGCCTGCGCGCGGCTGACCCAGGGCGCCGCGAGAACGGCGGCAGAAGCCAGAACGGCGCGGCGGGAGATGTCAGTCATAAAATCGATCCATGTAAAGAAACAGCGCGCCTTCCTTTGCACGGGTGCGATGGCGGCAACAAGGCAAAATTTCAAAACCAAAATTCACGGCGCGCGGCGCACGATTCCATCCCTGATGAACACACGGAACGGCGTCGTCCCCTGCGCAGAGCCATCCTTCGCACGCCAGCGCCCGTTGGTGCAGAGAATGCCGCCCTGTTCGGCGACCGCATCGAATTCCACCGTATTGTTGTAGACTTGCCCCTCTGGCGTTTTCGCAGAGAAATCGGTGCGGCAGACTTTGCCTGATATCACGGGGTCATAACCATCAATCATGATCCCGCCGCCGCCTGTGCTTTCAAACGGGTTTTTGAGCAGCGGCCAGGTGGAATATTTTTCCTGTGCAGCGAGCGGCGTAGCGAGGCCGAGCAGCACGAGGGCAAAAGCATAGGGTTTGATAGTGAAGGCCGGCATGAAATCCTCCTCTTGGGATGAGGGGGATACACACGGACGCGGCCGGCGGATGCAGGGCCTCGCTCAACTTTTAGGGCGTTTGCCTTTTGCTGGGGCTTTCGCCATCTTGTCCTTGCAGCCATTTTTCAGCGGCGTGAATCAAGGCGAGACACCGGTACTTTATCGCAGCAGTGTAGAGCGATAACTCCTGCCAGCGCCTCATTCAAACATCATCGCAAAAATGAGGCGAAATATCACCCTATCCGCTTGACCAGCTTCTCATAAAGCGGGTTCACCGCGCTGAAAATATAATCGAGCGCGCTCACGCTGACTTGCTGGGCGCCGCGTTCGATCAGCCAGTCCGCTACTTCGGCGACTTTGCTGGCGGGGCAGACGAGGCGGACGATATCGCCATCCAGACCATAGAGCATGCGCGCGCCGAACAATTGCTCGGCCTCGCGTGCCGTGCGGCGCGGCTTGGCGGGAATGTAGCAGCGGATTTCACGCGAGGTGCGCGCGTCTTCTTCGGCGGCGATGCGCGAGAGAATCTTGCGCGCCAGCGTTTGGGTTGCGTCGTTCCAGCTTGCGTTGACGGAGGCGACGAGATTGGCTTCCGAGCGCAACATTACGCCATCATCAAGCACCTTGAGCGCATTGGCTTTCAATGTTGCGCCCGTTGTCGTGATATCGACGATGAGTTCGGCCTGTCCGGCAGCGGGAGCGCCTTCTGTCGCGCCCAGCGATTCAACAATCCTGTAATCCGTCACGCCATTCTGTGCGAAATAGTTGCGCGTCAGATTGATATATTTGGTCGCCACGCGCATACGCTGGCCACCACGGCGAGCGCGGAAGGCGGCGGCCACGTCTTCCAGATCGGTCATAGTGCGGACATCAATCCAGGCCTGCGGCACAGCGACAACAACATTGGCATGTCCGAAGCCAAGCGGCGTCAGAAGCTCCATGCGCGCATCAGCGTCGGCCACGTTTTCGCGCACGAGATCTTCGCCGGTCACGCCCAGATGAACGCTGCCAGCAGCAAGCTGCTGCACGATTTCGGAGGCTGACAGAAAGGCGATTTCAACGCCGGGCATTTCCTTCAAAGTGCCGCGATAATCGCGCACACCGCGACCCTGCGCGACGGTCAGTCCCGCGCGCGCGAAAAACGCCGCTGTGTTTTCCTGCAGCCGTCCCTTGGAGGGAATGGCGATGACGAGTGTTCCGTTCTGTTCTGCGGGCGCGTTCATGACGAGGCCTCCGCGCCGTTCACAAGACGGTCGCACCAGATGGCGGCTCCTACAGCGGGCACAGGCGTTTTCGCGCCAAGCGCCATCATGAGTTTGTCATAACGGCCACCGCCAACAACGGGACCCCGTGCAGGATTGCGCGCATCATGCGCCTCGAACACAAAGCCGGTATAATAATCGAGGTTGCGCGCAAAAGCGGTCGCAAAGTGGATCGCACTCACATCGAAACCACGCGCGGCGATGAAGCCGATACGCGCTTCAAACTCATCGAGCGGGCGAGCGAAATCGAGCTTGGCGTCTTGCGCGAGTTTACGCAGGCGGGCGGCGGCATCATCGGGATCGCCTGCGATACCAAGATAGTTTTCGATCACGCTACGCTTTTCCTGACTGAAGCCTGCACTGTCGCGCAGCGCCGCCTGTTCCAGAAAGCGTTCGGCGATTTCGCCCGCGCTGCGGCCACTGACTGACGAGATACCTGCAATCGACAACAGGTCTTCCACGAGGGCGCGCGCGCCCTTGCGATCCGTGCCCTGAAGCGCAGCGAGGACACCGGTGTGATCGCCGCTGCCGCCACCATTGGGCGGCGTAAAGATCGCTTCGAGTTTCTGGCCGCGGGCGATGCCCCGGCGGATGCGGCGCAACCACACGTCATCAATTTTCAAAGTCTCGAGTAGCGCGTTGAAGAGGCCAGCGTCGCCGAGTTTCACACTGAGCTTGCCGGCCCCGCCCTGCGCGGCAGCTTCCAGCGCCAGGGTCATGACTTCGGCATCGGCAGCTTCGCGATCGGCGCGGCCAAAACTTTCGATGCCGGCCTGATGGAATTCGCTGGCGCCACTGGCTCGATAGCGAAAGACCGGACCAAGATAGGAAAAAGCCGCCGGCTTGCCCGCATCGCCGGAGGCTAGATAGGCAGTACAGACAGGAATTGTGAATTCGGGCCGCAGGCAGAATTCTGCGCCTGACGGATCAGTCGTCGTGAAGATGCGATGGCGCAATTCTTCGCCCGCAAGTTCAAGAAAGCTGGCAGCGGGCTGCATGATCGCAGGCTCCGTGCGCACATAGCCTGCAGTTGCGAGATGGGCGATGAGCGCCTCTTCCCGCTGCCGCGTCTGGTTAATGAAATCCTGCGCCTGTTCCACTGAACTCTCCGGTTATCCTGCTTGTATCAAGCACGAGCTCCCGATGCGACGCATTTTAGGTAAATAGGTGAACGGATTGTGGCGGAGACGTTAATGTTCGATAACGTGTCCGGCTATTTTTCGACATACCAGTTCGGCTTGCGCTTTTCGCGAAAGGCAGCAACGCCCTCCTTCGCCTCATCTGAATGCATGCCGTGCGGCGGCGCGCGATCCTTCAAATGCGCAAGCGAAGGCGTCTCAAGCACCGCCGTGGATTGCTTGACCACGGCCTGCGCGCCGGGGGCGCCCAGCATGAAGGCATCGGTGATTTCGTCCAACATGGCATCGAGCGTTCCCGCCTCATAACTTTCGCTTGCAAGACCAAGGCGCAGCGCCGCTTCAGCGCGGATGCGTTCGCCGGACATGGCGTAACGGCGGAAAGCGCGCGCACCCATGCTGCGCATGAGAACAGAAACCAGACCACCGGGCGCAAAGCCAAGGCGCACCTCGGGAATCGAGAGAAAGCCGTCTTTTTCGATCAAGGTGACATCACAGGCGCAGGCGAGCCCCGCGCCGCCGCCCACTGCGCCGCCCTGCACGATGGCGATGGTGGGTTTGGGCAGGCGGTCGAGATCGAAGATGAGATCGCCGAGCGTGGCTGACTTGTCCGTCTTCTCGATATCGCCGCGCCCGCTGACATCGGCCCCGGCGCAGAAATGCTTGCCATTGGCGCGCAGAATGACAACGCGCACTTTCGCATCAGCCGCCAGCGCCGCCAGATGGCTCACCACTTCATCGAGCATGGTCTGGTTGATGGCGTTGCCGCGATCAGGCCGGTTCAGGGTGATCGTGGCAAGGCCGCGCGGCGACAGGGAGGTTTCGATGGTCTGGAAGGGCAATTTTCTCTCCTTGGCATTTTGCCGGGAGTTTAGGGGCGTGACGGAGATGAGTCACGCCGGATCGCCGCACTTGCCGGTCCGTCACCAGGAGCGCGGGCCTCTCGCCGGCTTCGTAAAGTAAGAGCGGAGCTGGAGCTCCGCTCTCCCAGCCCCAATAGCCCAGCAAAAAGGAGCGTTCACGCTGGGCGCAGGCGTCATCCGCCCGGCGAACCCCTTCACTGCCGCAAGTTGACGCCGCCTCTAGCCAATAGGGATTGGTCGAGCGGCGTCAGGCGTCCGCGCGATTTTTGACGAGATCGTCCACGACACTGGGATCGGCCAGAGTCGAAGTATCACCCAGCGCCCCGAAATCGTTTTCGGCGATCTTGCGCAGGATACGGCGCATGATCTTGCCCGAACGTGTTTTCGGCAGGCCTGGCGCGAACTGGATGGCGTCAGGCGAGGCGATGGGGCCGATTTCCTTGCGCACCCAGTTGACCAGTTCCTTGCGCAATTCGGGACTGGGATGTTCGCCTGCCATCAGCGTGACATAAGCGTAGATGCCCTGGCCCTTGATGTCATGGGGGAAGCCAACGACCGCTGCTTCAGACACTTTGGGATGAGCGACAAGTGCGCTTTCCACTTCCGCAGTCCCCATGCGATGGCCCGACACGTTGATGACATCGTCAACGCGGCCGGTGATCCAGTAATAGCCGTCGGCATCGCGGCGGCAGCCGTCGCCGGTGAAATACTTGCCGGGATAGGTGGAGAAATAGGTTTGTATAAAGCGCTCGTGATCGCCGAATACGGTGCGCATCTGGCCGGGCCACGAATCGATAATGCAGAGATTGCCCTCTGTCGCGCCTTCCAGCACCTTGCCCTCGGCGTCGACGATCTGCGGCTGGCAGCCGAAGAACGGCCGCGTCGCCGAGCCTGGCTTAAGCGCGGTCGCACCGGGCAACGGCGTGATGAGAATGCCCCCGGTTTCCGTCTGCCACCAGGTATCGACAATCGGGCAACGGCCTTCTCCGACAACGCGATGATACCATTCCCATGCCTCAGGATTGATCGGCTCGCCGACAGATCCCAGCAGGCGCAGCGAAGCACGCGAGGTCTTCTTCACCGGCCCTTCGCCCTTCTGCATCAGCGCGCGGATCGCTGTTGGCGCTGTATAAAAGATGTTGACCTTGTGCTTGTCGATGACCTGCCAGCAGCGCGATTCATCGGGATAATTCGGAACGCCTTCGAACATCAGAGTCGTTGCGCCATTGGCGAGCGGGCCATAGACGATATAGCTGTGCCCGGTAACCCAACCCACGTCCGCCGTGCACCAGTAAATATCACCCTCGTGATAATCAAAGACATATTGATGCGTCATTGAGGCATAGACGAGATAACCGCCGGTCGTGTGCAGCACGCCCTTTGGCTTGCCCGTAGAGCCAGACGTGTAGAGGATAAACAGCGGATCTTCCGCGTTCATTTCTTCAGGCTTGCATTCGGCGGGCATTTTGGCCGCCTCCTCATGATACCAGAAGTCCCGGCCCGGCTTCATATTGACCTTGCCGCCGGTGTGCTGGACGACAATCATTGTCTTGACCGGCGCCTTGTCGGCGGCGGCGTCTGAATTGGCTTTCAGCGGGACAGGACGGCCCGCACGCACACCTTCGTCGCTGGTAATCAGCACATCGCATTTGGCGTCTTCAATGCGCCCGGCGAGCGAATCGGGCGAGAAGCCACCGAAGACGATGGAATGGACCGCGCCGATGCGTGTGCAGGCGAGCATGGCGTAGGCGGCTTCGGGAATCATCGGCAGATAGATAGTGACGCAATCGCCTTTCTTGACACCATGGGCTTTCAGCACGTTGGCGAAGCGGCAGACATGTTCATGCAATTCATTATAGGTGATGTGTTTGGACTTTGAGGGATCATCGCCTTCCCAGATGATTGCGATCTGATTGCCCCGCTTTTCCAGATGCCGGTCGACGCAATTGGCAGAGACGTTCAGCGTGCCGTCCTCGAACCATTTGATCGAGACATCGGGCGGGCCGTAATTGGTGTTCTTCACCGTGGTATAAGGCTTGATCCAGTTCAGGCGCTTGCCGTGTTCACCCCAAAAGCCGTTTGGGTCTTTCACCGACCGCTCATACATCGCCTTGTATTTTGCGTCGTCGACAAAGGCGCGGGATTTCCAGGCCTCGGGGACTGCATACAGAGCTTCACTCATTTTTTCCTCCTAGGGATACGCGCCAGAGCGCCCGCATCCAGCGGGCATCGGATGTCTGCATTATGCGAAATGACCACGTGCGGACAAGCCGGATACGCTCAAACTTTGGTCGCGCGACTTTGGGGGAAAGCACGCTCCTCAGAGTTTCCATTCGGCCTGGACGAGAATCTGGTGTATTCTGCGGTGTGCAGTCGCGGCGGCTGGAGGGGCTGAAGCGGACTGCCGGAGGGAATGAACCATGAAAAATATTCTGGTGCCTGTCGAACTTCACTCTTCCATCGATTCCGTTTTCCATACCGCAGCGCTGCTGGCCAGGCGGTTTGGCAGCCAGATCGAAGGGGTGGCGCTGGGGCCTGACCTGCCCGATCTCGTAGCCTTCGACATGCCAGTGAGCTGGACGGTTTCCGACCAAAACCAGTGGAAGGAACTGGCGGACGAAGCGCAGAAGAAATTCGAATCGACCATGGCTTCGAGCGGTATTTCTGCGGGAGGTTCCGGCCCCTGCTGGCGCTGGGGCGGCGACCGTTCACTCGGCGACAGCCAGATGGCGAGTTATGGCCGGGTTTTTGACGTGACCGTACTGGGCCGGCCCGGCTCCGATCGCGGTGATCCGCGCCTTGCCACTGCGGAGGCCTCGATTTTCGAAAGCGGCCGTCCCATTCTGCTGGCACCGCCCGATGCCCCCAAAGCCATGGGCGACACGATCGTCATTTCCTGGAACCGCAGCACCGAGACGGCCCGCAGCGTCGCGCTGGGCATGCCACTGCTCATGCAGGCAAAGAAAGTCTATGTGCTGACCATCGAAGGTTTTATGGTTGAAGGCCCCACTGGCGAGCAATGCGCACAATTGCTGGCCAATCACGGCATTGCTGTGGAAGCCGTTACCAAGCCCAACAAGCGCTCGCATGGCGAAAGCGCATTGGAGGAAACCGCCAATCTCGGCGGCGATCTTCTCATCAAGGGCGCCTTCACCCAGAGCCGCCTGCGCCAGATGATTTTTGGCGGCCCGACGGCCCATATCATGGCGAAGGCGAAACTGCCGGTGTTCATGGCGAATTGACCGGCAATCCCGGATTCAAATCCGCCGCACCGGATTCAGCGAAGCCAGAATACAGGAGACGCCCGCTATGCCTGCCAGCAACAGGAAGGCATAGCGGAAGCCTGTGATGATCTCACCCATGATGGCGGTGCGGCGCGCTTCGCTCATGGCTGAGAGTGCATCCGGGCCAAGGCTCAGAATGCGGCCGAACATCGGCGCGGCCTCTGGATCAAGGATGGCCAGCGTCGCGAACAGGATTGTGCCGAAAATGGCGGTTCCAAACACAGCGCCCACGGTGCGGGCCAGTTGGATCGAGCCAGCCGCTGCACCCAGCAACTTGCGTCCGGCGACAGCCTGGATTGTAACCTGCGAGACTGTCATGACCGGCCCCATGGCGATGGCAAGCACCGCCATGACCACATATATGCCGTGGATATTGAGCTTCGAGGCATAAAAGGCGATCCAGACATAGATCAGCGCGGTGCAGGCCATGCCGATGGCGGGAAATATCATTGTGCGGCCTGTAAAGGTCACCATCCAGCCGACAATAATGGACGATACCGCGATGAAGAATGAATAGATCAGCAGCGCTATACCCACATCCTGCACAGTGCCGATGCCGGTGACCCGCAGATATAGGGGCAGGAACGCCAGCAGCGCCGTCATCATCGCGCCGTGGCAGACGATCAACATCTGTGAATTCCAGATGGCGGTCTGTTGCATCAGGCCGATGGGGAGCAAAGGAGAGGCCGTCCGCCGCTCCTGCCGGATCAGCAAGGTCAGCGACAGACCCGCTGCACAGACCAGCGCGACAATCGTCACCGCGCCCTGCGTATCGAACCGCCGGACCTGTTCAAGCGCCAGCAGAAGCGGAACGATGAAGCCCACAAAATAGATCAGCCCAGGGTAATCGAACGCCCAATCCGCATCGCGCCCGCCGCGCCTGTTGGTGATCCGGAAGGCCATCAGGAAGGCCACGACCCCGACGGGCATGTTGATGTAGAAAACGGCGTGCCAGCCAAACTGCACGGTCAGCAAAGCGCCGAGCACCGGGCCTATGGCCGAGGCGACGACGAAGACTGTGGCTGTATAGCCCTGATACCGGCCCCTTTCCCGTGGCGGAATAACTTCCGCAAGCAGAGCCTGCGACATGCTCATGAGCCCGCCACCGCCCAGTCCTTGCAGAATGCGCGAGGCGATCAACAGATTCATCGTCGGCGCAAAGGCGCAGCAGATTGCGCCAACCATGAATATCACGAGCGCCAGAAACAGCAGCCGCCGCCGCCCGAAAACGTCGCCGAGGTAACCATAGACAGGCGCAGCAATCGTCGAGGCAATGAGATAACCGATGATCAGCCAGGATACGCGTTCCACATCTCCCAGCGCGCCCGCGATGGCGGGCAGAGCGCTCGCAACAATGGTCTGATCCCCCACCGACATGAAAATCGGCAGCATGACAGACGGAAACACCCGCCAGAACTGGCGGGACGTATCTGCCGGGAATGAGCTCGACAAGGGCCGGTCAGGGCCGGAGCGGGAGGACATCTGGGTACTTTCAGGTCACGGCGCGTTTCGCCTTATCCTTTAATAGGGCGGCTGGGCCGCAACGCCAATGCGCCAATGCGCGCGGGCCGGGCAGACGTTTTTCTCCCTGCCCCTGATACAAGGCCTTTACGGTCCCGCCCCTGCCCCTTAAACGGGGCGCAACCCGAGCGCGCTATAATGCGCCGCAAACCCATCCGGATTCAGGACCAGATCATGGCGGAAGACACCGCAAAAGAAGTTCACCGCGATTTCATTCGCGATATCGTCGCGGAGGATATTGGCGCGGGCAAACACAAGACTGTCGTCACGCGGTTCCCCCCGGAGCCCAATGGCTATCTGCATCTGGGCCACGCCAAGTCGATCTGCCTGAATTTCGGCATTGCACAGGAATTTGGCGGCCGCTGCCATCTGCGGTTCGACGACACCAATCCGGCCAAGGAAGAACAGGAATTCATCGATTCCATCCAGGCGGATGTGCGCTGGCTCGGCTTCGACTGGGGCGAAAATCTCTATCACGCCTCCGATTATTTCGAGCAGCTTTATGCCTGGGCCGAGCACCTCATTATCAACGGCAAGGCTTATGTGGACGATCAGTCCGCAGAGGAAATGCGCGCCAATCGCGGCACGCTGACTGAAGGCGGCAAGGAAAGCCCCTTTCGCAATCGCAGCGTTGAAGAGAATCTTGATCTGTTCCGGCGGATGCGCGCGGGCGAATTCGCTCAAGGCTCACGCCTTCTGCGGGCGAAAATCGACATGACCTCGGGCAATATCAACCTGCGCGATCCCGCACTCTATCGCATCATCGATGCGCCGCATCCGCGCACCGGTACGGCCTGGAAAATCTATCCGAGTTACGATTTCGCGCATGGCCAGTCCGATGCAATCGAAGGCATCACGCACTCTATCTGCACTTTGGAATTTGAAGACCATCGCCCGCTCTACGAATGGTTTCTTGCCAATCTTCCCGTGCCTGGCCATCCCCGCCAGTATGAATTCGCACGGCTCAATCTCACCTATACGGTCCTGTCCAAACGCACGCTGACAAAGCTGGTGCAGGAAAGGCATGTGAGTGGCTGGGACGATCCGCGCATGCCGACCCTGGCCGGCATCCGCCGCCGGGGCGTTCCACCAGAAGCCTTGCGCGATTTCGTGGCGCGCATTGGCGTAGCCAAAGCCAATAGCACCGTCGATTTCGGGATGCTGGAATTCTCGATCCGGGAATTTCTGAACAAGAAGGCTGAGCGGCGTATGGCTGTGCTCGACCCCCTGAAAGTCGTGATCGAGAACATGCCCGAAGGGCAGTTTGAAGAGCTGGAAGCAATCAATCATCCCGACGATGCTGCAGCTGGTTCGCGAAAAATCCGCTTCGGCCGCGAACTCTTCATCGAACGCGAAGATTTCATGGAGGACCCGCCGAAGAAATTCTTCCGCCTTTCGCCCGGGCAGGAAGTCCGCCTGCGCTATGCCTTTTTTGTGACGTGCAAGGATGTCGTGAAAGACGCCGACGGCAAGGTCATCGAATTGCGCTGCACCTATGATCCCGCCACACGTGGCGGCAATGCGCCTGATGGCCGCAAGGTGAAGGCGACCATGCATTGGCTCAATGCGGCGGACGCAGTGGATGCCGAAGTGCGGCTCTACGATCATCTATTTGCCCGACCAGATCCGGGCGCAGATGGCGATGTGATGGATGATCTCAATCCCAATTCGCTGACAATTCTTCCCTCAAGTAAGATTGAGCCCGATCTGGCGTCAGCGCAGACGGGGATAGCCTATCAATTCGAACGGCAGGGCTATTTCTGCCGCGACAAGGACGATGCCTGTGGCAAGCCCGTCTTCATTCGCACGGTTGGCCTGCGCGACACGTTCGCAAAGGAAGTGGGAAAGACGCCTGCGCCAAAGAGCAAGGCGGGCGGTTAAACGCGGCGCGCCATCAGCGCGTCCAGCCGATCTCTTGCAACCACGTGGTCAACGCCCGCATGGCTTCGGGCGCAACGGGTCCGGCATGATTGTTCTCGTCCATATTTGCAGACGGCTTGAGCGCATGGCTTGCGCCAGCAATGATGTTGATCGACGTGCTCCCCGGGGCGCGTAGTTTCAGAGCTTTTGCAAGCGGTTCTGCATCCTGCATCGACAGCACCTGCGGGTCGCGATCGCCATTCAGAAGCAAGACGGGACCTTCGACACGCTGCGCCAATGCGATCGGATCAAGTTTAAACAGCGATTGCAGAAATAACCTGAGGTAGGCTGGATAGAGCGGCGCGATCCCCGGCGGCAGTCCTGTGGGAATCTCTCCCGTCGCTTTGATATGTTCTATGGCGCCGTCACTGATGGCCAGCAATTTCTGATTGATATCATCCGGTGCGCCCTGACGCCGCCCGAGTATTTCAAGTTGATCACGCAGCACAGCACCCAACGGACGGCCTGGCGTCGCAGCCAGAACAATCGCAGCCGGCCTCACACGATGCGTCTCGTCCGCACCGGCCGCGAGTTCGAGGGCGATCATGCCTCCTTCGCTATGACCGAATACGCCAACTCTTCCGCTGTCGATACCTGTCTGCGCGCCCAGAAAGCGCCAGGCCGCAGCGGCATCGCCAACCTGGAAATCCCAGCGGGCAAATTGCGTAAGTGCTGCAACATTTTTGGGCATATCAGCCGCATTGGCGTGCATGCCGCGTTTATCATAGCGCAGACTGGCGATACCAAGAGATGCGAGCTTTTCGGCAATCTGCTTTTCAAGATCGGTGATATGCCCCGGGGGCTGGTTTCCGTTGCGGTCTGTAGGCCCGCTGCCCTGCACAATCAGCATCGCAGGCACTTTCGTTCCTTCCACTGGACCGGCAGGCAGCATAAGGCTTCCGGCAATACGCACGCCGTTGGTGCCGATGAAGACAATCTCCTGATCCATTGCTCCGCCCTCTGCCATTGCAACGCCAGTGACCAAAATCGCGGCTATGGCGGCGCCCACACACGCCGTTTTCTTTAGAAATCGCGGCATGTTTCTGCTTCAGTTCAGCGGTAAATAACGTCAGGCCCGGGACGCCTTGGCAATTTCGGCCATTCGGTCCTGGGAGGGCTGGCTGAAGGGAGTGGCTGGCCGGACGCGATGGTAGAGCCTGAATTTGGAACCGGGGCTGGTGTCGCGCTGACTATTGGGGCCGTCGCATATTGGCGCGGCATTTGTGCTGGCGTGTTGGCGGCTGCGCCGCGCGCCTGGGCGGCAGCCGCCATGCGCTTCTTCACCAGAAGATCGAGATCGGTTGCGATGCGTGTCGATGGCGCACCCTGAGCGCACATGACGGTGGCACGGCCTGCATAGGCAAGAACACCGTGATGTTTCTCATCAGTCGATTGCACGAAATATTGCTCGATGGCGCGGCCTTCGCGGCGCATGGCGTTCACGAACGCGACCTGATGCTGCACGCCGACAACTTGGTCCTGCGGATCAGTCACAACGATAATACGCGCGCCCTTGTTGGCGGCAATCATGCCTGCAGCGTCCATGGGATCGAAATAGTCTTTCGTGGGATCGCCTGTGACGCGCGCAGTTCGCAAAAGGGAGAGACGCCCTGCACCTGGGACCGCGCAGGCGATGTCACTGCGCAGCGCCAGCAAGCCGCCGATCAAGCCCGAGCCTCCGGACTGGCCGACAAGGTGAAAGCCCTCATAGCCATGACGCAGGCGAATGAGATCCAGCGCTGCATTGATCGTGTGCAGCTCCAGCACCGTACGGCGCAGGCGATGGTGGCCGGAAGAACCGTCCACGCCGATCCGAGCCAAATAGATCGCGGGTGTTTTAGCCGCCTTGGAAAAACTGTCGGCGAGCTTCAGCAGATTGTCCGTATCAGTGTCTTTGGTATCTGCGGGCGGATTGAAGCTTTTGGTCCTGCCGTCCATGGTTCCGAATTGATCGCCCTGCAGGAAAACGATGGGCTTGCCACTGACGCCGCCTGCCGTCGAGAGATAATAGCGGATGCAGAAGCCGTGGCCATGCATGTTCACCCAGACAGCCTGACCCATCTGGGAGCATTGGCCCTGTGAGATTTCCATGCCGCGCAGCATGTCGCCGACACGGATAATTTCGGCACTTGCAGGCTGGGCCGCAGTGGCCAGCGCCAGCATCGCTCCGGCAAAAATATGCCTCGCCTTGTTATATGCTGACATCTGCGCCATCTGCCTGACCCTGTTGGGGTGACGGGCGGGCTGATGTTTTTCGCATCGCCGGGCCGCCACAACTTGAGATCAGTTGTAGCGCGGGATGGTGAAGGCAGATGTGCGCGGAAGCACGGGGTGGCGCTGCATTGCCCGTTCTGCCGCGCACTCCATTGATTTGATCTCACACTCTCTGCATGCCACATTTCCCGCTACACAGGGAGGCCGCCATGCCAGACACCAGCGCAACGATAACCATCGGCGATTATACCATCACGACATTCAGCGACGGCATCTTTACCACCAGTGTCGACTTGATGATCGGCGCGGATAAGGAGACGATACAGCGGATCTCGGGCAAGAAGCTGGATGAGCCCGTCAAGCTCTCCGTCAACGCCTTTCTAGTCGAGGGGCGCGGCGTAAGGGCTCTTGTCGATGCGGGAACGAGCGATACGCTGGGACCGGACATGGGCTTCCTGCCGGAGAATCTGCGCAAGGCCGGCAAGCCGCCTGAATCGATCACGCATGTTCTGCTGACACATATCCATCCCGATCATTCCAACGGGCTGATCGACAGCACGGGCGCGCCTTCTTTCCCCAACGCCGAAGTCGTTGTGCAGGAGGACGAGATAAAATTCTGGGTGGATCGCGATCTCTCGCAAGGCGCGAATGATCGTGTGCGCTGGAACATGGGCAATGCGAAGAAAGCGTTTGCGCCCTATGCCAAACAGATAACGCGCATTGGCGACGGTGAATTCATGCCGGGCATTATTGCGATGAAATCGCCGGGCCATACGCCGGGGCACACCTGCTGGACGATCGAGGGCGGCGGCAAGAGCCTGATGATCTGGGGCGATACGGTCCACATGTCGTTTCTGCAGCTCGAGCGGCCTGAATGCGCCTGGGGCTATGATTTTGATCCCGCCATGTCCGTCCGCTCGCGCATCGCAGTGCTCGATCAGGTTTCGGCTGATGCAACACGCATCGCCGGCATGCACCTGGATTTCCCTGGTTTCGGATTTATCAAGAAGCGCGCAGGGCGATATTTTATCGAAGAGGAGTAGCGGCTTGCGCCGCTGAATTCGAGGGCCTCCCCTAAACCTTACCCTCCTTCACCCCCAGAACATCCGCCAACCGCATTTTTGCGCTGCCGGGTTGCAGCGGTTTTTGCTGGCTTTCATGCGGGGCCCAGCCTGACAGCCAGACAATTTCGAAGGTGGCGCGGACGCGGCCGTCCGGGTCGGCGAAAAGCTGGTCGTAGATTTCGGCGGCGCGCAGAAAGACGGCGCGTTGCAATGGCTGTTTCAATCTCTGCACCAACGTATTGGTTGCGCCCATAGCTCGCAGATCGGCCATCAGGCCGAACATGTCGTTATATCGGACCATGATCGTGTCGATATCCGTCACCGGCAGGGCAAACCCCGCGCGCTGCAACAACCCGCCCATGTCGCGCAGATCGGCGAAGGGGGCGACGCGCGGACTGGCGCCGCCGGTGATTTCGTCTTCGGCCTGGGCCAGCGCGGCGCGCAATTCCTGCAAGGTCTGGCCGCCCATCATGCAGGCGAGAAACAGCCCATCGGGGCTGAGCGCGCGGCGGATCTGGATCAGCGCGCCGGGCAGATCGTTGACCCATTGCAGCGACAGGGCGGACACCACCAGATCGAAATTTTGCGGGGCAAAGGGAAGCGCTTCCTCATCGGCCAGAATGGTGGTCCATCTGGAATTGTCTATCTCCGCCAGCGGCGCAGCGCGGGTTATACTGCGCCCGTCTGCGGCTTCTGCCAGCATGGCGGCGAGATGCGGGCCGGGTGTGCCCAGATCGAGCACGCGCGGAAAGGGCCGCAAGGTCGCCTGCAGCCGGGCTTGCATATCCTCGACAGCGCGGATCAACAGAAAATCGGCCGCGCCCATCTTGAGCGCGCGCGCGAGTCTTTTGCGCTGGAGCGCGCGGTCGAAAACCTGGGGGATGGCGGATGGCTCTGTCACCGCCTGCTTATGCCGTTCTGCGCTGGCGCGGTCAAAGCCCTTGTTGGCGCGGCGGCTCCGCCTTACGATCATGAAATGAGCGAACAGGCGGGGGATCACTGGCATCCAGAGTGGCTGAGTGGGAATGACGCCCTGACGTCACCACCGGCGCCGAAAATACTGCAACGCAGTATCGATTTCATGTTGCGCAACATGACGCCCGCTATGCTGCGCCGTAGGGCGGTTGCCACGGTACATCAAGCTATTGATATCGTTTACCCTCCCTCATGCATCGCTTGCCGCCGTGCAACGATGAACGCAGGAACGCTCTGCCCCCAATGTTGGGTCGCCATGCCTTTCATCGAGCGGCCCTATTGCGAGCGGCTTGGCACACCCTTTCAGCAGGATCTTGGGGCTGGCCTGATTTGTCCGGAGGCGTTCGCCAATCCGCCGGTGTTCCAGCGCGCACGTGCGGTCGCGCGTTTCGAGGATGGGCCGGTGCGAGATCTTGTTCACAATCTGAAATATGGCGACCGGCTGGAATTGGCCGGTTCTATGGGCGCATGGATGGCGCGCGCCGGGGCCGAGCTTTTGGCGGATGCCGATGTGCTGGTCCCGGTACCCCTGCATCGCAGACGCCTGTTTTCCCGGCGCTTCAATCAGGCTGCCGAACTGGCGCGCGCCGTTGCACAAACATCCGGAAAGCCTTTCGACCCGCTGGTGCTGGTGCGCATCAAACCAACGCCACCGCAGGTTGGCCTCACTCGCGCACAAAGGGCCGGCAATGTGCAGGGCGCGTTTCGTGTGCCAGAGGACGCCAGGTCCCGCATTCAAGGAAAAAAAATTGTTCTGGTCGATGATGTGCTCACTTCAGGCGCGACCACAAATGCAGCTTCGCGGATCTTGTTGCGAGCGGGCGCTGCCCAGGTCGATGTACTGGTGTTTGCAAGGGTTGTGACACAGGCGTGACAGAACTATATAACTGACCCGGAGACTGAAAATATGCCCGCGATCACGATCTACACAAAATCAACCTGCGGCTATTGCCATGCCGCCAAGACCTTGCTGAACAAGAAAAATGCCGCATTCGAGGAGATTTCCGTCGACGGCGATATGGACGCACAACGCAAAATGTCCGAACGGGCTGGCGGAAGCTGGACTGTTCCACAGATTTTCATTGGGACAACCCACGTCGGTGGGTGCGATGACCTCTACGCCCTCGAAAGCGCCGGGAAGCTCGATCCACTTCTGGCAGGCTGAAATCATCAATGATCAAATATTCGCTCATCTGCGAAAAAGACCATGAATTCGAAAGCTGGTTTGCGAATTCGGAGAGCTTTGACACGCAGGTCAAGCGTGGCCTTGTCGATTGCCCGCATTGCGGCACCAAAAAAGTGTTCAAGGCTTTGATGGCGCCCTCGGTGGCCACGGCACGCAAGAAAGAGGAACGCCAGGAAGTTCGTGCACAGGCAATGCGCCAGGCGATTGCTTCGATGCCGCCACCCGGCGCGGCGCCTGCCGCTGTACCTGCATTGCCCGTTCCCGCGCCTGTCCCGGCTGCAGCGCAACAACCGGTGACCCTGCTCGACGAAAAGCATGCAGAATTGCGCGCCGCCATTCGGGAACTGCACGAAAAAGTCGTGGCTACATCGGAAGATGTAGGCAAGGCTTTCCCCGAACAGGCGCGCCAGATGCATGATGGGGATATTCCCGTGCGCTCCATTCGCGGTGAAGCGACCTTCGAGGAAGCCAAGGAATTATGGGAGGAGGGCATTCCGGTGTTGCCAATCCCGCCGCTGCCGGAAGACCGGAATTAGCTGACGGCATAAGAAGGCCTGTTCCGCTCCCGCCCTTCGATACACCGCTTTCTGCGGCTATTCTGGATGGGACTCGAGAATTTGACCCGCGCGATAACGCTTACCGCTGAGCAGCTCGCGCAGCGAGCGTATTGAAGGCTATGCTGATAACACGCCATTTTTCAGCAGCCCGTTTGAACTCAATACCCCACCGCCGCCCCGCCACGCTGGCGCGTGTCGGCTGCGCCATAAATCATCCCGCCCGTGCGGTGAATGGTTTGGGTGGAGCCAATGGTCGGCTGTTCGCGCACGTCGTGTCCCATCTGCTTGAGGATTTTGATCGTATCAGGTGAAACACCGTTCTCCATGCGCAATTGATCAGGCGCCCATTGATGGTGGATACGCGGCGCAATCGTGGCTTCGGCGGCATTCATGCCGTGGTCGATGATGTTGAGAATGATCTGCAGGACAATGGTGATGATGCGCGACCCGCCCGGCGATCCCGTGACAATTTCAAGCTCGCCCTTATTGAACACCATTGTGGGGCTCATGGACGAGAGCGGGCGTTTGCGCGGCCCGGGTGCATTGGCTTCGCCTCCGGTGAGTCCGTAGGCATTGGGCGCGCCGGGCTTGGCGGCGAAATCGTCGAGCTCATTGTTGAGCATGATGCCGGTGCCATCCGCGACTAGGCCAAGCCCATAGGAAAAGTTCAAGGTATAGGTATTTGCGGCGGCGTTGCCCTGTGAATCCACAACGGAATAATGGGTCGTCTGATCTGATTCATATGGAGCAAGATCAAGCGCGCGGATTTGCGCCGAGGGCGTAGCGCGTTCGAGGGAAATCATGCTGCGCAACTTGTCCGCATAGGCGCGCGAGGTGAGCGCCTTGATCGGCATTGTCACGAAATCCGGATCACCCATATGCTCGGCCCGGTCCGCATAGCCAAATTTCATGGTCTCGGCCATGCGATGGATCGTGACGGCTGAATTATGTCCGAGATCGGCCAGCGGCAGGCCCTCGAGGACATTGAGCATCTGCACAACCAGTGCGCCGCCAGCCGAGGGCGGCGGCATGGAAACGACCTCGCGCCCGCGATACATGCCGCGAACAGGCTCGCGTTCCCTGACCTGATAGCTACGCATATCCTCAAGTGTCATGCGCCCGCCATGGGCACGCACGGCGGCGACAAATTTTTCAGCGGTCTCGCCCTCGTAGAACCCGCGCACGCCGGTTGCGGATATGCGCTCGAGGCTGCGGGCAAGATCTTCCTGCACCAGGCGGTCGCCGTAGCCCAGCGGCTCCGCTTCGCCCTTAAGAAAAATCGCACGCGATGACGGATAGCGGGCCAGTCGCCGCGCTATCATTGGAAGCGAATCGGCAAGATCCTCGTCGACGTCGATGCCTTCGCGCGCAAGCCGGATAGCAGGAGCGATCAATTCGGCGAGCGTCAGTTTGCCGGAGCCGTATTTGCGATGAGCCAGGTCAAAGCCCGCAACCGTGCCGGGAACGCCGACGGCAAGCCCGCTGGATTGCGATCTGGAAGGCACGAAATTCCCGCTTTCATCGAGAAACACATCGCGGGCCGTATCGGCTGGCGCAATCTCGCGATAATCGATGGCGATTGTCTTCTTCTCCGCCGCCATATGCACGAGCATGAAGCCGCCGCCGCCTATGTTTCCGGCGCGCGGCAGAGTGACGGCCAGCGCAAATCCGGTCGCTATCGCCGCATCGACAGCATTGCCGCCTTTGCGAAGCACATCAACGCCTATCCGGGAAGCCCGTAGCTCCTGACTGACGACCATTCCGTGACGCGCGACCACGGGCAACGCCCGGGCGCGGGCGGAAATGATCGGCGGCGGCGATTCGCCAGCGGGCCCGGTTCTGCGGCCCGGGCCGCGATCCGGCGCCTGAGCCCACGCCAACGAAGCGGCGGCGGGAACGATCAGTAGAGCGGCGGCCAGGCGCGCCGCGAGGGAACATTTCATCTGCTTATCTGCCCCAGCGGTCACGCCACATGTTTTCGCCTACCGTGCAGGAAACCCTGGGCTCGCGTTGTTGCGTGCGAAGAATCAGCGAGGCGTTCTCATCGATCACGGGTGTAGTCTCCGCAATTTCCATGATCAGCTTGGTCTTGGTGGCGCGGACGAAATTTTCACGATCCTTGATGGGTATCATGAAAGCGCCGGTGCCGCCGATGACACAGTCTTCATAATATTCGTCGAGATTGGCAATATCGCCATAGCTGTAGCTGGAAGGACGAATCAGAAGCGGCAATCCATTGATTGTCACACCCTCGCGGACAGCATCGTCACGGGCAATCGTCACTGGGCGGCCATCATTATTGGTGCCATCGCCCGACACGTCGATGACGCGCCTCACACCATTGTATCCGTTCTTGTCGAAGGTTTTCATAGCTGCGTCGATCGCGCCAGAGATGGAGGTGCGCCGGGCGCGCCGGTAGGGTGCTTCCATCAACTTCTCGGCAAATGCCTTTGCCGATGCAGGACCGTCGATGAGCGTCCAGGGAATCAGCACATCCTGATCATAGGCAGAGGCCCATTGCATATAGGCAATCGCGATCTTGCCATAAGAACCGGCCTGCAGAGCCTTCAGGAAATCGGGAGAGGTAATGGCCTGAATATAGCCGTCGCGTTGCAGCCTTTGTTCCTCAGGGTCCATGGAATAGGAAACATCCACGGCCAGAACCAGTTCGACGTCAACGGTGACAGGTCCATCCTTGGCGAAAAGGCTGGAGGGATAAAAAAATAACGCCAGACTGCAAGCCAACAACGCCATCTGCCAAGTAAGGGCTTTGCCTGGGCCAATATTCCGGAAACGACTGTTCATTGGCTTGTCCTCCCGTCAACACGCACACTGTGCCACGCTACCATCGTCCTGCAAACAGGGAATATTCAGGCCGCCAGAAGTGCTCCATCTGTTGGCCCGCGCCGGACTTATGACCACAACACTCGCCTGGCCACTTTCTGATCAAACGCCTCTGGCGGATAGACCGAGAATCATGGCATGAACCAATTATTCGCCATTTCCCGATATTGTTTAATCTTCATGGGTCTATTGACCTACCTCTCTGAAAGTAACGGGATGAACGACGATCTGGATGCCGCCACAAAAATCATTCAAAGCCGAGCCGGCCCGGGCGAGGTCGAGATCGCGATCGTGGTTGGCGCGGGCCTCGGAGAAGCTGTCGAGCGCCTCGATAACGAGGTTTCGATCCCCTATGAAGATTTGCCAGGCTTTCCCATGATCAAGACCCAGGGCCAGGAAAATCGCCTGGTCATCGGCGAACTGGAGGGCGTAAGAATTGCCTGTCTGAAAGGCCGGAACCAATATTCCGACACAGGCCGAAGCGATGATATGGCACTGCCGCTGGAAGCCATGACCTTCCTTGGCGCGGGTACATTTCTTATCACAGGCACCTGCGGTTCTGTGGATGCTGATTTGTTTCCAGGCGCTCTGGTCACCGTCACAGATCATATCAATCTGAACGGACTCAATCCGCTGATCGGCGTAAATAATGATGGCGGCATTATTTCCCTCAGCAAGACTTACGATGAACGCCTGAATGCGCGCCTCAAGAGGTCAGCGGCAGCCGCTGGCATCGCCATGAAGGAAGGCGTTTACATGTGGTTCTCCGGGCCTACATTTGAAACGCCTGCCGAAATCAAAATGGCCCGGATACTGGGCGCGACGGTCGTCGGCAGCGCCGGCATATCTGAAATGATTCTCGCACGGCGTCTGGGCGTGCGGGCCTGTCTTGTCTCCGCCGTTTCGCATTTCGGCGCTGGGTTTCACAAATCCGATCCGAGCCAGATCGAAGCCCGCGATTTTGCCCGTCAGTCTGCGATCAGTCTTCGCAGACTGATCCGCACATTCCTGCGCACCAAAGAAGGGGTCTATGCGGCAGAATCCAAGCCAACCAGTCTTTTGCGCAAGCAGCCGCTGACCTGAAAGCGCTTCTGTCGGCTATAGCGTGGCCAGAAACGACAGCAATGTCTCCTCGATATCGCTGTCGCCCGTCCCGGTCGCCAGCGCGGGCGATATGTGATTGTGCCCGAGGAATTGTTTGACGCGTGGATTAGGCGCGCCTTTTTCCACCAGCTCCGCCAGCAATTTGTAGGCCCCGCTTTCAAAGCGCAGGGGATCATTTTCGGCGACGGTGACGAGCACCGGAAATTTGCAGGCGTCAGCATTGCCCACCACCTGCATGGCGGGATATTTGCTGCGGTCCTCGCCGTAATAGGCGCGGTGATTGGGCGGAGGGTTTTCCGCATCAATGCCATAAACGCCGCTCATGAGAATCGCCGCACAAAAGTTCGGCCCAGTCTTTGGATGAAGATCGGGGCGGTAGACATAGTTCGCCACGTGTGTAGCGCCGGCCGAATGTCCCACCAGAACGATCTTTTGTGGGTCCCCGCCGAATTCAGACGCATGGGCAGCGGCCCAGGCCGCCGCCGCGCCGACGTCGCGCGCACCTTCCGGCCATTGGATTTCCGGCGCCAGCCGATAGGTTGCGTTGATACCAATTGCGCCATTGGCCGCAAAAAAGCTGGCGAAATTTCCGAAAAATGGTCCTCCGCCGTCCTTGTTGCCGCGCACCAGGCCGCCGCCGTGGAAAAAGATGACGATGGGCTTTGCGCCGCCGCTGGCCCCCTCGAGCGTATGAACGTCCAGAAGGTGCCTTTCCGTGTGGGGCCCGTAGGAAAAGTCGCGGGCGATCTTGATCGCAGGCTTTATCGTACGCGCATGCAGGGCCGCATAGAGCGGGGCAAATATGGCGATGGTTTCTTCGTTGAAGACTTTACCCGCCGCGGAAACGCGCCTGGCGATCTCTGATCTTTCGCTCGTGAATGGGTCGGTCATATTTTCCCCGTTTTTTTTGCTCGCTCCGGTCAAGCATGAATTCTATTTGCCCCAAACAGGAATCGAAAAAAAGCCCTTCCGGAGGGGGACCGGAAGGGCTTACGGGCAGCTGCCAGAGCGAGGGGGTCGCTATCGCAGCGCCGATTCTCAGTTGCAGACACGCTGGGGACGGTAGCCGACGAAATCGCCCCAGCTGTTGTAGACGGCGCGGCGCTCGGTCCAACATTCGCCGCCGTAAACCGGGGCGGCGTAAGCAGGACGGGCATAGTGATTGGAGATAATCGCTGCTCCAACCAGACCGGCGGCAACACCACCGAAGATGCCTGCATTGCGGCCCCAGCGGGCTTCGGCAGGCGCAGATGTCGCGGCGAGGGTGATGCCCAGGGTGAGGGCGGCGAAAACTGTGGTCAGGGTCTTTTTCGCGAAGGTGTTCATGGTCTCTCTCCTGTTTCAGTTGGCCGGGGCTTCTTGCTCACCGGCGATGATTGGAGAATAGGGGAGAGCGTTGCAGGACGGTGTGCGCAGGCGCACACGGAAAATCGGTCTAAAAAAAATCGTGACGGTTTGGTGTTCCTGCCGGGCCGGACTATCTGGTTCTGACACGGGGACGTCTGTGTGCAGCCAGCGCCACATCGCAATTGGAGCCTGATCAAAGATGGACATGTCCTACGCCCAGAATCTTGAAGACTACCACCTGTCGCGCGTCTTCGGCGAACAGGCGAAGGGCTTCTATATAGATGTCGGCGCGGGCCATCCCGTCGCTGACAATGTGTCCTGCTGGTTTTATCTGCGCGGATGGAACGGCATCGCCGTAGAACCGCAGGAAGAACTGGCCAGCCTTTATCGTTATATGCGCCCGCGTGATCTCGTGACCTGTTGCGTTCTGGGGCGGGAAACGGGAGTTGCCGAGTTTCATGCGGTCGAACGTCTGCACGGATTTTCCACGACCGTGAGCCAATACGCTCAAAAGGCCGGTGAGTTCGGCGCGGGTTACAAAACAGTGAAAAAGCCCATGGAGACGCTGGCCTCCTTGTGTGAACGCCATGGCGTTACAACGATTGATTTTCTGAAAATCGATGTGGAGGGCGCTGAAGGCGAAGTCCTCGCTGGCAATAATTTCAGCCGTTACCGTCCGCGCATCATATTGTGTGAAGCCGTTGCGCCCGGCTCGATGGCCGAAAACTGGCAGGACTGGGAGCCGCAGCTCCTGGCCCGGGGATATGAGTTTGTGTTGTTTGAGGGATTGAACCGGTTTTACATTGCTCAAGAGAATACAGAGTTGCTTGCGCGTTTTCCACGCGAAAAGGCCGAATGGCTTGCAGTCCCCCATCTTGGCCATACCAATCGTGCGCCATTCCGCGAGGATCACCCCGATCATGCTTTCGCAAAGGTATTGACAGGCGCGCTTTTTGCTCAATTGCCGAAATTCGATCCGGACCTGATGCTGGAGATATTGCTGCGCGGCGAAAGCAGCGATCCCGCCTCACCACTCACGCAGGATGGAAAGGCGCGCATCATCGCCCGGCTGTTCCCACATAGCACAGACGCCACAGCGGGCCTGGCCGCAGCCGATGGGCGCGATATCCGCGGGTTCTACCGGGCCATTATTGCCAGCGACGCCTACCGAATCATGATGGGCCGGCTCGCCATGAGCTGGGACGGCGGACAGATTCTGGACTAACCGCCCGACACTAAACCCGCCACGCTTTTGCTCCGAATGGAGCATGTCCCGCGCCAGACGCATGACTCCCCGGCAGTTGCGCCCTTGACCGCTGTCGGGGGTTCGATACAAGAAACCCGTGAGCAGGTTGAATAGCAGCGGCCACAGCACAAATAAGGGCAGGTTCCCAACTTGCCGCCGCGAGAAGAGGTTTGCGTATGTCCCCCGAACACCATGCCTGGCTATCCTCCATTGAGGAAGTGATCGAGGATGCGCGCGCTGGCAAGATGTTCATCCTCGTTGACGACGAAGACCGCGAAAATGAAGGCGATCTCGTCATTCCCGCCGAAAGGGTCACGCCGGAAATTATCAATTTCATGGCCAAGCATGGGCGCGGGCTGATCTGTCTTTCGATGACGCGTGAACGCACGGAAGAGCTTGGACTTGACCTGATGGCGCGCAAGAACCAGGCGCGCCATTCCACCGCTTTCACCGTCTCCATCGAGGCGCGCGATGGCGTCACAACGGGCATTTCGGCCGCCGACCGCGCCCATACGGTGCTGACTGCCATCGATCCGGCCAAGGGCGCCCGCGATATTGTGTCGCCCGGCCATATCTTCCCGCTGGTCGCCCAGGAGGGCGGCGTTCTCGTGCGGACCGGGCACACGGAAGCTGCTGTAGACATCTCCCGCCTCGCCGGGATGAACCCCTCGGGCGTCATCTGCGAGATCATGAACGATGACGGCACCATGGCGCGTATGCCCGATCTCGTGCCGTTTGCGCAATTGCACGGGCTGAAGATAGCGACCATTGCCGACCTGATTTCCTACCGCCGCCGCAACGAAAAGCTGGTCGATCTGGTGGGCGTCAGCAAGATCAACAGCCGCTTTGGCGGCGAATTCGACCTGCGCGTCTACCGCAACAAGATCGGATCGGTTGAACATATTGCGCTGATCCGTGGCAATGTCTCGGGCGACGAGCCGGTGCTGGTGCGCATGCATCAATCCAACATCTTCGCCGACGGCCTTGGCGATACGACACCGGGCGCTTTTTTCGGTGGCGCACCGCGTCCGCGCGGAGGTGAGCTTGAATCCTGCATGCGCCTGATCGCCAGGGAAAACCGTGGCGTGATCGTGCTGATGCGCGACCCCAATGAGAACTTCATGAGCCGCGCGCTGGCCGAACGCGAAGGCGAGGCCCCGCGCGCGCCTATCGAGGTGCTGCGCCAGTTCGGCGTCGGCGCGCAGATTTTGCTGGATATCGGCGTTCGCAACATGGTCCTGCTGACAAACAGCAAGCAGAAAGTCGTTGGCCTTGAAGGCTACGGCATTCATATTCACAAACAAGAGGCAATTCCGGAACTCGCCAAATCATAATCGAACGCGGCGCAGCCGGCGCCAATAATTCAAGAGCGTCACCAAGGCGCTACGGGCGCGGATCTTCCGGGCCAGAACAGGGAGATTAAAATGACGTCCGCAGATACGAAGTCCCGCCTGATGAATGTTGGCGGCGTCCAGCTTGAAGTCGACATTCGCGGCAGTGGCGCGCCTCTCCTATTGCTGTCCAGCGAGGATCAGCTGGAAAACCATCTGCCATTCGTCGATGCGCTGGCCAAAACACGTCAGGTGATTATCCCCTCGCCGCCGGGGTTCGGCCATTCACCGCGCCCGGACTGGATGACCAATGTGGACGATATCGCCTATGTCTATCTCGATCTGATCGAGGCGATGAAACTCAAAAGCACCGATATCCTCGGCTTCTCGCTCGGCGGCTGGATTGCTGCAGAAATGGCGACCAAAGACGACAGCCTGATCGGAAAACTGGTGCTGGTGGACGCCTATGGCGTAAAGATCGGCGGCCCGTTCGATGTCGACATCGAGGATATGTGGACCCAGCATCCCGACAAGGTGGCCACCTGGAAATGGCATGATGCCGCCAAAGGCAAGCGCGACTTTGCCGCGATGAGCGACGATCAGCTCACTGTTGTGGCCCAAAACATAGAAACCTTCGCCCGGTTCTGCTGGGAACCTTATATGCATAATCCCAAACTGAAGCGCCGCCTGCATCGCATCAAGACGCCGACTTTGGTGATCTGGGGCGCCAATGACGGCCTCACGAAACCCGCCTATGGCAAGGCCTATGCGGAGCTCATACCCGGCGCCAAATTCGAAACGATCGCATCTGCCGGACATTTTCCGCATATCGAACAACCCGATGCATTCATGAAAACACTGAACGGCTTTCTGGCCTGACACGCGCGACCTCAAGGGAGAACAACATGCAGGCCTGGTTCTTTACTGAAATGCCCTATCCGCATCTACCGCCCATGGAGGATATGTCCACCATGCGCGTGTCATTGGCCAGCAAGCACTTCGACCCGAAGGTGGGAGCCGATCTTTATAACCGCTATCTCGACGAATATATGATTGCCGACGATCTTGGCCTCAACATGGTGCTCAACGAGCATCATCAGACCGCCACCTGCATGGACACCTGTGTGCCTCTCACTGCGGCGATTCTGGCGCGGCAGACGAGCAAGGGACGCATCTGCATTCTCGGCAACCCCATCGCCAATCGCGGCGACCCCATCCGCATCGCCGAGGAAATGGCGATGATCGATTGCATTTCACGCGGCCGTCTGGATGCGGGATTTGTGCGCGGCGTGCCGTATGAAGTCTTCGCGGCCAACAGCAATCCCACCCAGACGGTCGAACGTCTCTGGGAAGGCATTGATCTGTGCATCAAGGCCTGGACCACGACCGATGGCCCGTTTAATTTCGAAGGCCAGTTTACGCACCGCCGCGCTGTCAACATCTGGCCGCGCCCGCTGCAATCGCCCCATCCGCAAGTCTGGATCACCGGTTCGAGCGATCTCGACAACATCAAGCGCGCCGCCAGCCGCGGCATCACCTTCGCCACCTTCCTGCAGCCGCACACAAAAGTGAAGTGGATGTTCGACGCCTATCGCAGCGCGCACGTCGACACCGGCATGCCCGATGGCGGCGGCACGTCCTATATGCCGCTGGTGTTCGTCGGCGATAATATGGAGGAAGCCGAAAAGGGAGCGAAGGCGCTAACTTGGTATCTCGACGCCAAGACTGAGCCGCAATACCGCAATCCTCCGGGCTATGTGCCGGTTGATTTCAACGTGGCTGCCCTCAAGGGCACGTTCACCGGCCGCACCGAGGCGATGCGCAAGCAATCCATCGAATATCTCAAGGATCAGGGCGTGCTGATCTATGGAACACCTGACGTTGTCGTGAAGCAGATCAAGCGCCTCTATGAGCTGACCGGCGGTCTCGACAATCTCCTGATGATGATGCAGGCCGGCTTCCTCGACCATGCCAGCACGGTCAAGAACATGACCCTGTTCGCGAAGGAAGTGTATCCGCAGATCCGCGATCTGCCGCGCAGCCAGCCCTTGAATGCGAAAGCCGCCGCCGAATGAAGGAAGGCAAATATATTTCCGTCGATGGAACCCGCACACATTACTACGAAGCGGGTGACCAGCATCGCGGCAAGAAGCCTACAATCGTGCTTCTGCATTCGGCTGAATTTGGCGGCTGCGCCGAATTCACCTGGGAATATAATTTGCCGTTTCTGGCGCAGCATTTTCACGTGCTCGCGCCCGATCATCTGGGCTTTGGCCTTACCGACAAGGTGTTTGATTTCAACGATCAGTTCGGGCGGCGCATCCGTCATATCCGGCGCTTCATCGAGATCATGGAAACCGGGCCTGTACACATCATGGGCTCATCCATGTCGGGAGGGCTTTGCCTTATGGTGGCGGCGCGCAACTTGCCTGACTGGCCGCTGAAAAGCGTCACTTGTTGCTGCGGCGGTGGTGAATCTCCCGATAACGACGCCCGCAAGGTGCTCAATTCCTACGACGGTACGCCGGAACATATGCGCCGCATCGTCGACACCATGTTCGTGAACAAGGCGTGGGGCGCCAGCGAAGAATATGTCGCGCGGCGCGTTGAAATGGCGAACCTGCCCGGCGCTTGGGAAGCCACTGCCGTTGCGCGCTTCAAGGCGCCCTTCCGCGGACCTTCAGCGCGCACAGAACGCGACCAAATCAATTACGCCAATATCAAAGTGCCGGTGCTGGTATTTGCCGGCCGCCACGATCCCCTGCGTGCGCCCGGCTATACCGATGGCTTTGTGCCGCAAATCCCGCGCTGCGATCTGCATGTATTTGAAAATGCTGGCCACATGGGCAATATCGAATGCGCGGATGAATTCAACACGCGGACCCTCGCGTTTCTTGAACAGGTAGAATGACGTGAACGACCTCAATAATACAACTATGAACCTGCGGCTCACCAGCATTACCTATGCTGCCCATGAGACGCATCTCTACGAATTCCGCCGCCCGGAAGGCGGCCTGTTGCCAGCTGTCGAGCCGGGCGCGCATATCGATATCCATCTGCCCAACGGCATGATGCGGCAGTATTCGCTCACAACGACGGAAGGGCCGCGGGAGAGCTATATCGTCGGCATCAAGCGCGATCGCACCAGCCGTGGCGGCTCGATCTATATTCATGATCATTTGAAGGTCGGCCAGATCGTCAAGATCGGCGGACCCCGCAACAATTTCCCGCTCGATTTGACGGCACCCCATACGGTGCTGATTGCTGGCGGCATCGGCATCACGCCCATCCGCTGTATGGCCGAGCGGCTGATCGCCAAGGGCTTGCCGTTCACGATGTATTATTCATGCCGCGAGCGCGGAGAGGCGGCGTTTCTCGACGAATTGTCCAAGCGCCCGGAAGTAACCCTGCATTTTGATTCCGAAGCCAATGGCAAGTTTCTCGACATGAAGGCCATCGTCGCCAGCGCGCCCGCAGGCTCGCATTTTTATTGCTGCGGCCCTGGTCCGATGCTTGCCGCCTATGAAGAGGCGACGAAGGATCTCGCCCCCGGCCAGATGCACATTGAATATTTCACCGCCAAGGAAGCCGCTGCGACTGAAGGCGGCTATATCGTGCAGCTGAAAAAATCCGGCCGCGAATTTGAAGTTCCTCAAGGCAAAACCATTCTGCAGGTGCTGCGCGACGCGGGTGTCGACATGACCTATTCCTGCGAAGAAGGCGTCTGCGGCGCCTGCGAAACCGTGGTTGTCTCAGGCACACCCGACCACCGCGACAACATCCTCACCGACAGCGAGCGCAAGGCGAGCAAGACCATGATGATCTGCTGCTCAGGCAGCAAGAGCGCAAGGCTGGTGCTGGATTTGTGAGGGGCGAGAGGAGCTTCGCGCTACACTTCTTTGTCGTCAAACATGAGCATTTGAAATTGCGCCGGATCAGGCGCAAACTCGCGGCGGTCCGCAGCGCATTCCTTCCCCACCTCACTCGCGAAGGCATCGCGAATAGCGGCCAGGCTGTCGAAATGAAGCGTTGCAACCATCCACGCGTCCGACGGGCCAGCAGGCGACATGATCGCGCCACGGCTCACCTCGTATTTTCTGATGCCCGGTAAACGCTTGGCGAGGGGCACATGCTTCTCGAAATAATGCCGCTCAAAAGCATCGACGTCAGCGGGCGCTTTATAGATCACGACCATTCGCGCCATTGAGTCTCTCCACTATCGCGCTGCTCCAGATTTCAACCTGCACCGCCCGATTATATGACATCGTGTATTCAAGTTCAGTTATAAACAAGCCGTTCTCTTGCCTCTTTGCCGCCATCCGGGATCGTGCAGTTATTAACGGCTAACGATCCCGGATCGGCTTCGCCGTGTCCCTGACGATGCGGACCCATGCTCAATCACACCAGCATCTCGCTCCAGCCGCCATCATGGGCGATGACCTGGCCGGTCATGTAGTGAGAGGCATCGCTGGCCAGATACACCACCAGTCCAACGAGATCATCAGCGACAGCGCGGTGCCCCATGGGGACTCGGTCCTTGATCGCTTTCTCGAAGAAGCCGATCTCCTCCTCATTCAGCGCCGCGCGTCTGGCTGCGCCCAGATCCGTGCCGCCATGCCAACCCGGCGCAATCGCGTTGACGCGGATATGCTCCTTGGCATATTCGGCCGCGACCTGTTTGGTGAAGCCCAGCACACCGGCCTTGGCTGTCGAATAATTGATCGCCAGCGAAGGGCGGCCCGGATAATAGCCCATCAACCCGGCAATCGAAGCGATGTTGATGATCGACGCTGGCCCCGGCAGCATGAGCCGCAATGCCTGCCGCGTCGTCAGAAACACGCCGCGCAGATTCACCGCCATGACACGATCCCAATCCTCGATGCTGAATTCATGAGTGCGCACAGGATTAGTCGTAATGCCGGCATTGTTGATGAGGATGTCGATCTTCTTGTGACTGGCCGCAATCTCCGCCCAGTTGAGCTCGCATGATTTCTCGTCGGCGACATCGCCGACGATGGATTCGCCGCTCAACCGCGATTGCCGGATGAGCCCCACCGTCTCCTCGACGCGCTCCTTGTTGCGATCCTGACAGATCACATGCGCGCCATGGGCCGCCAGCCCCAGTGCAAACGAGCGCCCCAGGCCGTAACCAGCGCCGGTGACCACGGCCACCTTGCCATCCATGCGGAACAAATTCTCGAACATGTGCTTCCTCCCAAGTTTGCGCCAATAGAGCACAAACACGCTGCGCGGGAAATGACTCGACAATCATGTCTTTCCTGCCCGAATATGCGCAAAATAATCAGGAGGAAATCAGATGCCGGTGATGTCGGGCGGGGATGCTGTAGTTGGCGGTTTGTTGGCGCATGGCGTGAAGACGCTCTATTGCCTGCCCGGCGTGCAGAGCGATCATTTGTTCAACGCCATATTCGACACACATGGCGCGCTACGCCCCGTTCATACAAGGCACGAGCAGGCCGCCGGCTATATGGCGCTGGGCGCTGCCATCGCAACTGGAAAACCCGCTGCCTATTCGGTTGTTCCGGGTCCCGGCTTCCTGAATTCCTGCGCGGCGCTGTGTACGGCCTATGCGTTGAATGCGCCTGTCATCGCGCTCGCCGGGCAATTGCCAACAGCGGGCATCGGCAAGAACTGGGGCCTGCTGCATGAAATTCCCGATCAGCTGGCGATCCAGAAACAGCTGACCAAATGGACTGAACGGATCAATACGCCTGCCGAAGCGCCGCAGAAGATCGCCGAGGCGTTTCGCGCGGTGGCATCGGGCCGTTCGCGCCCCGTCGGTCTTGATCTGCCTGCCGACATGCTGGCGCGCAAGGGCGAAGTCACCCCTGTTGCGCCACTGGGCGCAGAGGAGCCGCCCGTGGCGCTGCCCGCCGATGTGGAACGCGCCGCCGATCTGATCAAAAAAGCCGAACGGCCGATGATTTTCGCGGGTACCGGCGCAATTCATGCCGCGGAAGAAATCCGCCTGCTTGCTGAACTCACCGGCATTCCCGTGATCGGCCATCGCACAGGGCGCGGCATACTGGATTCGCGGCATCCGCTTTCGCACACGCAGGCAGCGGCGCATGAATTGTGGAAGACCACAGATCTGGTCATCGGCATCGGTTCGCGCGTCAGTCTGCCTCTGCAATCCTGGGGCTTCGACGACAAGCTGAAACTGCTGCGCATTGATCTCGATCCCGAGGAACTCTCGCGCTTCAAACAACCCGATGTGTCTATTCTCGCGGATTCCAAAGCTGTTCTACAGGCGCTGCTGGGCATTCTTAAGCCCGATGACTTCCCGGCGAAGAAGCGCATACAGGCTAGTCTCGATCACAAGGCCTGGTTCAATAACTGGACAAAGGGGCTTGAGCCGCAGCTTTCCTATCTGCGCGTCATTCGCGATGTGTTGCCGGAAAACGGCATTCTTATCGATGATCTTACACAGGTTGGCTATGTCTCGCGCATTGCCTATCCCGTGTATAAACCGCGCACGTTCCTGAACAGCGGCTATCAGGGCACTTTGGGCTGGGGCGTCTCCACGGCGCTGGGCGCGAAGGATGCGGTTGGCGATACGCCTGTCATCGTGATTTCCGGCGATGGCGGCTTCATGTATCAGATCCAGGAATTCTCCACCGCTGTGCGCCACAATCTCTCGCCTGTATTCATCGTGTTCAACGATGCGGCGTTCGGCAATGTCAGGCGTATGCAGATGGAAGAACATGGCAACAGGGTCATCGCCAGCGATCTCCTGAATCCCGATTTCCTCAAGCTCGCCGATTCCTTCGGCATTAAAGGCATTCGTGTGCGGTCGCCCGAAGAATTGCGGCCAGTGCTGGAAAAGGCGGTGGCAGGCAAGGAGCCTGTCATCATCGAAGTGCCTATCGGTGAAGTGCCGAGCCCATGGGGCTTTATCCAGTTTCCGAAAATACGCGGCTAACTACATTACGGGAGGTCAGCATGCCTGATGAAATGAAACCGGTGCGCGCAGACAACATTCGCGAATTGCAGGAAATGACTGCTGCATCAGATACGCGCGATTATCTGCACGCGGCGGCCCGGCAGGCGCAACGCCAATACGATGATTATGAATTGATCGTCGATGTTGATGCCCATCTGCAAGAGGGCCGATTCTGGGATGAATTAGTCGAATATATGGATAGCGACGTCCTGCGCTACACAGCGCAGCAACAGCTTGCGGGCGGTATCCGTGCGCCGCTGATCAACATGCAGCCAGGCATGAGCTTTCAGGCTTTGGGCGGTCGCGTACCGCATCAATCCGGGCCGGGCGAAAAGGTCGAGGATCCGGCGACACACGGCCATCCCTTCGCGCAGATCGTCATGCGCGGCATGGATTCCATGGGCGTTGACTATCAGATGATTTTTCCCACGGCCATGCTGCATCTGGGAATGAACCCGATGGAAGATATCGAGATCAACATGGCGCGCGCCTATTGCCGCTGGCTGGTGGAGAAGGTGCTGCCTGAGAGCCCGCGTTTACTGGGCCTTGTCTATCTGCCCTTCAACGACCCAGTTGAATCGGAGAAAATCGTGAAGGAATTTGGCGGCCATAAGCAGATCGTGGGTTTTACGATCTGCGCCGTGCGCCACAAGCCCGTGCATCACAATCAATATATGCGACTGTATTCGATGATCGAGGAAACCGGCAAGCCACTGGTGTTCCATGCCGGACCGCATTGGGATGATCCGTCCTTCTCACAGCTCAATCGCTTTATATCGATGCATGCGCTGAGTTTTGTGCATTACAATCTCATCCACATGACCAACTGGATTATCAATGCGCTGCCCGAGCGGTTTCCCAAACTGAAGGTCGTGTGGATTGAAAGCGGCCTTGCGTGGATTCCCTACCTGATGCAGCGGCTTGATCATGAAGTGCTGATGCGGCAGAGCGAAGCGCCTGGGCTCAAGCGTATGCCAAGCGAATATATGCAGGACATGTTCTATTCCAGCCAGCCCATGGAACGCTGGGATATGAAAATGCTGGAAGCGACGATGACAAAGATGAAGGCCGACACACAATTGCTGTTCGCATCCGACTGGCCGCATTGGGATTTCGACCCGCCGTCATCCGTCACGACCCTGCCCTTCCTCAGCGAACAATCGAAGAAGAACATACTCGGGTTGAATGCCGCAAAGCTCTTCAACCTGCCAGTCAAGCGGATGCGCCCGCATGCGAAAGACGTGATAGCAGCCCGCGCACGTCATCGCGTGTCATAACAAAAATCAGATAAACTAAGGAGGAAATACCATGCCTGATGTCATTGTCGCCAAGGCTTCGTCCTTTCCCGATCCTGGCCGCAAGGTTTTCGATGTCGGTGGTACGGAATTCGGCGTGTTCAAACTGGGCGGGCAATTCTACGCCTGGGAAAACCGCTGCCCGCATCTCGATGGCCCGGCGTGCCAGGGCAAAATCCTGCCCTGCGCGACAGAAGCTGTGAACGAAGACAAGACAAGCCGCGGGCGCGAATTCTCCAAGACCGATATGAATGTTGTTTGTCCATGGCACGGGTTCGAGTTCGATATTCGCACCGGCAGGCACCCGACAAATAATGCTGTCCGCCTGCGCGCCGTAAAAATGCGGGTTGAGGGCGACGATATCGTAGTGTCGCTGCGCGACTGATGAAAGCGCGCCTGGTCAAATCAGAATAGCAAGGAGCGGCCATCATGCCTGATGAGCAAAAACCGGTATCCGCAGGACAGGTGCGCGAACTCGCGGAAATCACTGTGACCACCGATTCCCGCGATTATCTTTTCGCCGCGGCCAAACAGGCGCAAAAGCAATATGACGATTATGAGTTGATCGTCGATATTGACGCGCATCTGCAGGAAACGCGCTTCTGGCCCGAGATCATTCCGTTTATGGACAATGACGTCCTGCGCGAAACGGCCTTGCAACAACTCAAGGGCGGTATCGCCAATCCGCTTTTGAACAGCCAACCGGGCATGAATTTTCAGGCGATGGAAGGCCGGATTCCCCATCAGGCAGGCCCGCGTGAAAAAGTGACCAATCCCGACAAGCCCGGCGCGGCTTTTGTCGAGATCATGCGGCGAAATATGGACTTTATGGGCGTTGACTATCAGGTGATATTTCCGACCGCCCTGCTCAATCTCGGCATGAACCCGATGGAGGATACAGAACTCCAGATGGCGCGCGCCTACAGCCGCTGGTTGACCGAACTCGTCATGCCGCAGGACCCGCGCCTGATTGCCTTGCTCTATCTGCCGCTGAATTCTGTCGAAGAATGCGAGCGCATGGTGAAGGAATATGGCGCCAATCCGCAGATCGCCGGCTTCACCATCTGCTCCGTGCGGAACAAGCCGGTGCATCATAATCAATATATGCGGCTCTACAGAATGATTGAGGAAACCGGGAAGCCGCTGGTGTTTCACGCCGGGCCATTCTGGGGCGATCCGTCCTTTGCACAGCTCAATCGCTTCATATCCATGCACGCCCTGAGTTTTGTGCATTACAATCTCATCCATATGACCAATTGGGTGATCAATGCGCTTCCGGAACGCTTTCCGAAATTGAAGCTGGTGTGGATCGAAAGCGGCCTTGCCTGGATTCCCTACCTGATGCAGAGACTGGATCATGAAGTGCTGATGCGCCAGAGCGAAGCGCCGGGCCTCAAGCGCATGCCCAGCGAATACATGCAGGACATGTATTATTCGAGTCAGCCGCTTGAACGCTGGGATATGAAATATACCGAGGCGACGTTCGAGAAAATCAAGGCGGATACACAATTGCTCTATGCGTCGGACTGGCCGCATTGGGATTTCGATCCACCAGCTTCCATCACGACGCTGCCGTTCCTGAGCGAGCAGGCCAAGAAAAACATCCTGGGACTCAACGCCGCCAAGCTCTTCAACCTGCCAGTCAAGCGCGTACGCCCGCGCGCTGCGGATGTGATGGCAATGCGTGGTCCCGAGCGGATATCCTGATCAGGTGACGTAACCATCTTCCCGGTCGCGTGCACGCGCGCCGGACTTGCGAAGCGCAGGATCGCCGTAGCCGCCGCCGCCTGGCGCCTCGATGCGAAAGCTTTCGCCGGCTTGCAACTCGACACGGCAATTGGCAGACATCTGCTTTTCGTTTGGGCCATCGGGATCAACGAGAAACCGGCTTTTGCGGCCTTCCTTGCCACCAGACAGGCCGCTTGGCGCAAATTTCGTTTTATCGCCGCGATAAAGAACCACAGCCGGTTGCAACGCGAGATATTCACGTTGAAAGCTCAGGCCCCCGCGATACTCGCCATCACCGCCAGAATTAGGGATCAATTCAAACCGGTTCACCCGGCAGGGAAATTCAGTTTCAACGATCTCGACCGGCGTCACGAAAAGATTGGTCATGTGCACGGTTGTTCCGGAGGCGCCATCCTGCCCCGCAGTGCCTCCATAGGCTGAGCCAAAGATCTCATGCTGATTATGATGGGCATGCCGTGGCCCCGCGCCCCAGGTCACAACAATTGAACCGCCGCTTCCCCCCGCATGCGCCGCTGCGCGGCCAGGGCAGAAGGGATTTAGGGCCTCGATCAGAACATCGATCAAACGTTGCGATACTTTCATATAATTGGAACAGGGCGCTGGTGGCGTAGCGTTTACGACAGAGCCGGGACGTAAAATCAGATCGACATATTGCCGCGCGGAATCGCTGTAGCGCAATTGCGGATTGATCATCGCAATCAGCGCGTGGAAACACGTCCCCTCCACTTGAGGCGGCCGCAAATTCACCGGGGAACGGCGCTGATCATCGCTCTGGCTGAAATCGAACGTGACACGGCCATCCTTTACCCGGACTGTGACATGAAGTTTGACGGGCGCTTCGGCCCGGTCGCCGTCGTTGTCGAGAAACGCCTGGGCGCTGCTTTCGCCATCGGGCAGCAATTTCAACGCCGCGCCCATTTCGCGGCCCGCCGCATCGATCGCCTCATTCATGATGGCCTGAATGCCAGCAATGCCATGCTCATGCGCCAGATCTTTCATGCGTTCGCGGCCAATCGTGACCGCGCCAGTCTGGCTGCGCATATCACCGATCACGACTCGCGGCTGGCGGCTGTTAGCGGCGATGAGGCGTTCGATATCCTGATTGAGCTTGCCTGCGGCATAAAACCTGATCGGCGGCAGCAGCATGCCTTCCTGAAACATCTCTGTAGCAGCGCCATAACTCGTGCCCGGCACTGTCCCGCCGAGATCGGCCTTATGTGCGATAGCGGCGGAAAATGCGATCAATTTTCCATCGACAATAACAGGGGCCATGATCGCCATATCGGGCGAATGCGGCGTGAAACCTTCATAGGGGTGGTTACTGATGAATACATCGCCGTCGACGAGATTGTCGCCATAGATCGAAAGAATGCTGCGCGCCAGATGGTAATAGGCCGTTGCATGATAAAACATCGGCGGCGAAGTGATGAGCCGGCCCTGCGCATCAACGATGACGCAGGAAAAATCGCGGGATTCGCGTACGATTGTCGAGTAGCCTGACCGGAAGAAATGATGCTGCATTTCATCCATGAGACAGGCAATGCGGTTGCGCACGATCTGTACGCTGACGGGATCGACGGTTTGCGTCAGTGTCGTCATCACGCAATCCTTTCCAGTATGAGGTTGTCGTCATCATCACTGGTGAAGCGCCAGCCATCGGGCACGATGGTCGTTGCATCAAGCTGCTCGATGATCGCAGGGCCATCTGCGATAAAACCTGCGGTCAGATCGTCCCGCCGCCAGACGCGCGCATCGATGTTGCGGCCAGCGTCGAGCAGAACCGTCCGGCGATTGAAGTGTGCAGGTTTTGTCTCAGCCGAAATTGCGGCTCTTTTTGCGGGCGCGAATTTCGGCATGGGGACGATGGCGCGGAGGCGATAGCTGACAATTTCAACGGATGTATCGCGGGCAGCATGGCCATGGATGTTGGTGTGTTCGGTGTGAAACCGTTCGGCAATCGCATTCAGGGCTTGAGGATCGAGCGGCCGCGTTATACCTGCCAGCGATATCTGCAATTCATATCCCTGCCCCGCATAACGCATATCCATTTCGCGCTCGTAAACGAGCGAATCGGGATCGAGACCTTCAACTGCAACTTCCTTTCGCGCTTCAGACTCAAGCGATGCGAAACATGTTTCAGCATGGGCCGCATCGAGCGTGGCGATGTCAACCAATTCCGAGCGCATGTAATCGTGGCGGACATCGCTGCACAAAAGTCCGAGCGCCGAAAATGCGCCGGGATTTCGCGGCACGAGCACGCGGCGCATGCCCAATTGTTCAGCCACCTGCGCAGCATGAACAGGGCCCGCACCGCCAAACGGCACGAGCGTATGGCCAGCCAGATCGATACCTTTTTTCGCTGCCTCAACCCGGATGGCGTCGACGATACGTGCATTGATAATGCGCACGATGCCACAAGCGGCTGCATCAACGTCGATGCCCATGGGCCGGGCGATCTCAAGGTTGAGAGCGGATTTCGCTGCATCCAGATCAAGACTTATCTTGCCGCCCAGGAAATAATCGGGATTTAAAGCGCCACGCAAGACATTGGCGTCGGTTACAGTGGGCTGCCTGCCGCCCTTGCCGTAGCATACGGGACCTGGATCTGCACCCGCGCTCTTGGGTCCAACTTCAAGCAAACCGGATTCGCTGGTCCAGGCGATCGATCCCCCGCCCGCTGCAACGGTCGCAATATCGAAAGCGGGAACGCCGACAATGCGTCCGTCGAGCGTGCCTTCCGATTGTTCGACAGGCTCACCACCTTCGATAAAGGCTATGTCGCAAGATGTGCCGCCGATATCCATCGTTACTAGATTGCGCCAGCCTTGTGCGCGGGCGAGGAGATAACTTGCGCCACGCACGCCCGCTGCCGGGCCGGACAGTAGCGTGCGCACGGTATGCACTTCCGCATCTGCGGACAGCGGCATGACGCCGCCATTGGATTGCATCAAGAAGCGCTGACGGGTCGTGACGCCAAGTTCGTCAAGGCCCCGGCCCATGTCGCCGCAATAACGCGACAGAACTGGGGCAAGATAAGCATTCAACATCGTGGTGGAATAGCGCGGCCATTCGCGGATGCGCGGCAATACGTGGCTGGAACAGGACACAAAGGACTGCGGCGCAATTTCGCGAATGATTGCTGCCGCGCGCTCCTCATGGCTCTTGTTCATGAACGAGAACAGAAAGCAGATTGCAAAAGATGTAACGCCATCCGCCGTGAGCGCCTGCGCGGCTTCGCGTACAGCGGCTTCGTCAAGCCTCTCTATTTCCTGTCCCGAAAAATCCATGCGCCCCGCGATTTCGCGCACATAACGAGGGCGAGCCAATGGTTCGGGTTTGACAAAGAAATGATCGAAGGTCGACCAGCCCTCGCGAGCCTGCGTTTGCACTTCCAATATGCCACGCATGCCGCGATTGAGCAGCACGCCAATCCGTGCGCCTTTCATCTCCAGCAGCGTATTCGTGGTGACAGTCGTGCCATGGCTGAAAAAGGCGATATCTGCGGGCGCAATCCCTGATGCGATGAAGTGTTGTACACCTTCGAGTACAGCGATAGCGGGATTTGCCGGCGTGCTCGGCAATTTATGAACGCGGCTGGAATTATTCAGCGTATCGACAAGCACCATATCCGTATGCGTGCCGCCAACGTCGATGCCTATGCGATAGCGCGTCAAAGCAGTCTCCGGAATTTGATCAGGCGAAAATCAGACCGGCACGGCCCAAGCTGAATTCTCGGCGGCGAATACATCGACATTTGCGCCAACAGCAGGATTTTCAAGCGCCGTAAGGTCAATGTTGAGATTGCCGGCGGGCGTATCGAGCATCACAGAACGATGTGCGCCGCGATAGATGGATTCTTTCACAATGCCCTTCCACGCCATGCCAGTTGCCGAAGGCCCCTGCCCGCCTGAGACCAGGCGCATGTTTTCGGGACGTACCATCACCGCAGCTTTGTTCCCGGGCTTGATCTCATGGGAGGAATGACACGGGCCTTTCCAGCCGCCATCAAGTTCAAGCACAAATGTTCCGCCCGTATCGCTGCGGCAGGCTTTTACCTCTGCTTCAATGAAATTCGGCGAACCGAAAAAGGCCGCTACATCGCGCGAATGTGGGCGCTGATAAATATCCTCGGGCGCGCCAACCTGCAGGATCTTGCCCATGCTCATGACGACAACCCGATCAGAAAGCGCCATCGCTTCACCCTGATCATGGGTCACATAAAGACTGGTGATGCCCAGGCGTTTCTGCAACTGGCGGAACTCATCGCCGGTCTGTGTGCGCAGGCGTGCGTCGAGATTGGACAGGGGCTCGTCGAGCAACAGCACGCGCGGTTCGAACACAAGCGCGCGCGCAATGGCGACACGCTGCTGCTGACCACCAGAGAGCGCAGGCGCCGGACGATCGGCAAAGCGCTCCATCTCGACAAGTTTCAGCGCCGTGGCGACGCGTTCCTTGATTTCCTGCGCTGACTTGCGCCGGATGCGCAGGGGATAGGCCACATTGTCAAACACAGTCATATGCGGCCAGATGGCGTAGGACTGGAACACCATGCCCAGATGTCGACGCTCTGGCGGGATAAAAAAGCCCTGCGCGGCGTCGCTTACAACTTCACCACCGATGCTGATACGGCCTGTGGAATTCTGTTCGAGGCCCGCCACCATGCGCAAAGTCGTGGTCTTGCCGCAGCCGGAGGGTCCAAGCAGCGTGACAAATTCGCCGGTCTCCACCTGCAGATTGACATTGTCGACAGCGGCCGCCGCGCCAAAGAATTTGGATATGTTTTCAAGTACAATCGCGGACATTAACGCCCTTCCTTCCGGGGATTTCAGAATTATTGTTACAGCGTGGAGATGCGGCTCTTGATGAGTTTCAACTGCACCCAGCGGAACAGGATCACCAAAAGCATCATCATGAGCCCGATGACGCTGACCTGCTCGGCAAGGCCGTTCGCCCATAGTCGGAGCAGCACAACGGACAGAACTTCCGATCCCACCGAATAGAGCAGGATGGATGCCGACAATTCCCGCATGATGCCGAAGAACGCGAGCACCCAGCCCACGGCAAACGAGGGCCAGGCCAGCGCGATGAGAATGCGCCACATGGTCTGCATGAAGGTCGCGCCATGTACGCGCGAACATTCCTCAAGATCGTAGGAGAGCTGGGCATAGGCGCTGTTCATCACGCGCACGGAGATCGGCGTGCCCAGCGCAATATAGGCAAGCATCAGCGCCCAGATGGTTCCGTAGATCGGGATTGGTCCCGGCAACATGGCGAAGGCCCAGAGAAAGCCGATGCCCAGCACCATGCCCGGCATCATCCACGGCAACCACGCCAGGCCATCAATCAGCCGGCGGCCGCGCCATTTCGTCCGCACCGAGACATAGGCGACGATTGAGCCCAGAATCATCACCGCAGTTGCGCCGAGCAGGCCCAGCAACATTGTATTGCCGATGGCGCGCCAGACTTCAGCGTTGTTGAACACAGCGACGTAATGTTCGGTCGTCAGCATGTCATACGAATAGAAGCCAAAGAACTTGAAGAACGAGCCAATCAGCAACTGGCCGACAGGCAGAACGACTGTGATGACGAAAAACAGAATGCAGAATGAAAAGGTCACCCATTTCCATCTGCCCAGTTTCATGATGTTGGGCGCGTAGCCCTTGCCGGTGACTGTCGTGAAGGTGCGGCCCTTCAGCAGCCACCATTGCCATATTACGAGCAGGAACATCATCACCATGATGGCGAAGCTCAGCGCGGTGGCATATTGATAATCCGGTGTCGCCCGATGATTGATCGAATTGTAGATTTCGGTCGTAATGACTTCAATCTTTGCGGGTGTGCCGAAGAACAGCGGCGATTCAAAGGATTCGATGCCGCGGATCAAGCTCAGGATAAAAGAATTCGTCAACGCAGGCAGCATCAGCATCAAGGTGATGAGGCGGAATGTGCGCCAGCGCGATGCGCCACACATGCGGCTTGATTCTTCCAGCGCCGGGTCCATTGCCCGGAAAATATCTACAATGAAGAGGAACAGGAACGGCGTCGAATATTGCATCATGTGCCAGATGATGCCGCCATACGAATATACGTTGATTGGGGAAACGGTTGCACCGGTCGCCCATTTCCAGACCTGATTGAGAAGTCCCACTTGCGGGTTACCAAGCATGCCCCAGGCCATCGCCGTGAGAATGGGAGGAATGAAAAATGGCAGTGTGATCAGAACTTCCAGCTTGTCCCGCCAGGGCGTATCGGTCCGGGCAATGATCCAGGCGAGGAGGACCGCGAGGGTCAGGGAAGGGATCGTCTTGCCGAGGGAAATCGCCACGGTGTTGAGCAGTACGAGGGTATTGGACCAATTCAGGATTGATTTGTAGCCATTCAGGTTGAATTCGCCCGCCATTCCTGGCGGCGTGGAGTGAAGGCTGCCGTACAGCAGCATCGCCAGCGGATAGACAGCCAGAAAGCTCAGGATCGCCACCAGCGAGACGACCAGCACATTACGGCCTGAAAAAAGACGCTGGGCCAGGCTCTGCAGGGGCGCAGGCATAGCAATTGGCTGGTTTCGCGTCATCGCGCCTGCCGTGTTGTCAGTCATGATCTGGTCCCGCTGGTCAAGTTCTGTTCCCCAAACCGCCTTTCTCGCGAAGGCCTATTCGTGCGAGCGCAAAGGTTTGGTCCTCTGGCCGTCTGTAAGGTAACGTACTTCGCGCCGGGGAGAAAGTCTCAATGGCATCAGGGAGCCTATCCCGCCTCACAATCGCCCAAGGGGGCCGCCCTCCTTTTTGCAGCTTGTTCCCGGTCAATTGTTTTTCCGCCTTTTCATGATTGATGTCCCAAAGATTGGATCAAGGCCCATGCAACCAACCGGCGACATAAAAGTACAGGGAAAGCTGCAGCGCCGGCTAGGCCTGCCTCTGCTCGTGATGTACGGCACCGGGATAACAATTGGCGCGGGAATTTACGTGCTGATCGGCGCTGTGGCAGGTCACGCCGGGCGGTTTGCGCCGTGGTCTTTTTTGCTCGCGGCGCTGGTTATGGCGCTCACAGTCGCCTCCTATGCGGAAATGGCGACGCGCTACCCGGTGAGCGCCGGCGAAGCCGCTTACATGCGAGCCGCATTTTCCTCAAAGCCGTTGTCTGTCTTTACCGGGCTTTTGACCCTTGTGATTGGCATTGTCTCTTCGGCGGCGGTTGCAATCGGATCAGCCGGATATATGACGCAATTCGTCAATCTACCGGCCAGTGTTCTCGTTGTAGTCATCGTGATGGTGCTCGGGGCAATATCGGCCTGGGGTATTCTGGAATCGGTTATCTTGGCTGCATTTTTTACGCTGATAGAGGTCAGCGGCCTGCTCGCCATCATCGGTTCGGCCATGTATGCGGGGCTGCCAGTGAGCCCGGTGATCCTGCAATTGCCGCCGATGGACATGACTTCGTTCTCCGCGATCGCCTTTGGTGGACTGCTGGCATTTTTTGCTTTTATCGGGTTCGAGGATCTGGCGAATATCGCCGAAGAAGCGCGGGAACCGCAGCGCAATCTACCGCGTGCGATGCTGTGGACCTTGATTATTTCAACCGTGCTTTATGTGTCCATCGCTGTGATTTGCGTGGCTGCTGTTCCCCTTGCGCAACTGGCTGCCTCGCCTGCCCCGCTCAGTCTTGTTTTTCGCACTCTGGCCGGCGTAAGCCCCGCCACGATCAGCTTGATCGCGATTTTCGCGACCCTGAACACCATACTGGCGCAAATGACCCTTTCATCCCGGGTTATGTATGGAATGGCCCGGCAGGGCGATTTACCCGGGATATTCGGGAGGGTCGACCACCGGACAGCAACGCCACTTGTTGCCACCGGGGTCAATATCGCTCTGGTCATAGTGCTCGCGGTCGCATTTCCACTCGAGAAACTGGCTGAAGGTACGTCCATCGCGACGCTGGCTGTTTTTGCACTCGTGAATGTTTCGCTTATTGCTGTCCGATTGCGAGGCATCGAATCCGAGGAGCCCCACGTGACCGTTCCCCTTTGGATGCCGTTTGCAGGTCTATTAACCTCACTCGCGATGATGGCAAGCTCCATACTGCGATAAGGACGCTTGTCGGATTATACGATTGCAGAAAGATTGATGCCGCAGCTTTGCAGCTCGAGCGCCTACACAATGTTCCCAATCCTGATGACTGCCCCCATGTGCCAGCCCCTTGCAATTGAGTCCGAAACCGCCGCAAATTGGAGCCAATAAAACATGCGCCGATTTGTGGCGCAGCCCGGAAGGAAACACTTATGCCCACTCGCCCCCGCGCCCTCATTATCGGTGGTTCCGTTGGCGGATTGCTGGCGTCAGCCTTGCTGCGCCAGGCAGGCTGGGAGGCTGTCATTTTCGAGCGGGCGCGGGGCGATCTGGCAGGGCGGGGGGCGGGACTGGGCATCTCTCAGGATCTGGTCGACATCATGCACAAAGTCGGCGCGCGCTTCGATATGTCATCGGGGTCTGCTCACCCAAGTTATGCGTGGATGGCGAAGGACGGGAAAATCCTGTTCGAGCATGTGCGGCCGACCGTCGGGAGCACATGGCCGCGTGTCTATCAGCCTTTAAGGGAAATCGCGCCGGAAGAGCATTACCGGCAGGGCATGAATCTCGTGCGTATCGAACAAACCGACGCCAGCGTGACAGCTCATTTTGCCGATGGCGCCAGCGAAACCGGTGACCTGCTGGTCGGCGCTGATGGCGTCTATTCGACAGTCCGCCGCCAGTTTTTGCCAGACGTTGATCCTGTCTACGCCAGTTATGTCGCCTGGCGCGGCATCGTCGAGGAAGCCGATATGCCGGCCGCCGTGCTGGAAGCTATCGGCCATCGCATCGTCTTTTGTTATCCCGATGGCGAAATGCTTTTGTGCATGACTGTACCGGGCACCGGCGACGATATGCGTCCCGGCCACCGCCGCATTTATTTTATCTGGTACAGGCCCGTTTCACGCGACAGGCTCGCGGACATGTTCACCGACGCGAGCGGAAAGAACCACCGCGTGTCCATTCCGCCGCCATTGATCCGGCCAGAATTCCCGGCAGAAGTTAAAAGCGACGCTTACAAGCTACTGCCCGCATGCATTGCCGAGGTGATCAACCGCACGCCGCAGATTTTGTTGCAGGCGGTCAGCGATCTGCAGACGCCCAAGATGGTTTTCGGCAGGGTTGCGCTGATGGGCGATGCTGCATTCATCGCGCGCCCGCACACGGCGGCAGGCGTATCAAAAGCGGCTCTTGATGCACAATGTCTGGCGGATGAATTGACCGCAAGCTCAGGCGATGTTCCCCAGGCACTGGCGCGTTATGAGGCCCAGCGCGTGGCATTTGGTCAAAAGTTATGTGCGCACTCGCGCTATCTCGGGGCGTTTCTGGAAGCCAAATACAGTCCACCCGATGATCCAAATACCCCCGGCCTCAAATGCGATCCTGCGCAAATCATCCGGGATTATGGCGCACAAATGCTGTTGCGCGACGCGGAGATCGCAGCCTTCCAGGCGCATTGACGTTTTCTCAGATAAGTTCAAAATAGGCTTCGAATTGGGAGAGAAAAATGTCAGCCACCGCCACTGCAACCGATGTGCCTGCCTTGCGTTTCGATGGCGTCAGCCATGAGGGCATTCCCTGCGACAAGGACAAGCTGCCTGATCTGATCGCATTCTACCGCGATGTTCTTGGCCTTACCCAGATTCCACGTCCGCCTGCCCTTGATGCGATGGGTTCGGGCGCATGGATGGTCGATGCCGATCGCACCGTAAGCTTCCACTTGATCGTCAACGAAAACACATTGCGTCCCGGCTCTGATGCCAAGATTACGCCAGCTGGCCGGCATACCGCGTGGAAAATTCGCGATGTCGGCGCGTTTCGGGCGCGGATGAAGGCGCTGGGTGTTCCGTTCCAGGAGATCGGCAATCTCACCGGCGACCCTCAATTGTTCCTGCTCGATCCGCAGGGTCACACATGGGAATTTCAGGGTCCTCCCGGCCAGAAGTGAACAGCGCGGCTACATCAGCCCGCGTATGATCACATAAAGTCCGGCTGCAATTACAATTCCAGCAAACACCAGACCAAGCGCCCGTTTACTGTTTGCGAGCGCTTTTCCCAATGCAACTCCGGCGAGCCCGCCAAGAGCGCCACCGGCGATAAATATGCCAGCGATGCGCCAATCAATGAGCCCGGACCAGGCGTAGCTTACAGCCGTCGAGGCGCCAAAGGCGGCCACTGACACCAGCGACGTGCCGATGGCGTAGACCAGCGGCATGCCTGTGGCAAACATCAGACCGGGGACGATCAGAAACCCGCCGCCGATTTGACCTGCCCCTGAACTTTCATCCAGTAGCATTTAGAGTCCCGGCGGATTTTACGCCTTGTGGCGCGGGTGTAGCAACAGGCGATCGGCGGAGCTGGTCGGGGTTGCGCAGCCGATCGCCTGTTGCGGTGAGAGTGGCGGCGTAG